>NZ_CAUQWC010000052.1:0-17202 GCF_963521695.1 uncultured Microbacterium sp. | reverse complement strand
GTGATCCGCTCGCGGCGCACGGTGAAGGCCTCCAGCGCCGCCGCGTCGATCTCGACGCCCAGCCCCGCGCCGGTGGGCACCCGCACGTGTCCGTCCTCCAACACGGCGGGTTCGGTGACGATGTCGCGATCGTAGAAGCGGGAGGATGCCGAAATGTCACCGGGCAGCGTGAAGCCCGGGAGGGCGGCCAGGGCGGCGTTGGCGGCGCGTCCGATCCCCGTCTCGAGCATGCCCCCGCACCACACGGGGATGCCGGCGGCCACCGCGCGGTCGTGGATCGCGACGGCCTCGAGGTATCCGCCGACGCGTCCCGCCTTGATGTTGAGGATCGCCGCCGACCCCAACGCGAGGGCATCCGCTGCCGCCTTGTCGGACACGATCGACTCGTCGAGGCACACCGGGGTGGTCAGGCGTTTCGCGAGGGTCGCGTGATCGACCAGGTCGTCTTCCTGCAGGGGTTGCTCGATCAGCAGCAGGTCGAAGCGGTCCAGCTCGGCGAGGAGCTCGGCATCCTGGAGCGTGTAGGCCGAATTCGCGTCGACCTGCAGCGGGATGCCACCGAAAGCCGCACGCACGGCCGCAGTGTCGTCGATATCGCGACCGGGCTTGATCTTGATCTTGATGCGCACGTAGCCCTCGTCGAGGTACCCGCCGACGGCGTCGACCAGGGAGGCGGGATCGCGCTGGATGCCGACCGAGACGCCCGAGGGAACCCTGCCTTTCTCGGCGCCGAGGTACCGCGCGAAGCTGAGGCCCTCGGCGCGGAGGGCCGCGTCGATGACGGCGAGCTCGAGACCCGCCTTGGCCATGCGGTGCCCGATGACCCGGTCGAGGATGCCGCCGACCTCTTCGGGCGCGAGCGTGCGGCGCTGCAGCAGGGCCGGGGCGAGGAAGCGGGCGAGCACGTCCCACGCCCCCTGCGTGTACTCGCTGGAGTACGACGGCTCCGACTGCGTGACGACCTCGCCCCACCCGCGTCCGTCGGACGTCTCGGCCGTGACGATGATGACCTCCCGCACCGTCTCGGTGCCGAACGACGTCGTGAAGGGCGACACGAGGGGGATCTGCAGCACGCGGAGCTCCACGGCATCCAGGGTCACGGGCGAAGCTGAGCGGGTGAGGGGCATGGGGGCAGGGTAGCGGGGTCGGACCGCGACCGTAACGTCCGCGCCGGGCCGTGGCAAGGCCGCGGGCGGCGGCAAGCCGCGCGCGTACCGTCGGGACAATGAGCGACGACTTCACCCCCCGCCACGCGATCGTCACCGGCTCCGACTCGGGCATCGGCGCGGCCACCGCCCTCGCCCTCGCCGACGCCGGTCTCGACGTCGCGATCACCTACCACTCCGACAAGGACGGTGCCGAGAAGGTCGCCGACGAAGTGCGTGCCCGCGGGTCGCGCGCGACCGTCGCGCAGTTCGATGCGACTGATTTCGACGCGGTCCCGGATGCCGTCAACGCCATGGCCGACGAGCTCGGCGGTCTCGACGTGTTCGTCAACAACGCCGGCGGCGGTGTCGGCGGCTCGTTCCTCGACCTCGACTTCGACACCTGGCGCACCGACATCTCGCTGAACCTCGACGGCGCCTTCCTCGCCCTGCACACGGCTGCCCGCCGCATGGTGAAGGCCGGGAACGGGGGCCGGCTCATCGTCGTCTCGAGCGTGCACGAGCACCAGCCGCGTGTCGGATCGGCACCGTACGTCGCCGCGAAGCACGGCGTCGGCGGTCTGATCAAGACGATGGCCCTCGAGCTCGGCCAGTACGGGATCACGGCGAACGCCGTCGCCCCCGGGGAGATCGCCACCCCCATCAACGACATGTCGGCGGAGGACGCCGACCGCATCCACCGCCCCGGCATCCCCCTCGGCCGCCCCGGCAAGCCCGAGGAGATCGCCGACGTCATCCGTTTCCTCGCGTCGCCGTCGGGCTCGTACGTGACGGGCGCGAGCTGGGTCGTCGACGGCGGGATGCTGCACATGGGCCCGCAGGCGGGCTCTCACATGGAGTCGGACGCCTGGCGTTCGGCCGGCGAGGAGTGAGAACGATGGGCGACGAGAAGAGCTTCGAAGAGAACCGCCACGATCAGCTGACGAGTGCCCCGAAGGCGACCGAGGAAGACGCGGCCCCGCGCTTCGACGTGAGCGAGCACGATGGTGTCACGCGCATCGACGTGCGCGACGACGCCGCGGTGCGTCCGGGACCCGGCCAGGGAGACCCGGCGGCGGAGAAAGACGTGCCGATCAGCGAGCAGTGACCGTGCGGGGGCGAACCGATGCGGCGCCCCCGCGCATCACCTCACGATCAGGTAGCCGCAGCGGTCGAACCCGCCGATCCGGTGACCGGATGCCAGGTGCCCGCCGAGATCGTCGCGTAGGCGCCGGCGCCACTCGGCGGCGGCCGGGGGGTCGCTCCGACGGAGGGCTTCGATGTCGGCGGGTACGGCCACGACGGCGAGGGTCTCGGCATCCGTCGGCCTCGGCGCGGGCGGCTCCGCGAGCGCCCATTTCACCATGAGGCGATCCGACTCGTCGCCGCGGTTCACGGCATCCGCCATCGCGCCGTAGTGGTCGACGAGGTACTCGGTCGCACGGGCGGCGAGGACCGCGAGGTTGAAGTGGGCGTTCCTCGCCACCAACGGGTCGAACGTCCAGGTGATGTGTCCGACGCCACGATCGAGTGCCCAGGCGCGCTGATGCTCCTTGAGCTGCCGCCCGAGGCCCCTCCCCTGATGACCGGGCAGAATGCCGGTGATGTGCGAGTGCATCGACCTCTCGGCGGGCGGGCCGAAGAAGGACGCCGAGGCACCGATCATCCGGTCGCCGTCGAACAGGCCGACGACGTAGTTGCCCGCGTGCTCGAGGGCCCGCAGGATGTTCGCCGGCATCGTGCCCCGCTCGCCCCACACCTCGTCGAGGACGCGGGCGGCTTCGTGGATGCCGTCGACGTCGTCCAGGGTGCGGATGTCGATCGCGTTCATGCGTCGAGTCTCGCACCGCCGACTCCTCCCGCAGGCGCCGTTCCCGCGTGACGTTTCACCGCCGCGGCGCGTCTCACTGGTGCAGGCGAACGACAGCGTCACCGAGGAGAGGACAACGACATGGCAACCACGCTCACTGACCGCAGCGAGCCGTCGTCCGGGGTGCTCTCGTGAGGCGCGTATCCTCCTCGCGCGCGCGCCGGCCCCGTGGCGTGTACGTCGCCACCGGCGTCGGCGCCGCTCTCGCGGCCATCATCGCGCTGGCGCTCTACCTGCCGTTGGTGGGCTTCCTCGCCGCGACCACGGCGAGCACGGCGGGGCTCGTGCCCTTCCCCCTCGGAAGCGTCACCGGCGTGACCCTGCTCGGCCTGCTGGTCGTGGCCGGTGCGCTGCTGCTGGCCGTCACACGACGCCGTCCGTGGATGTCGTGGACCCTCGCGATCATCGCGGTGATCGTCGCCCTCGCGGTCACGGTGTTCCCCCTCATCGCCGTCGCCGTCGGTTCCGCCGACCGGGCGTCGGACATCGTGCCGATCGTCGTCGACCTCTGGCAGCGGGTGACCGGCGGCTGACGCCGGCCCCGCTCGACGGGTACGCCGACGGCGCCGTTGCGTCAGCGGGGGAGCACGCCGCCCACGTGCCGGATGGTGCGGCCTCGCTCGATGACGATGGCGATCCCTCCGACGAGCCACAGAGGGACCTGCGTGAGGAACGCGAGACGGAACGCGTCCAGCGTGTAGGTGTCGGGGGTCCCCGCCCCCTGGACGTCCATGGCGATACCGATGAAGAGGATGGCGAGGAGCGCCGCGAGGAAGCCTCCGCCGTTGACGATCCCGGTCGCCGTGCTGAGGCGGTGGCTGGGGGTGAACGTGCGGGCGTGATCGAACGCGATCATGGACGCCGGACCGCCCGTCGACAACGCGAACATCAGCACGACCAGCAGCCACACCGGCGCCGGCCCCGGCCACGCGATGACGACGATCCAGACCACCGCCTGGAAGACGACCGTCGGCAGCACCAGCCAGCGGGAACGGCGCGTCGGATGCCGGCTCGACAGCGCCCCGATGACCGGACCGCTCAGGATGCTGAACAGGACGAGCGAGGTCATCACGAGCGACGCCGTCGCCGGCTCCAACCCCTCCCCCGCAGTGAGGAAGGGAAAGCCCCACAGCAGCATGAAGGCCGTTCCCGCGAACGGCGTCGCGAAGTGCGACCAGAAGCCCAGACGCGTGCCCGGGTGCGCCCACGACTCACGGAAGCCCTGGCGCAGATCGGGCGCCGACCGCACCACCCTGATCGCGCCGGTCTGCGTGTCGACGGAGGTGTCGACGGGGTCGTCCCGGCGTTCCGGCGGACGGTTGCGGATGATCGCGTACGTGAGGACGGCGAACAGCACCCCGAGACCCGCGACGCTGCCGAACGCGATGCTCCAGCTCGTGGCGTGCAGAAGCGCTGCGAGCGGCACCACCGCGACGATCTGTCCGAGCTGACCGATGATGCCCGTCAGCTGCACGAGCACCGGCGCACGTTGCGCGGGGAACCACGTCGCGATCACACGCAGCACACTCGGGAAGATCATCGCGTCGCCCGCGCCGATGAGCACACGGGCCAGGATGCCGATCCCCACGGCATCCGCGAAGGCCATGACGAGCTGCCCCACCGCCATCAGCACCATGCCGATCGCGATCATCGGGCGCGCGCCGAACCGGTCGAGGAGGAGTCCGACGGGAATCTGCATCGCGCCGTAGACGAAGAGCTGGATGACGGCGAACATCGACAGCGCCGAGGCGTCGGCGTCGAAGCGCACCGCGGCATCCACACCGACGGCCGAGAGCGACGTGCGGTTGATGATGGACACGACGTAGGCGAGCACGCCGACGATCCACAGCGTCCAGGTGCGCCAACCCGGCCGGTCGAGGCGGAGGGTGCTGGTCACGTGTTCCAGGCTAACGGGGACCACCGACACCGGACGCGGACCCGGGCACCCCGCCCAGCACGCCGGCCATGCGGCGCCGCACCTCGTCGAGGTGCCGGACCAGCGGCTGCCCCGCGTCGTCGGCGAGCCACTGCTCGAGCGCGGTCTGCAGCAGGTCGACCGTGACCCCGGCGGTAACGCGGGCCGTGAGCGGGTCGACGCCGCGCGCGGCGCACCCCTCGCGGATCGCTTCCCGCAGATCGGCCTGCTTCTGCAGATCGCGTTCGCGAAGGGCGGGCTCCGTCTCGATGATCCGGCGGGAAACGACCATCTGCGCGCGCCGGGGCTCGAAACGGTCGGCGGCGAGCGCGTGCAGACCGGCCCAGGCGACATCGAAAGCCGGCGCCTCCGCGGGGGCCGCCGCGAGGAGGGTGGTCGCGAGCCGGGGGATCTCGTCGTCGCCGAAGAAGACCTCCCGCTTGTCGCTGAAGTGGCGGAAGAAGGTGCGCCGCGTGACTCCCGCACGCTCGACGATGTCGGGAACCGTCGTGGCGGCGAATCCGCGCTCTCGGAACAGGTCGAGCGCGGCCTCGCGCAGCCGTTCCCTCGTGTCGGGAGCCCATCTGCCCATGCGGTCGAGCATAAACGAAGACACCTGGTGTCATCAGGTCGTATAGTGAGGACACTGCGTGTCATCACTGCCGAAAGGTCTCCATGTCCTCCCACCTCGCGGCCGTCATGCCCACTCCCCGCGCCCGCCTCGCCGTCCGACCGACAGCGACCCCCGAACCGGCTCGCGACGAGATCCTGGTCCGCGTGCGCGTCGTGGCGGTGAATCCCGTCGACTGGGTCGTCCAGGGCACCAGCCGCATCACCTACCGCTGGCTGCACACCCCCGCGGTACTCGGCTCCGACATCGCGGGCGAGGTCGTCGCGATCGGCTCGGACGTCACGCGCTTCCACGTCGGCCAGCGCGTGTTCGGGCTCGCGACCGGCACGGATCGCGGGCGCGACGCGGTGCGCGAGGGTGCGTTCCAGGAGTACTCCGTCCTGCTCGAACGCCTCGCCGCCCCCACTCCCGACGCCTGGACCGACGACGAGGCCGCGGTGCTCCCCCTCGCCCTCTCGACGGCCGCCTGCGCGCTGTTCCAACCCGCCCACCTCGGACTCCGGATGCCGACGGAGCAGGGCGACGCGCGAACACGCGAGGTGGTGGTGGTCTGGGGCGGATCGACCAGTGTGGGGCTGAACGCGATCCAACTCGCACGCGCCGCCGGATACGACGTCGTCACCACCGCGTCGGCCCGCAACGCCGACCTGGTGCGCGACCTCGGCGCGGAGTACGGGGCCGATCATCACGCACCCACGGCAGTGGACGACCTCGTCGCCGCGATCGGCTCCCGCCCCGTCGCGGGAGCGGTCGCCTTGGGCGCCGGGTCGACCGACGCCTGCATCGAGGTCCTGCGCCGCACCGGCGGGACGCGGCTGGCCATGGCCAGCACCCCTATCTCGCTCGCCGACCTGGTGGGCCGTCGCCGCCTCCTCCCCGCGATGATCCCCGTCTTCTCGCGCATCGGCCTCGCGACGGCGCGATCGGCGCTGCGCGCCCGCCACTCCGGCATCCGCGCAGGGTTCGTGTGGGGGAGCAGCCTGCGCGACGACGAGGTCGGACCCCGCCTGTGGGGCGAGGTCGTTCCGCGCGCCCTCTCCGAGGGGGCCCTCCGCCCGGTACCCGCGCCACTGGTGGTCGGAACGGGCCTCGACACCCTGCAGGGGGCGCTTGATCGGCAGCGTGCGGGCGTCTCGGCGAGGAAGGTGGTCGTGCGGCTGTGACACGGCGCACAGACGCGTGGTCGGCGGCGTCATCCGGGCACGGCAGAATGGTCCGATGGTCTCCGCGAGCCCCCACCTGCAGCCCGATCACGCCTGCCTCATCGTGCACGGCAAGGACACCCCCGGCATCATCGCCGCGGTCTCGGCCCTGATCGCGCGCCAGGGCGGCAACGTCGTCGCCTTCGACCAGTACTCCGACCAGCTGCGCGGGGGCGCGTACTTCCAGCGCGTGGTGTTCCACCGTCCCGACCTGCCCGCGGCCCTGCCCGAGATCGAGGCCGACCTCGCGAGAACACTCGGCGACGGCTTCGAGCTCGAGTGGAACCTCACCGACCTGTCGACGCCGAAGCGCATGGCCATCCTGTCGTCGAAGCAGGACCACTGCCTCCTCGACCTGCTCTGGCGCCACCGTCGCGGCGACCTCCCCGTCAGCATCTCGATGGTCGTCTCGAACCACACCACCTCGGCCGACGACGTGCGATCCTTCGGCGTTCCCTTCTTCCACGTGCCGTCGACGCCCGGGCCCGACAAGTCGGCATCCGAGGCCCGCATCCTCGAGCTGCTCGTCGGCAACGTCGACTTCATCGTGCTGGCGCGGTACATGCAGATCCTCTCGCCCGACTTCCTCGACAAGATCGGCGTGCCGGTCATCAACATCCACCACTCGTTCCTGCCGGCCTTCATCGGCGCGGAGCCGTACAAGAAGGCCAAGCAACGCGGCGTCAAGCTCATCGGCGCCACCTCGCACTACGTCACGAGCGACCTCGACGAGGGCCCGATCATCGAGCAGGACACCGTGCGCGTGACCCACGCCGACTCCGCCGCCGAACTCGCCCGCCGCGGCGCCGACGTCGAGCGCCAGGTGCTCGCGCGCGCCGTGCTGTGGCACGCCGAAGACCGCGTGCTGCGCGACGGGAACCACACGATCGTCTTCTGACGCGGCGCCGGGCGTGCGACGGCGCCGAGATCACGCGCTCGCGACGAGACGACACCCATCGACGGAACCGGTGGCCGTGATCTCGACACGAACGTGTGATGTCGACGGGCGCACCATCCACGCCGCATCCGGCATTCGGCGTCCGGCACTCGGCAGCCCACCCGCCGTCTCAGTCGGGTTCGCCCGCGCGGCTGAGTGGACCGCTGCCGCCGCGCGGCGGCTGCCGACGCTGACGCGAGAGCTCGCCCCCGATGCGGCCACCGTACGGACGGCCGTGATCGGCGAATTCGGCGCGGAAGTACGCTAGGCGCCACTCGCCGAGCTCGATGCGGGCGCCGGTGCGGAGGATCCGCCCGCCGCCGTCGCGGCCCGGACCCTGCTCGCGCGCCCCGCCGCCGCCGACCACGTCGAAGCCGTACAGCACGTATTCGTCGTCGCCCTCGTGGCGGATCTCGGCGTGCACGGGCGCCAGGCCCGGCAGCCGCAGGTCGGCCTCTTCGCCGGACCCGATGACCGTCTTGGTCGGCAGCAGGTCGAACTCGCGCGGTCGCGAGCCGTCCCAGCTCGCGTCGCCGACGGCGAAGATGAGTCGCGGACGCCCCGAGCCGGGTGTGTAGTGCGTCGTGGTGATGCGACGACGAACGGTGCGCCCCACCGTCGGCACCAGCGGGAACGGCGTCTCCGGCGGGATGGGAAAGGTCAGCGCCTGCCCCTTGTTGCGTCGCGTCAACAGCGGCGCGACAGCCCCGACCGATCCCAACCGGATGTGCCGCGAACCGGTAATCGCCCGCTGCAGAACGCTCTTCTTCACATCGCCGAGGTGCAGGATCGGACCGTCCGGCCCCTCCACCTTGACCGAGATGCCTCGGGATGCCAGGGCGTCGGCGACCGTGGACAGCTCCGTCAGTGTCCGCCGGCCATTACCCGGCAGTCGGGAGGGGTCGCTGACGACGATGCGCACCTCGGATCCCTTGGCCGTGATCGTTCCCTCGAACGGTGGGGTGTCGGCATCCTCGCCCTGCTCGTGCTCCGAGAAGGCGAGGTCGATGTCGAGGCGCACCATGTCGGCGCCGCCCCTCAGCTACCGCGGTGCGGGTCGGACCCGGCCGCGGTGTCGTCGCTCGTGGTCACGCGGAGGGTGCCGTTGAGCTTCCACGTCGCACGCGGGGCGTCGGGGCCGATATCGCGGGGCACCTCGACCGTCATGTCGACGAAGGAGTAGTTGACCGCAGCGCCGCGGCCGGTCAGGTAGGACCACATCTCGCGACCGAGGTCGGTCCAGTCGGTGATGGAGTGGCCCTCGGGTCCGCTGGAGTCGGCGAACGGGTCGGTGGTGGGAGAGGAGTCGGACATGGCCTCGGGTTACCTTTCGTTCAAGCTGTTTCGGTCGGTGGCCCCCAGGGTCCCAGCGAGGAGGTGACGCCCGGGAGGGATTGCGTTCTCGCCGCCGGAGGGGGACGGTTCCCGACCGCCCTTCCGGGAAGAGCCCGGCGCCCGCGGTGCGCCGTCCCCATGGCACCACCGCCCCACCCTGGCGGGGCCGTACGACCGTCAGCCGAACGCCTTCTCGAGGCTCGCCAACCGCCGCTCCAACGACGCGATCGAGTCGTGCACGTCCGCGACACAACACCCGTCGGCGGTCCGCTCGTCAGTACACGTACTCCATGAGTTCGACGCCGAGCACCCGGAACGCGTCGTGCGCGCGGAGCCGGTGCGCGATCGTGAGGTCGTCGAAGTTGACGATGAGCGCGTAGGCGACCCCCGCGCGGGGACCGCCGAGAACGCCCGCCTCGGCGCGCACCCCCGCCGCACGGCCGGTCTTGTTCACGAACAGCAACCCGTGCTGGTCGTTCTCGTGCGCGAAGGGATCGAGCCCGGTGGCGGATGCCACGAGCGAGAGATCGTGGTTCAAGCTCAGCCACTCGGCGACCTGCGCGCTGACACCGGGCGAGACGACGGTCGAGTTCACCAGCCCCGCGAACACCTGTGCCATCTCGCGCGCGGTCGAGAGGGCGAGGTGAGGTGCGTCGTCGGGGCCGCGGTCGTCGCGGAACCGGTCGAGCAGGGCGGTCCGCCGAAGCCCCAGCTGCTCGATCCGGGCGCGCACGGCCTGAAGGCCCACCCGGTGCAGCAGCGCGTTGACGGCGAGAGCGTCGCCCGACGACGCCGCGAGCATCGCGACATCGATAAGCGGCAGGGCCGGCGCCTTCAGGTGCTGCCACACGCCCCCGTGGGCGGCGCCCTGCACGGCGGCGCGATCGAGGATCTCGAGCGGTTCGATGCGCCCATCCTCGAAAGCCGCGGCCACTTCGATCAGCAGGGGCACGACCCCCAGCCCGCCGACCGGAAGGGTGACGAAGTCGTCGCCCGCGAGCACCTGGGCGCCCCCGTCGAGGTCGTCGATGCGCACCGACACCTGAGCACCGGACGCCGCCAGCTCGTCGAGGGCCCGCAACGTCGCCGTGAACGAGCGCCTCCCCGCCGCCGCGCGTCGCGGCAGTCGTTTGGGTCCTTTGCGGCCTGCACCGCGGAGGGCCGGGGCGTCGCGCCGCGACGACGCCACCGGCCCGCCGACGGGATCGGGCAGGGCGGGCTCGGGAACCGGGGGCATGCCCACGAGCGTGGCTCCTTCTGCGTCAGGAAGACAACAAACGCGACCTCACCAAATGGTGACGCGCTGGTCGGCGTCCAGCCACAGCGCATCGCCCTCGGCGACGTCGAAGGCCGCGTAGAACGCGTCGATGTTACGCACGATCTGATTGCACCGGAACTCGTTCGGCGAGTGCGGGTCGATGGTGAGAAGGCGGATGGTCTCGGCATCCCGGCCCTTCTGCTGCCAGATCTGCGCCCAGCTCAGCAGCAGGCGCTGGATCCCCGTGTACCCGTCGACCAGCGGCCCGTCACCCTCGGTCTCACCCTGCTCCGCGAGGAAGAGGCGGTACGCGGCGATCGCGATGCCCAGGCCCCCCAGGTCGCCGATGTTCTCACCGATGGTGAGCTCCCCGTTGACGTGGTGCTCGTCGCCGAGGCCCTGCGGCACGAGAGCCTCGTACTGGGCGACGAGGGCCTTCGTGCGCTCCTCGAAGGCCGCGCGGTCGGCATCCGTCCACCAGTCGCGAAGCGACCCGTCGGCGTCGAAGCGGCTGCCCTGATCGTCGAAGCCGTGTCCGATCTCGTGACCGATGACCGCCCCGATCCCGCCGTAGTTGGCGGCGGCGTCGCGATCGGCGTCGAAGAAGGGGTACTGGAGGATCGCCGCGGGGAACACAATCTCGTTCATGAGCGGGTTGTAGTACGCGTTGACCGTCTGCGGGGTCATGTACCACTCGTCGCGGTCGATCGGCTGGCCGACCTTCGCGAGCTGGCGGTCGTGCTCCCACACGTGCGCGCGGCGGACGTTGCCGACGAGGTCGGTCGGATCGACCTCGACGTCGGAGTAGTCCTTCCACCGCACCGGGTAGCCGATCTTGGGGACGAAGGTGTCGAGCTTGGCGAGCGCGCGTTCGCGCGTCTCGTCGGTCATCCACTCGAGATTCCGGATCGAGCGGCGGTACGCCTCGATCAGGTCGGCGACGAGGCCGTCCATGGCATCCTTCGCCGCCGGCTTGAAGTGCCGCTCGACATACACCTTGCCGATCGCCTCGCCCAGCGCCGCCTCCACCAGGCTCACGCCGCGCTTCCACCGCTCGCGGTTGACCGGGACGCCGGTGAGCTGCGTGCCGTAGAACGCGAAGTTCTCGGCCACGAAGTCGTCGGAGAGGAAAGCCGCCGCCGCGTGCACGATCTTGAAGCGCAGCCATGCCTTCCAGTCCTCGAGACGCTCCTCGACGAGAAGCCCGCCGAGCGACTCGACGAAGCTCGGCTGGTACACGACCACCTCGGCGAACGCGTCGTCGTGACCCGGCGCCACTCCGGCCCGCCACGGATCGAGGTCGACGCCCGAGAGCGCAACGACGTCGCCCCACGTCTTGAGGTTGTAGGTCTTCACCGAGTCGCGGCTGTCTTCCCGCGACCAGTGCGCGGAGGCGATCTCGGCCTCGAGCGCGAAGACACGATCGGCGGATGCCGCGGCCTCGGCGACTCCGGCGAGCTCGAGGATGCGCGCGATGTGCCCGCGGTACACCTCACGCGTCTCGGCGAAGTTCTCGAGTCGGTAGTAGCTCTCGTCGGGCAGCGAGATGCCGCCCTGGTAGATCACGGGCACGTAGCGCGTGGGGTCGCCCGGGTCGGGCTCGACGAACAGGGTGAGCAGGCCGCTGAGGCCGTCGCGCTCGAGCTCGCCGACGAGTCGCAGGAAGGAGGGGATGCCGTCGACGCCGTCGACGCGCCCGAGCTGCGGCGCCAGCGGCTCGCGGCCGAGCGCCTCGATGCGCGCGGTGTCCATGAAACTCGCGAACAGGTCGCCGATCTTGCGGGCCTCGGTGCCCGGCTCGGCATCCTGCGACTCCTGGACGATGGTGCGGACGTCGGCCTCGGCCTGCTCGGCGATGAGGTGGAAGGAGCCCCAGCGGGCCTTGTCGTCGGGGATCTCGGTGCGCTCCAGCCAACGGCCGTTCACGTGGCGGAACAGGTCGTCCTGGGGGCGGATCTCGTCGCTGAGCTCGTCGAGCGCGAGACCGGAGGAGCGGGGGATGTCGGTCATGCAGACAGGATAAAGGCCGGTTCTCTGTGCCGGCTCCGAGTGGGCGGGAGGTGGGGGCGGGTGTGGCGGGCCGCCGCGCGCGCAACCCCAGCAATGGGCTCACACTCAGCGGCATCCACGCGGCTGCGCCTGAGGCAAGGCATATCGCTGACGTTACGCATACGCCGACCACGCGGCGGCCCGCCGTCGCCGGACGATGTCGGGGGTGCGTCCTAGGCTCGGAGAGTGACGACCTCGCCGCCAGAGACGCTGAACCGCTCCATTCTGCGGCTCGCCGTTCCGGCGCTCGGCGCGCTCATCGCCGAGCCGCTGTTCCTCATCGTCGACGCCGCGATGATCGGGCACCTCGGCGTCGCTCCGCTGGCGGGCCTCGGCATCGCCGGGGCAGTGCTGCACACGATCGTCGGGCTCATGGTGTTCCTCGCCTACGCGACCACCCCGGCCGTCGCCCGACGGTTCGGTGCGGGCGAACCCGGACGCGCCGTGTCGGTGGGCATCGACGGCATGTGGTTGGCCCTCGCGCTCGGCGCGGTGCTGGCCGCGGTGGGGTCGATCCTCTCGCCTCTGGTCGTCGACCTGTTCGGTGCGGCGCCCGATGTCGCCGAGAACGCCCGCACCTATCTGACGATCTCGATGTGGGGCCTTCCCGCGATGCTGGTCGTCTTCGCGGCGACCGGTCTGCTGCGCGGCATGCAGAACACCGTCACCCCGCTGTGGATCGCGGGCCTGGGCTTCGGCGCGAACGCGGCCTTGAACGCCCTGTTCATCTACGGCTTCGGGTGGGGCATCGCCGGCTCCGCCGTGGGCACGGTCGCGGCCCAGTGGGGCATGGTGGGCGCCTACGTGCTGGTCGTGCGGCGCCTTGCACGTCTGCACGCGGCATCCGTCCGTCCGCAGCGCGACGGCCTCGGAGGTACCGTGCGATCGGGCGGCTGGCTGTTCCTCCGCACGGTCAGCCTGCGCGCGGCCTTCCTCGCAACCGTCGCGGTGGCCACCGGTCTCGGTTCGGCCGAGCTGGCGGGCTGGCAGATCGCGTTCACCATCTTCTCCACGGCCGCGTTCGCGCTCGACGCACTGGCGATCGCCGCGCAGGCGCTGATCGGGCGGGCGCTCGGCGCCGGTGACACCGACACGGTCGGGCGCGTCCTCGCTCGCACGAGCGCGTGGGGCGTGTGGTTCGGGGTGGCGGTCGGAAGCCTGGTCGCGGTGTCGTCGGGCGTGCTCGGTCTCGTCTTCACGGGGGATGCCGAGATCGCCGCCCTCATCCAGCCGGCGCTGCTCGTGCTCGCGGTGGCGCAGCCGCTCGCCGCGTTCGTCTTCGTGCTCGACGGTGTGCTCATCGGTGCGGGTGACGCGCGCTACCTCGCCCTCGCCGGGGTGCTGAACCTCGTCCCCTACGTGCCGGCGCTCGTGCCCGTCGCGATGTTCGCCGGCGGTGGTGCGGCGGGACTCGCCTGGGTGGCCGCGGCGTTCTTCGGCGTCTACATGCTCGCGCGGGCGCTCACCCTGGGCCTGCGGGTACGCGGGAAGTCCTGGATGACGGCCGGCGGCTGAGCCCCGCGCGACCGAGGCCTCCGAGCGCGTCACAGACGCCGGTCCCCGGCCGCGCCACGGCTCCCACCCCGCGGCTGAGCCCGCACGACCGAGGTCCCTGAGCCCGTCGAAGGGACCGGCCCCTCACCACCGCGCCACTCACGCCCCCGCGGCCGAGCCCCGCGCACGGCCAAGGTCCCTGAGCCCGTCGAAGGGACCGGACCGCGCGACTCACGCCCAGCGGCGGCACCACTCGTACATGATCACGGCCGCCGCCGAGGCCGCGTTGATCGAGCGCGTCGAGCCGTACTGCGTGATCTCGACCACCTCGGAGGCTGCGGCGATCGCCTCGGGCGATAACCCCGGCCCCTCCTGCCCGAACAACAGCACGCAGGCCTCGGGCAGATCCGCCCGGTCGACGGGCACCGATCCCTCGACGTTGTCGACGGCGATCACGGGCAAGCCCGCCTCGCGCGCCCAGGCGGCGAATGCCGCGACGTCTTCGTGGTGCCGAACATGCTGGTACCGGTCGGTCACCATGGCCCCGCGCCGGTTCCAGCGGCGCTTGCCCACGATGTGCACCTCGGCGGCGAGGAAGGCGTTGGCGCTGCGCACGATCGAGCCGATGTTGAGGTCGTGCTGCCAGTTCTCGATGGCGACGTGGAACGGATGCCGCTTCGCGTCGAGATCGGCGACGATCGCCTCCATCGTCCAGTACCGGTAGGGGTCGACCACGTTGCGGGTGTCGCCATCGGCGAGCAGTGCGGGGTCGTAGCGCGGGTCGTCGGGCCATTCACCCGGCCAGGGTCCGACCCCGTGGGTCACGCCGACGGGTAGTTCGTCGCCCAGCGCCGCATCTGCAGGGGCACGCCGGGGCTGCGGCGTATCGCTCGCGGCATCCGCCCGCCCGGCATCCGCCCGCCCGGCATCCGCCCGCTCAGCATCCGCCCGCTCGGCATCGCCCGTGGTTCCGGACGCCGTCGTGGTCTCGTCGGCATCCGTCACCGCCCCAGGCTACCGGCGCAGCGTGGCCGCCCGTCGCCCCGCCGCAGGCCGCACCGACGCCGAGATCACACGTTCCGCGCGAGGTCACGCGATCCGCACGGCGCAGATCGGGTGCGGTCGGACGGATCGTGTGACCTCGGCGGCCATGCGGGGCCGAACGGCAGACGCCCCATTCTTTTCGGCCACCCGAAATCCTGATAACTTTTCGGCATGCCGAAAACAGCGGATGCCGTGGATCGACGTCACGCGCCGGGCCGCGCCCTCTGGCTCCTGGGTCCCGCGATGGTCGCCGGCGTCGCCTACCTCGACCCGGGCAACGTCGCCAGCAACATGACCGCCGGCGCCGCGTTCGGCTACCTGCTGGTGTGGGTCGTCGTGCTGGGCAACGTCATGGCCTGGTTGATCCAGTACCTCTCGGCGAAGCTCGGCATCGTCACGGGCGAGAGCCTGCCGCAGGTGCTCGGACGCCGTATCCGCCGGCCGTGGACGCGCCGCGCGTACTGGCTGCAGGCCGAGCTCGTCGCGATGGCGACCGACGTCGCCGAGGTCATCGGCGGAGCCGTCGCCCTATATCTGCTCTTCGGCGTCCCTTTGCTCTGGGGCGGCGCGATCACGGGAGTGGTGTCGATGGGCCTGCTGCTCGTGCAGACGCGGCGGGGTGCGCGGGCGTTCGAGACCGTGCTGATCGGCCTGCTCGTCGTCATCGCGGTGGGCTTCTCGTTCGGCCTGTTCTTCGCCCCACCCGCAGCCGACGGTGTCATCGGCGGGCTGGTTCCGCGCTTCGAGGGCACGGAGTCGGTGCTGCTCGCGGCATCCATCCTCGGCGCGACGATCATGCCGCACGCCATCTACGCGCACTCGGCGCTGGCGCGCGACCGATTCGCACCGACGGGCGGCATCGAGGCCGCTTCGGTTCTCGCGACGTCGGCCGCCGCCTCCTCGCGACCGTCGTCGGATGCCACCCCGTCAGGGCCCCGCATGCCGGACTCCGGCACCGCCTCACGAACGTCGACGCGGGCAACGGCGCCGACCGCGACCGAGACCGACCCGACGGTCGCCGCGCACTCCCGCCTCGAACAGGCTCGCGGCATCTCCACCCCACGCCTACTGCGGGCGACCCGCTGGGACGTCACGATCGCCCTCGCGGTCGCCGGCACGGTCAATCTCGCGATCCTGCTGCTGGCGGCGGCGAACCTCGCGGGGGTCGACGGCACCGACAGCCTCGAGGGCGCCTACGCAGCCCTGCGCGACGGACTGGGTCCCCTCGTGGCGACGCTCTTCGCCGTCGGGCTGCTCGCGAGCGGGCTGGCCTCGACCTCGGTGGGCGCCTACGCCGGCGCCGAGATCATGCACGGCCTGCTCCACGCGCGCATCCCCCTCATGGTGCGCCGGCTCGTCACGCTCGTGCCGGCGCTCGTCATCCTCGCCCTGGGCGTCGATCCGACCCTCGCGCTGGTGCTCAGCCAGGTGGTGCTGTCGTTCGGCATCCCGTTCGCACTCGTCCCCCTCGTCGTGCTCACGGCCCGGGGATCGGTCCTCGGCGCCTACCGCAACCGCATCCTGACGACCGTCGCCGGGGTCGTGGCATCCGTGTTCCTCATCACCCTCAATGTCGTGCTCCTGTGGCTGGTGTTCACCGGCGGATAGGCTGACGGCGTGGAATCGCCCGTATCCGACGACTACCTCAAGGCGATCTACCACCACACCGAGTGGCAGGACACGCCGATCACCCCCTCGCAACTCGCGAGCGTGCTGGGTCTCGCCCCCTCGAGCGTGACCGAGATGGTGAAGAAGCTCGCAGCTCAAGGTCTCGTGACGCATCGCCCCTACGGACCCGTGTCGCTGACCGCCGCGGGTGCTCGTCGTGCGGCCGGCGTCATCCGCCGTCACCGGCTCATCGAAACCTGGCTCGTGCGCGAGTTCGAGTACGCGTGGGACGAGGTGCACGACGAAGCCGAAGTGCTCGAGCACGCGCTGAGCGAGCGCCTGCTCGAGGGCATCGACGAGCGCCTCGGGCGGCCCCGGTTCGACCCGCACGGCGACGCGATTCCGGATGCCGAGGGCGCGGTGCACCGCGAACCGTTCGTCCTCCTGACCGAGGCGCCCACCGGCCACGCCGGACGCGTCCTGCGCGTGAGCGATCGCGACCCCGAGCTCCTGCGCGCGCTCGTCGAACGCCGCATCGACGTGGGGCACGAGCTCGAGGTGGTGTCCGACGAGGTGGTGCGCGCCGACGGCGTCGAGGTGACCCTCCCCGCCGGGGCGGGCGGGTCGGTCTGGCTGACGGCCTGACACGGGATGCCGCGCGGTCCGGCTGACGGCCCGACTCCGCTGCGGCGGGGCGTCGGGGCGGTACGCGTC
>NZ_CAUQWC010000051.1:0-17310 GCF_963521695.1 uncultured Microbacterium sp. | reverse complement strand
CCGGTGTGGAAGACCCACTCGCGGCGCGCCCGGCCGGGGTGCCGCGCCGCGATCCCGTGCACGCGCGCGTCACCGCCGACGCCCCCGAGCCCGTCGTCGGGATGACCCGCAAGGAGCGACACGAGTGACGACTTGCCCGCTCCCGTGGCTCCGCGAACGACCAGTGTCCGTCCCGGCAGCAGCGTGAAGGTGATGCCGTCGATCACGCGCACGCCATTGCGAGCGAGCGAGAGGTCGTCGGTGCGGAGGACGACGTCGGTGTCGAGGATCCGGGGCATCCCCCAATCCTCGCCCACCCGGGTGAGGGATGCCAACGGCGCGCCCGGGGAGCGCGTGCCGAGATGGCATACGCCTGCCGGGAGCCCAGGCGCATTCCGAGACCTCGCCCGGTGATTTTGGACGGCCCGCGGTCGCGACGACGCCCCGTTGTCTCGGCGCGACACCCCGCCGCCGCTCGCGCGGGCGCGGCGCGCTACGAGACGATCAGGCGCTGCCTGTCGGCATCCAGTTCGCGAAGGCGGAGGCGCAGACGCCGGCCCTCTTCGGAGTCGGCCGGCACGCGCTGGATGCCGCGGAGCAGGTCGTCTTTCTCGCGCTGCAGCTGACGCACCAGCAGCCCGCGGGCGAGATCGTTCGCCGAGGCCACCGCGCCCTCTTCGGTGCGCGCGGGGAACTCCGCGGTCAGCAGCTCGGCGGCGAGCGAACGGAAGGGCTCGCGCACGGCCTCGACGGCCGCGACCGCCCAGCCGGGCTGCGAAAGGTCGGTGGATGCCAGCGAGCTGCGCACGGCTTCGAGGGCGGGGTGTCCGAACGGCAGCTGCAGCGCGCGGAGGAACACGTCGGGCTCGATCCGGTGCCCGTACTGCAGGAACGCCATCATCGCCCCCCGCTCGAGGGCGACATCGCGCGTGTTCGGCAGCGATGCCATCGTGACCGACACCGCGATGGGCGCGGGCTCGGCGACGCGGGCGTTCTCGCGCTGGTCGGCGCGATCTGCCCCGCGCGCGGCACGCTCGACAGCGGCCTGCACCTCGGGCATGTCGAGCCCGAGGCGGCGGGCGAGCACCCGGACGTATCCCGGGCGCAGGGAGGGGTCGCGGATGTCGGCGACGATGGGCGCCGCCGCGCGGAGCGCGCCCGCGCGCCCCTCGACGCTGGCGAGGTCGAAGTCTTTCAGGCGCTGATCGATGACGAACTCGAACATCGGGTTCTTGTTCTCCATGAGCGCGCGCACGGCGCCGTCGCCCCTCTGCAGGCGCAGATCGCAGGGGTCGAGTCCCTCGGGGGCGACGGCCACGTATGTCTGCGCCGCGAAGCGCTTCTCGTCGGCGAAAGCGCGCAACGCCGCCTTCTGCCCCGCGGCGTCGGGGTCGAAGGTGAAGACGACCTCGCCCGACGAGCTGTCGTCGCCCATGACGCGACGGAGCACCGTGATGTGATCGGTGCCGAAGGCCGTGCCGCACGAGGCGATCGCCGTGGTGACCCCCGCGAGGTGGCAGGCCATGACGTCGGTGTACCCCTCGACGACGACCACCCGGTGCGATCGTGAGATGTCGCGCTTGGCTAAATCGAGGCCGTACAGGACCTGCGACTTCTTGTAGATCAGCGTCTCGGGGGTGTTGAGGTACTTCGGGCCCTGGTCATCGTCGAACAGCTTGCGGGCACCGAAGCCGATCACCTGGCCCGTCACATCGCGGATGGGCCAGATCAGCCGCCCGCGGAAGCGGTCGTAGACTCCCCCGCGTTGGTTTGTCGACACCAGCCCCGCCTTCTCGAGCTCGTCGCGCGAGAACTTCTGCGCCGTCAGATGGTCGAAGAGATTCGACCACCCCTTCGGGGCGTAGCCGACGCCGAAGTGGGCCGCCGCTCCCGCGTCGAAGCCGCGGTCGCCGAGGAAGCGTCGCCCGATCTCGGCCTCGGGGGTCATGAGCTGGGAGCGGAAGTACTCGGCCGCGGCCGCATTTGCGGCGTACAGCCGCGAGCGTCCGGTGGTCTCGGGGGCTGCTCCCCCGTCTTCGTAGTGCAGGGTGAAGCCGACGCGCGCGGCCATGCGCTCGACCGCCTCGGTGAACGACACGTGGTCCAGCGCACGAAGGAACGAGTAGACGTCGCCCGACTCGCCACACCCGAAGCAGTGGTAGTACCCGACCTGCGGGCGCACGTTGAAGCTCGGGGACCGCTCGTCGTGGAAGGGGCACAGGCCCTTCATCGACCCGACGCCGGCAGGCTTCAGCGCCACGCGTTCACCGATCACGTCGGCGATGTTGACCCGCGCCTTCACCTCGTCGACGTCGGCCTGGCGGATGCGGGCCATCAGACATCCGCTCGCGCTACGCGGGCGCCGGGTGCCCACACGCCGAGTTCGGCGGCATCCACGTCGCCGACGAGCCGGCCGTGCCACGCGATCGCCAGTTGGTCCGTCAGACTCGCCACCTGGTCGACCACCACGCGGCGACGGGCGGTGTCGTCGGCGGCCGCGGCGAAGTCGGGTGCGTGCAGCGCGTCGAGCGCACCGGGGTTCTCCCACATCGCGGATGCCAGTCGCTTCAGCACGTTGCGCTGCTCGCGGTAGAGCACCTTGCGGCCGTCGATCGAGACGACGGTGGCGCCGATGATGCCCTTCAGCACCGCCATCTCGACCTCGACGGCGGCGGGGACGACGACGTGCGCCCGGTAACGCGTGAGCTGGTCGGCGGGGTACGCCTCGCGGGTGGCGGCGGTGGCGGCACGCGCGAAGCGGCCGATGAGGTCGGAGGTGAGGTTCTTCAAGCGTGCGAGTGCGGGACGCGTGCCGTCGAACGACGGGATCCATTCCGGCATGGCCATGAGCCGCTCGAGCCCGGCATCGAGATCGTCGCGCACGAAGTCGTACCCCACCCAGCGCTGGATGGCGTCGAGCAGCCCCTCGCGGCCGACCCGGGATGCCAGACGCGCGGGGTCGACGTAGCGGTTGACGACCGCGTCTTCGAAATCGTGCACCGAATAGGCGATGTCGTCGGAGAGATCCATGGCCTCGGCCTCGATGCACCGCTGGCGGGCGGGCGCTCCGCCACGCATCCAGTGGAAGACCGGTTCGTCGTCGGGGTACACGCCGAACTTGAGGCGCCCGCCCGGATCGGGGACGGGCTCGTCGGCCGTCCACGGGTACTTGCAGGTGGCGTCGAGGCTCGACCGGGTGAGGTTGAGACCGAACGGTCGACCGTCGGCGCCGAAGACCTTGGGTTCGAGCCGGGTGAGGATGCGAAGCGTCTGCGCGTTGCCCTCGAACCCCCCGATGTCTTCCGCCCACTCGTTGAGCGCGCGTTCGCCGTTGTGCCCGAACGGCGGGTGACCGAGGTCATGACTCAAGCAGGCCGTGTCGACGACGTCGGGCGACAGCTGCAGGGCGGTCGCGAGCTCGCGGCCGACCTGGGCCACCTCGAGCGAGTGCGTGAGCCGGTTGCGGGCGAAGTCGGCGGGGCTCGCCGGGCTCAGCACCTGGGTCTTGGCGGCGAGGCGGCGGAGAGCTGCGGAGTGCAGCACGCGGGCGCGGTCGCGGGCGAAGTCGTCGCGCTGCGAGCGGTGCTTCTCGACGTGGAAACGCGCGGCGTCGGCGTCGTCGTACCCGAGGGGTCGGGCGGCGGTCACCGCGACCTCAGCCACCGCTGTGGTCCAGCTCCGCGTCGGCCAGGGCACGCCCGGCGTCGTCGCCGATCTCGCGCGAGGCGAGCCATCCGTCGGGGAGCGCCGGACGCTTGGGGGTGCCGGCACGACCGCGCTGGCCCTCGGCCGCGGCCCCGGGGTACGGGGCGTCGAGTTCCATCGTGGCGAGCAGGTCGTCGAACTCGTCGAGGGTCGATGCCGTCGCGAGGCTCGCCCGCAGCTCACCGCCAACGGGATACCCCTTGAAGTACCAGGCGACGTGCTTGCGGATGTCACGGCATCCGCGGCCCTCGTCGTCGAAGAACTCGACCAGCAGCTCCGCGTGTCGGCGGAAGGCCCGAGCGACGAACCCGAGGGTGGCGTCGACCGGTGCGCCGTGAGCGGCATCGGGGCCGCCGAGCGCGCGGGCGAGATCGCCGAAGAGCCAGGGGCGGCCGAGGCAGCCGCGACCCACCACGACGCCGTCGCAGCCGGTCTCGGCCATCATGCGCACGGCATCGTCGGCCGACCAGATGTCGCCGTTGCCGAGGACCGGGACGCTCGTGACGGTCTCTTTGAGCTTCGCGATGGCCGACCAGTCGGCGTGGCCCGAGTAGAACTCGCTCGCCGTGCGGGCGTGCAGGGCGATGGATGCCACCCCGGCACCCTCGGCGATGCGACCGGCCTCGAGATAGGTGAGGTGATCGGCGTCGATGCCCTTTCGCATCTTGATCGTCAGCGGCGTGCTGCCGGCGGCACGCACGGCCCGCTCCACGATGTCGCGGAAGAGCGAGGTCTTCCACGGCAGCGCGGCACCGCCGCCGCGGCGGGTGACCTTCGGCACGGGGCACCCGAAGTTGAGGTCGATGTGGTCGGCGTGGTCTTCGTCGACGATGAGGCGCACGGCCGCTTCGACGGTGGCGGGGTCGACGCCGTAGAGCTGAATCGAACGCGGCGTCTCGGACTCGTGGTGACGGATGAGCCGCATCGTGGTGTCGTTGCGTTCGACGAGCGCGCGGGTCGTGATCATCTCGCTCACGTAGAGGCCGGCTCCGTATTCGCGACAGAGGCGGCGGAACGCGGTGTTCGTGATGCCGGCCATGGGCGCGAGGACGACCGGAGCGTCGAGCTCGATGTTTCCGATGCGAAGGGTCCGCGCCGGGGCCGTTGCCGTGGTCATCGTTTCATTCTCCCAGACGTCGTGCGACAGCGGTGCCCACGCCGGTCGGACCGGCGGCGGACACCGCTGTGGAGGAGGGATCAGGCGTCGGCGGTCGCGGATGCCTCGCGACGCTCGCCCCATACCTGACGGGCGATCTGCGTGAACGCCTCGACCGGCTGTGCACCGCTCACGCCGTACTTGCCGTCGATGACGAAGAACGGAACGCCCGTGATACCGAATTGCTGCGCCTGAGCCTGGTCGGCGCGCACCGCGGAACGGTAGCGCTGCGACGCGAGGGCGTCGCGTGCGGCGTCTTCGTCCAGTCCCGCGGCGACGGCGAGCTGCACGAGATCGTCGTCGCGCCCGACGTGCTTGCCCTCGAGGAAGTACGCCGACATGAGGATCTCGGCGAGTTCGAGCTGACGCCCGTTCTCTTTCGCGAAGTGCAGTAGCTCATGCGCCTTGACGGTGTTGGTGTGCTTGAGCAGATCGAAGCGGTAGGTCAGCCCCGCGTCGGCGGCGACGCCGGTGACCCGGTCGAGCATCTCCCGCGCCGACTCCGGCGAGATGCCCTTGTGCTGCGAGAGGTAATCGACCTCTCCCCCGTCGAAGTCCTCGGGGGTGTCGGGCGAGAGCTCGAACGAGTGGTACTCGATCTCGACGACCGGGGCGTCGTCGTCGGCGGCCGTGGCGGCCAGGCCGTTCTCGAGGTTCCGCTTGCCGATGTAGCACCAGGGGCAGGCGATGTCGCTCCACACGTCGATCTTGATGGCATCCGTCATATCGCGTGCAACCCCTTCGATGGTGGATCTATTCCGTTCGCGGCATCCGTCACGCGGTCGGAGTGTCGACCGCACCACCGAAGCGGCGGTCGCGCGACAGGTACAGCCCGATCGCGTCCCAGAGGTGCGTGCGGCGGAAGTCGGGCCAGAGCGTGTCGAGGAACACCATCTCGGCGTACGCCGACTCCCACAGCAGGAAGTTCGACGTGCGCTGCTCGCCGCTGGAGCGGACGAACAGGTCGACGTCGGGCATGTCGGGCTGGTAGAGGTTCTTGCGGATCAGCTTCTCGGTCACCGCCGAGGGCTTGAGACGGCCCGCGGCGATGTCGTCACCGATGCGGCGCATGGCATCCACGATCTCGATCCGTCCGCCGTAGTTGACGCACATCGTGAGGGTGAGGGTGGAATTGCCTTCGGTCAGTCGCTCGGCATGCTGCAGTTCCTTGATGACGGAGCCCCACAGGCGGGGCTTGCGGCCCGACCAGCGGATGCGCACGCCCCATTCGTTGAGCTGGTCGCGCCGGCGGTGCAGCACCTCGCGGTTGAAGCCCATGAGAAAACGCACCTCGTCGGGTGAGCGCGACCAGTTCTCGGTCGAGAAGGCGTAGACCGACAGGTGTTTCACACCGGCCTGGATGGCGCCGGCGACCACGTCGAGCAGCGCCGCCTCGCCCGCCCGGTGCCCCTCGACGCGGGTGAGACCCTGGCGGTTGGCCCATCGGCCGTTGCCGTCCATGACGATGGCGACGTGCTCGGGCACCGCGCCCCGCGGGTACGACGGCGGGTACTCCCCGGTCCAGTCCAGCGGGCGATAGGGCACGGCGTCGCGGTGCGTGAACGGCTTCGGTGTCATCGATACGACTCCAGGTGCGGGAGGGAACGGATGCCGCGCTCCAGGTGGAACTGCGCGTAGGCGGCGACGAGGCCCGAGGCCGCCGCCGTCGTGCGACCGGGGGCGGCGTCGATGGTCTCCCACTCCCCCGCCATCAGCGCGCGGAGCATGTCGACCGTGTCGCGAGCGACGCGCGGCGAACCCGCCGGGGCGCAGGTCGAGCAGATCACGCCGCCGAGCTGCGGCAGGAAGTAGTCGTGATCGCCGACCGTGCCGCAACGAGCGCACTCGGTCAGCCCCGGCGCCCAGCCCGAGAGGGCCATCGCGCGCAGCAGGTACGAGTCGAGGACGCTCCGCTCGGGGTGCTCGCCCCGGGCGAGGGAACGGAGGCCGCCGACCAGCAGCAGGTACTGCTGGGGGGTCGCCTCGGCCTCGTTGAGACGGTCGGCGGTCTCCACCATGGCGCTGGCGGTGGTGTAGACGTCGTAGTTCGCCACGATGTCGGCGCCGTACGAGCCGAGCGACTCCGCCTGCTGAACGATGTCGAGGTTGCGTCCCCTGGCGAGTTGCACGTCTGCGACCATGAACGGTTCGAGCCGCGACCCGAACTTCGAGGAGGTGCGGCGCACACCCTTGGCGACCGCGCGGATCTTGCCGTTGCGGCGGCTGAGCAGGGTGAGGATGCGGTCCGCCTCCCCGAGTTTGTGGGTACGCAGGACCACGACCTCGTCGCGGTAGGTGGGCACAGTCCATTATCGTCCTCGACCGCTGCGTGCGGCCTGCGCGGCGCGCGGCCCGCGAACGCCGGCACCGGGCGGGAGAATGGATGCCGTGGACACGCCGACCTTCGTCATCCCCCTGTGGGCGGATCTCACCGCCGTCGCCCTCGGCGGTGTGCAGGGTGCGCTGTTCGCCTCGGGCTTCCAGGGGCAACGGCGCCTCGACCTGCTGGGCGTGGCGATCATCGGCATCCTGCTGGGGATGGGCGGCGGACTCATCCGCGACCTGCTGCTGGGGTTGACCCCGGCCACCCTGCAGAGCAACTGGTATCTCATCACCGCTACCCTCGCCTCGATCGTGGGGATGCTGCTGTCGGGCATCTTCCAGCGTCTGAATCGAGCGATCGTCCTGCTCGACGCCGTTGTCATCGGCCTGTTCGGCGCGTTCGGCACCTCGAAAGCGCTGGCGCTCGGGATGCCGGCCGTGCCGGCGATCTTCGTCGGCGTGCTCGCCGCGGTCGGCGGCAGCGTGCTCCGCGACGTGCTGATGGGCCTTCCCGTTGCGATCATGCACGTCGGCTCGCTCTACGCCGTCGCCGCCGGGGGCGGCTGCGCGGTGCTGGCGACGACGGCCGCCTTCGGCCTGCCCCTGCCGATCGCGGCCGTCATCGGCGTCGCGGTCACCACCGTCATCCGTGTGCTGGCCGTGCTGTTCGACCTGTCGCTCCCCGAGCAGCGCAAGCTCCACCGCCGCAAGGTCGCGGTCGAGACCACCGGCATCCCGATCATCCGCACCGACGACCCGGAGTGACTTCGGGGACTCTCTCCGCGCGAGTCGCCGGAATTCGTCGCTTCCCCGCCTGCAGGAGCGACGACTCTCGGCGACTCCCGCGAGGGTTTGCGATGCCTGACCTCTCACGCGCAGGTCAGGCGGAAGGCGTGACCTCGTCGCCCGTGCGGATCGTGCCGCCGCCGTCGAGGGGAAGGAGCAGGATGCCGAGGGTCGGCTCGTCCTGGGCGAACTCGGTCGTGAGCACGCGCAGAAGCCGGGCATCGCGCACCCCCGTGTCGGGGTTGGCAGCGATCGCCGCACAGCGCTCGATCGGCTTCTGCACCTCGAACTCCACCTCGCCGATACGCAGGCGATCGCGCCACTCGAGCTCCGCCCACGCGGCTGTGCCGCCGACGACGATGTTCGAACGGAACCGCCGATCGTCGACGGGCGCCGGCACGGTGGCATCCAGAGCGTCGACCGATGTGCTGCCGTGCAGCGAGACGTATCCGCGCGGCCGGTCCTGGAAGCGGGCGGTGACGCCGTCGCCCAGCAGTCCGAGCGGAAGGATGCCGTCGGCGTCGAGCAGCTTCGCGTCACTGGTCGTGCGGAGATAGGCCGTCACCGCTTCGCTGAGGCGCGTACGGCCTTCATCGCTGAGGTCGGCGGTGAGGTCGATGTCGTCGACGCGCAGCCGCAGCGTCTTCGCCTGGTCGTCGAAGGCGAGGTCGACCCGGGCCAGGGTGGGAAACGTCATCAGCGCAAGCCCGCGGCTCTTGGGGAAGGTGGCGTCCGCCGGCTCCAGGGCGTCGGCGAAGCGGAACACCAGGGCGCGATCGCCCTGCACACGGCCGTCGTCCTGGATGACGAGGCTGTCGCGCTTCTCGGGCGTGAAGCCCTTCACGGGATAGCGGTAGAGGGCGTCGACGCGGATCACGGCTTCATCCTCGCATCGTTCCCGTTCACGCCGAAGCGCCGCCGACCCCGGGTCGACGGCGCTTCGATCGGCTCACACGGAGGCGAGGGTGTCGGCCTCGTGACGGGTGCGGATCGCGCGGTTGACGCCCGAGACGATGGCCTTGAGCGAGGCGGTCGAGATGTCGCCGTCGACGCCGACGCCCCACAGGCGCTGGTCGTCGACCTGCAGCTCGACGTAAGCCGCCGCCTGCGCGTCACCACCGGAGCTCAGGGCGTGCTCGACGTAGTCGTAGAGGGTCACGTCGAACCCCTGAGCGCGCACGATCTCGAGGAACGCCGCGACCGGACCGTTGCCGACCGCCGACGCGGGGTGCACGGTCTCGCTGTCGCGCAGCGAGACGTCGAGGTGCACATCGCCCGACATGTCGCTCGACGAGCGGGTAGACAGCAGTTCGAACCGACCCCAGCGCTGGTCGTCGTTCTTCGACGGCAGGTACTCGTCGGTGAAGATGTCCCAGATCTGCGCGCTCGATACCTCGCCGCCCTCGGCGTCGGTGCGGGCCTGCACGACACCCGAGAACTCGATCTGGAGCTTGCGCGGCAGGTCGATCGCGTGATCGGCCTTCAGCAGGTAGGCGACGCCGCCCTTGCCCGACTGCGAGTTGACGCGGATGACGGCCTCGTAGGAGCGACCGAGGTCTTTCGGGTCGATGGGCAGGTAGGGAACGGCCCACTCGATCTCGTCGACGGTCTTGCCCTCGGAGGCCGCGCGGGCCTCCATCGCCTCGAAGCCCTTCTTGATGGCATCCTGATGCGAACCGCTGAACGCGGTGAACACCAGGTCGCCGGCCCACGGGCTGCGCTCGGGCACCGGCAGCTGATTGCAGTACTCGACGGTGCGCTTGACCTGGTCGATGTCGCTGAAGTCGATCTGCGGGTCGATGCCCTGCGTCAGCAGGTTGATGCCCAGGGCCACCAGGTCGACGTTGCCGGTGCGCTCACCGTTGCCGAAGAGGCATCCCTCGATGCGGTCGGCGCCGGCCATATACCCGAGCTCCGCCGCGGCCACGGCGGTGCCGCGGTCGTTGTGCGGGTGCAGCGACAGGATGACGTTCTCGCGGTGGTTCAGGTGACGCGACATCCACTCGATCGAGTCGGCGTAGACATTCGGGGTGGCCATTTCGACCGTGGCGGGCAGGTTCAGGATGACCTTGCGCTCGGGCGTCGGCTGGAAGACCTCGAGCACCTCGTTGCAGATGCGCAGCGCGAACTCCAGCTCGGTGCCGGTGTAGCTCTCGGGCGAGTACTCGTAGAACACCTCGGTCTCGGGGACCGTCGCCTCGTACTGCTTGCACAGGCGCGCGCCCTCGAGGGCGATGTCGACGATGCCCTGTTCGTCGGTGCGGAACACGACCTCGCGCTGCAGCACCGACGTGGAGTTGTAGAGGTGCACGATGGCCTGCTTCGCGCCGGCGATCGCCTCGTACGTGCGGGCGATGAGGTGCTCGCGCGCCTGCGTCAGCACCTGGATCGTCACGTCGTCGGGGATCAGACCGTCGTCGATGAGCTGGCGGACGAAGTCGAAGTCGGTCTGGCTCGCGCTCGGGAACCCGACCTCGATCTCTTTGTAGCCCATCTTCACGAGCAGCTCGAACATCACGCGCTTGCGCTCGGGGCTCATCGGATCGATGAGGGCCTGGTTGCCGTCGCGCAGATCGACGGCGCACCAGCGGGGGGCGGCCTCGATGCGCTTCGACGGCCACGTGTGGTCGGGCAGTTCGACGCGGATCTGCTCGTGGAACGGACGGTACTTGTGCACCGGAGCGGAGGTGGGCTTCTGGGTGTTCTTCATGATGTGTCGCTTCTTTAGATTCGTTCGGTGGGGCCGACGACGATCTCCGCGACGAGGAAGGCCCTTAGATCGAGGACTCGTCGCGGCGACTAAGAAGAAGCAGGCCACCGAAGCGCATGGAGCGATCGTAGCAGTGTCGTGCGCGGGGCCTTGCTTCGTCGGCGTGAGTCCTGGCAACCGGGCGCGGTGGACTCGACATCCCGGTGAAGGTGACCTGAGGGGCGATGTGTCGGGTGAATCGCTGCGCGGTGTGCCGTAGATTCCCGCTCGCTCAGGAAAGGGGCGAATCGGGCCAGGCTCCGGGATGTCACGGTGTCGAGCAGAAGTGGCTGGTGCTGTCGCGCCCTACCTGGAGGTCGTTCATGAAATCTCGTACCGTGACCGGGCATTCGATGGCCCCTGCAGGCGTGGCGCGTCGCACCGTGTTGGGAGCGGCAGCGTGGAGTGTTCCCGCGATCAGCCTGGTGGCCACGGCCCCTGCGAGTGCGGCGTCGGATGCCAATCAGGTGTCGCTGTCGGTGCCGAACAACCAGGTGGCGGCCAGTGGTGTGACGCCGGTGGTCGTGACGGTGCGCGATCACCTGGGAAGTCCGCTTGCGGGTCAGGTGGTGAGTCTGCTGGGTCCGGATGGGAGCGTGTTAGCC
Source organism: uncultured Microbacterium sp. (assembly GCF_963521695.1). Taxonomy (GTDB): domain Bacteria; phylum Actinomycetota; class Actinomycetes; order Actinomycetales; family Microbacteriaceae; genus Microbacterium. Next base: position 6,008 of record NZ_CAUQWC010000051.1, on the reverse strand, counting down.
CCCGCGACGGGGACGACGAACGGTTCAGGCCAGTTCTCTACCACGCTCGATCTCGCCGCTCCCTGGGCGACGCCAGGCAAGACGGTCACCCTCACCGCTCTGTCGGGGGGCACTGCGGCATCCGAGACGGTGTCGGTGCTGGGTGCGAATCTGTTGGTGACTGCGTCGGGCGGGGTGTTGTCGCAGGCTGCGCGGGTGTTCCCCTCGCCGGTGGTTGACTATCAACCACTGTGGCAGATTGCGGTGCTGCGGATGGGTCGGTATGGAAGAACGGCCCCAATTGGGAGGTCATGCCGGAGATCACCAATGCCGCACGGGTGTCGGGCTCTCAGGGCAGCGCTAACTCCGTATACATCCTGAAGAAGGACGGCACGATCGTCGGCTGGGGAACGAACGGTGATGGGCAGTTGGGTGATGGCACCACGACGGACCGAACGTCGCCAGTGGTGTTCCAGGGGCTGGATAACGTCACACAGATTCAGTCGGGCGGGTACGCGCTGCATGCGCTGAAGAGCGACGGCACCGTTTGGTTCCAGGGCAGAAACACGTTTGGACGAGGTGGTGTGGGCTTGACGACGAGCCCCGTTCCGTTGGCCCAAGTACCGTTGCCTGCTCGTGCGATTCAGGTCCTCAACTACGTCGGACTCACGGCGGCTGCCTTGCTAGAGGACGGCACGGTGTGGACATGGGGCCGCAACACGGAAGGTGAGCTGGCCGATGGGACGACGACGGAGCAGACCGCCCCCGTGAAGGTTCTCGGACTGTCCGGCATCACCGCGATGGCGGGTGGTTCCGCGAACGCGGACTACTACGGAGCGAACTACCTGGCGTTGAAGAACGACGGCACCGTGTGGTCCTGGGGCCGCAACGAGTCCGGTCAGCTGGGACGCAACGGCACAACGGCGTCATACTTCCCGGCACAGGTTCCCGGAATCGACAACGTCACACAGATCACGACGGCACCATCTGCATCGTACGCACTTAAGAGCGACGGCACCTTCCTCGCCTGGGGACGCACATCACTCAGTGTCGGGACCGTATCGACACCCACCGTCGTCCCGGTATCCCGCCCCATTGCCACGCTCATCGGCGTCCACGGCCACGCCTACGGCGACGGCTGCTCCCTCGTTACTACCATCTGAACAGGAAGATCTTTGCCGGCCTGATCATCGTCATTCCCTCCAACTTGACGGAATGACGGTTGCCAGGCCGGTGAAGGTGTCGCGCACCTCTGCTTCCGGCGGGGTTCCCGATATCTCATGATCGAGTCGGCGCACGTGGCCGTCGCGATCGTGTCGAGAATCTCAGTAACCACAGCTGTTGGTGCGGCCCGCTCGTTCCTCCCCGTCAGGGAATTCAACGACAGCCATGCGGATACTCCGCCTCCCCCACCGAACCGCAGCGCTGCTCACGGCAGCAGCGCCACCTTACCGCCCGGGTGTCCGTTCATGACGAAGCCCACGGCCTCGACCGCGTCCGCCAGCGGGTACGTGCGGGCCACGGGCACCTCGAGAACTCCGGATGCCGCCAGCTCGAGCACGCGTGCCCGCGCGATGTCGCGGAAGCGCGCGCTCTCGGGTCGCGAACCCGCGATCCACAGGAACCCGTCGACCTTCGCACGATCGGGGCTCACGATGGTGACAATACGGTCGCGCTCGGCGACGAGGTCGAGCGAGACCCCGATGGCCTCATCGGTGCCCACGGCATCCCAGGCGGCGGCGATCGGCGCACCCGAGGCCGCCTGTTCGACCCGCTCGCGGAGCCCCTCGCCGTACGCCACCGGGATGCCCCCGTAGCGTCGAACTCGTTCGGCCGACTCCTCGGCATTCGGACCCACCGTCCCGATGACCCGCACCCCCAGCTCGCGGGCCTGCTGCAGGAGGCTCACGCCGACGGCCCCGGATGCCGCGTGCAGCAGCACGGTCTCGCCCTCGACGACCCGGGTGACCTGGATCATCTCGGCGGCCGTCGTTCCGGCCAGCAGCAGGTTCGCGGCCTCGGCGTGGGAGAGGGGCGCGGGCTTGGCGAACACATCGCGCGAGGGCACGGTGAGCTCGGTGGCGTAGGCGCCCTGCACACGGAATGCGACGACCTCGTCACCCACGGCGAGGGGGCCCGATCCGCCGATGGCGTCGGGGCCGACGGCGGTCACCTCGCCCGACAACTCGTAGCCGATGGGCACGGGGAATTCGGCCCCGGGACGCGCGGTGGCGACGTGCTTGGCATCCGCGGGGTTGATACCCGCCGCGCGGACGCGCACCGTGACCTCGCCGGGCCCGGGTGCGGGGGTGTCGACCTCGTCGAAGGTCCACGTCTCGATCGGGCCCGGAGCGGGGGCCGTCCACCTCATCGCCATGGTCACGCCTTTCGTCATGCTCGCTCTTCGGGGTTCGCGTTCGGGGTTCGCGGTCGGGTCAGAATCCGAGGCGCCCGAGCTGCTTGGGGTCGCGCTGCCACTCCTTGGCCACGCGGACGTGCAGCGAGAGGTAGACCCGTCCGCCCACGAGGGGTTCGATGCCGGCGCGCGCACGGGCGCCGACGTCGGCGAGGCGCGAGCCCTTGCGGCCGATGATGATCGCCTTCTGGCTGTCGCGCTCGACGACGATGTTCGCCCAGACGTCGGTCAGGTCGCTGTCTTCGCGCGGGGCGACGTCGTCGATGGTCACCGCGATCGAGTGCGGGAGTTCGTCGCGCACGCCGTGCAGCGCCGCCTCGCGGATGATCTCGGCGATGCGATCCTCGAGCGTCTCGTCGGTGACGACGCCCTCGGCGTACAGCGCGGGACCCACGGGCATGAGCGCCAACAGCTCGTCGCACAGCACGTCGAGCTGGTCGTTCGTGACGGCCGACAGCGGGATGACGGCATCCCAGTCCTCACGCAACGCATCGACCTCGAGGAGCCGCTCGGTGATCTGATCGCGCGAGGCGGCGTCGGTCTTGGTCACCAGCGCGACCTTCTTCGCCCGGGGGTAGCCCGAGAGCGACTCCGCGATCCGGCGATCTCCGGGCCCGACCTTCTCGGTCGCCGGCGCGCAGAACGCGATGACGTCGACATCGCCCAGCACCTGCTCCACGAGGTCGTTGAGGCGCTGGCCGAGGAGGGTCCGCGGACGATGGATGCCGGGGGTGTCAACGACGACGAGCTGGCCACCGGGACGGTTCACGATCCCGCGGATGGCACGTCGCGTGGTCTGCGGCTTCTCGCTCGTGATGGCGACCTTCTCGCCGACGAGGGCGTTGGTCAGCGTGGACTTGCCGACGTTCGGCCGCCCCACGAAGGTCACGAAACCGGATCGGGTGTCGCTCATCTGTCGTTCCTCTCGCGCGCGGAGGCGTCGGCCTCGGCGTCTTCGTCTGCGGGGGTCTCGGCACGCTCCACGATGACCGTGGCGATTCCCCGGTTGCGGCCGCGGGATGCGCCGCCGGTGAGGACGAGACCGGAGTGTTCGGCGGTGGCGCCCGGCTGCGGGATGCGGCCGAGGGCCTTGCCCAGCAGCCCGCCGACCGAGTCGACGTCGTCGTCGTCGAGTTCGAGACCGAAGAGGTCGCCGACCTCGTCGAGCCCGAGCCGGGCGTTGACGCGGTAGCGCCCGTCGCCCAGCTCGACGACCTCGGTGGAGGGGGCGTCGTACTCGTCGGCGATCTCGCCGACGAGCTCCTCGATGAGGTCTTCCATCGTGACCAGGCCCGCGACGCCGCCGTACTCGTCGACGACGAGGCACACGTGCACGGCATCCTTCTTCATCTGCTGCAGCAGCGTCTCGGCCTTCATCGATTCGGGGACGAAGACCGCCGGTCGGGCGATGCGGCGGATGGGCGCGTCACGCCAACCGGCCTCGTCACGGAAGCCGTACTGCACGAGGTCTTTGAGGTAGAGCATGCCGACGACGTCGTCGGCCTCGTCGTCGGCGAGCGGCACGCGCGAGACGCCCTTCTCGAGGAACAGCGACAGCGCCTCGCGGGAGGTGGCCGTGGCATCTACGCTGACCATGTCGGTGCGCGGGACCATCACCTCGCGAACGTAGCGGTCGGTGAAGTCGAAGACGGAGTGGATGAGCTCCCGGTCGTCCTGCTCGATGAGCTCGTTCTCGGCCGCCTCGTCGATGATGCTGAGCAGCTGCTCCTCCGACGCGAACGAGGTCGAGTGCGAGATGCCGGGGGTGACACGGTTTCCCACCGCCACCAGGCCGTGCGCGAGCGGGCCCAACAGGATGCGCATGCCGCGCACGACGGGAGCACCGCCGGTCAGGAGCCCCCGCGCGTGCTGGCGGCCGACCGATCGAGGGCTCGCGCCGACGGCCACGAACGAGATGCCGGTCATCAGCACCGCCGCGGCGATCACGGCGAGCAGGATGTCGTCGAACATCAGCATGAAGGCGGCGGCCACGAGCACCGCGGCGGTCGTCTCCGCGAGGACGCGGATGAAGGAGACAGCCGTGACGTGCGCGTTGGTGTCGTCGGCGATGCGCCGCAACGCTCGTGCGTTGCGTCCGGAGACGCCGAGCTCGAGCAGATCGGTGCGGGACGTCACCCCCAGGGCCGCCTCGAACGCCGCCATCAAGCCGCCGAAGGCGACGAGCAGGAAGGCGGCGACGAGGAGCAGCGCCTCGGTCATGCGCGGCGGTGGCGCTCGACGGCCTGGAAACCGGTGATGAGCTCGCGCTGCAGTCCGAACATCTCGCGCTCCTCGTCGGGTTCGGCGTGATCGAAGCCGAGGAGGTGCAGCAGGCCGTGCGTGGTGAGGAGGATCAGCTCGTCTTGCGTGGAGTGCTTGGCCGCGACCGCCTGGGTCTCGGCGACCGCGGGACACAGGACGATGTCTCCGAGGAGCCCTGCGGGAGTCGGCGCGTCTTCGGATCCCGGGCGCAGTTCGTCCATGGGGAAACTCAGCACGTCGGTGGGTCCGGGCTCGTCCATCCACTGCACGTGGAGGGACTCCATGGCGCCCTCGTCGACGAGCACGATCGCCACGTCGGCGTCGGCGCTGACGTGCAGCTCGGCCAGGTTGTACTCCATCAGGCGCAGGAGCACCTGCTCGTCGATCTGGTGGTCGGACTCGTTGTTGATCTCGATCGTCATGAGCGGTTTCGTCTCGGGAGGTGATCGCGGGGGCCGGCGGCGCTCTGGCCGCGTCGCTCCGCACGGGTGGCGAACTCACTGGCCTCGTCGCGCTCGCGACGCGCCGCGAGGCGTTTCTCGTCGTACTCGCTGTAGGCGTCGACGATGCGGCCGACGAGGTTGTGGCGCACGACGTCGGCGCTGGTGAGGCGCGAGAAGTGGATGTCGTCGATGTCGTCGAGGACCCGGGTGACCAGACGGAGTCCCGAGGCGCCCTGGGGCAGGTCGACCTGGGTGATGTCGCCGGTCACGACCATGCGCGTGCCGAATCCGAGACGCGTGAGGAACATCTTCATCTGCTCGGGCGTGGTGTTCTGCGCCTCGTCGAGCACGACGAACGAGTCGTTCAGCGTGCGACCGCGCATGTAGGCCAGCGGGGCGACCTCGATGGTGCCCGTGGCCATGAGCTTCGGGACGATGTCGGGGTCCATCATCTCGTTGAGCGCGTCGTACAGCGGCCGCAGGTACGGATCGATCTTGTCGGTGAGGGTGCCCGGGAGGAAGCCGAGCCGCTCCCCCGCCTCGACGGCGGGACGCGTGAGGATGATGCGGTTGACCTCTTTGCGCTGCAGCGCCTGCACGGCCTTGGCCATCGCCAGGTACGTCTTACCGGTACCGGCGGGACCGATGCCGAAGACGATCGTGTTCTCGTCGATCGCGTCGACGTACTCTTTCTGCCCCGCGGTCTTGGGGCGGATGACCTTGCCGCGCGACGACAGGATCGCCTCGCCCATGACCTCGGAGGGGCGCGGGCCTCCGTCGGAGCGCAGCATGCGGTTCGAGCTCGACACGTCGGACGGATCCAGGCCCTGGCCGGAGCGGGTCATCGAGAGCAACTCGTCGACGAGCCCGCGCGCGGCGCGCACCGCGTCGGGTGCGCCCGACAGCGT
>NZ_CAUQWC010000050.1:0-17448 GCF_963521695.1 uncultured Microbacterium sp. | reverse complement strand
ACATCCACTGCATGCACTGCATCCGCAGCATCCTCGGTGGCCGCGGCGTCGTCGGTGTCCTCGGTGTCCTCGATGTCCTCGGCCTTCGACTCGGCCTGTGCCTCCTCATCCAGGTGGGCGAGGTCGGTGACCTTCTCGGTGGAGAATCGGTCGAGCTCGGCGCGCTCCTCGTCGGTGAGCAGGTGGGCACCCACCAGTCCGGACAGGACGAGGTCACGCCGGTCGGCGCCCACTGCGCGGGCCAGCGCCAGCAGCGCCCAGGGCAGGACAAGGTGGACCAGGAGGGCACCGAGGCGCCCTTGGCCCAGGGCGAGCAGGAGGCTGGGAGACAGGGCCCACACGAGTGCCGCCCAGGCCCTCAGCACCACCTTCCGGGTCATCGTGCCGGCGGCGAACCATGCCCCCAGCGCCGCCAGAGGCACGGCCAGGAGCACCAGAGCGCTGATGAGCGCGCTGGTCTCCAGACCCACCAGTCTTCCCAGAGCCGCCGGTAGCGCCAGGATGCCCAGCAACGGGGTGACGCCGCCCGGATAACCGTCCGCGGTGGCGATCCAGGTGCTCCAGGCGCTGTCCCACATCTGACGCCAGCCGCCGCTGAACAGGGGCAGGGCCCCACCGGTGATGGAGCGGGTCAGCAGCAGCCGGGACAGGCCGTAGGTGCTCAGTGCCAGCACCAGCATCATGACCGCGCTCAGGGTGCGGCGCCGGCTGCGGGCCAATGCGGCGAGCTCGCGCAGCTCAAGCTCACTGGGGGCCGCCGCACGGGCGCGACGCTCGCGCTCCTGGCGGCTGCGATCACGGCGTACCCCACGGATCTCGGCCGCCGTGGCGTACAGGCGCCCCAGTGCGGATGCGGGCACCTTGGTGTGCTGGGCGAGCCGACGTCTGGCGGCCCTGACCCGTCGGCCGCGGCCGGCCACGGCCAGCGCCGCGCCGGGCGCGGCGGGCGGGCACGAGCGTCATGCGCACGAGGATGGCGTCGACGGCGACGCCGACGGCGAGGCCCAGCGCGATGGGCTTGAGGCTGGAGTCGCCCTCGGGGACGAACGCCACGAAGACGGCGAACATGATGACGGCGGCCGCGACCACCACGCGGGCGGATGCCGCGAACCCGCTGCGGACGGCGCCGAGCGCGACCTCACGTGGTGTGCGTCCGTCGCGATGCGCGTGCACGTAGTCCTCTCGCATGCGCGAGACGAGGAACACCTGGTAGTCCATGGCGAGGCCGAAGAGCACGCCCATCACCACGATCGGCATGAAGCTGATGATGGGACCGACCTTCGCCACGTGCAGTGCGTCGGCGAACCACCCCCACTCGAACACCGCGGCGACCACGCCGAAGGCGGCGGCGACCGACAGCAGGTAGCCACCCGCGGCGGTGAGCGGCACCCAGATCGAGCGGAACACGATCATCAGCAGGATGAGCGACAGGCCGACCACGAAGAGGCCGAATGGCAGCAGTGCCGCCCCGAGCTGGTCGGAGATGTCGATCGTGACCGCGGTGTATCCGGTGACCAGGAGGCGCACGCCGAACTCGTCGAACAGGCGGTCTTCTTGGGCGCGCAGCTCGCGGACGAGGTCGGCGGTGCGCGGGTCGTCGGGCGCGGTCTCGGGCACGATCTGCACGATGCCGGTGTCGGCGGTCTCGTTCGGAGTCGCCAGCGCGACCTCGGCCACGCCGGGGATCTTCGCGATCTCATCGCCGATGTCGGTCATCAGGGTGAGCGGGTCGTTGCTCGTGACGATGGTGCCGGTCATGATGAGCGGGCCGTTGGCGCCCGGCCCGAAGTATTCGTCGGTCAGCTCGTACGCCACGCGAGCCTCGTCGCCTTCGGGCAGCTGTCCGGCATTCGGGAGGGTGAGGGCGAGGGAGGCGGCGGGGATCGCCGCCGTGCCGAGCAGCGCGACGATGGCGACGGTGGTGACCACGGGACGCCGTGTCACCAGCCCCACCCAGCGCTTCGCGGGTGAGTTGCGCTGAGCACGGATGGCCGCGGTCGCCGCCTTTGCTTCACTTTCGGCGGCAGCCCGGGCGGCCTCAGCGGGGTCTTCGTCGGTGGCGGCGCCCCGGGCGCGATTCTTCGGTCGCTTGTATCCCCACCCGACCACGCGATGACCGGCGAAGCCCAGCAGCGCTGGGGTCAGGGTGAGCCCGACGCACACCGCGATCGCGACCGCGACCGATGCGGCGATGCCCATCGTCGTCAGGAACGGGATGCCGGCGAAGCTCAGCCCGATGAGGGCGATGAGCACGGTGATGCCGGCGAAGACGACGGCCGATCCGGCGGTGCCGACGGCGCGCGCAGTGGACTCCTCGGGGTCCATTCCCGCCCGGGTCTGGTCTTGATGTCGCGACACGATGAACAGGGCGTAGTCGATGCCCACCGCCAGCCCCAGCATGACCGCCAGCAGCGGCGTGGTCGCCGACACGGTGGCGAAGCCGGTCGCGATGAAGATGAGGCCGATCGAGAGGGCGACGCCCAGGATCGCCGTGGCCAGCGGCATGCCCGCCACGAGGAACGAGCGGAACGTCATCATCAGCACCAGTGCGGCGATGAGCACCCCGAGGGCCTCGGTGAGGGACGCACCGGGGATCTCGGTGGCGAACAGCTGCCCGCCGAGCACCGCCTGCGAGCCCGCGGGGAGGGCGGAGCCGAGGGCGGTCGCCGCCTCTCGGAGACCGTCTTCGGTCGCCTGTGGAACAGCCGTGGCCTCGCCGGAGAATTGGATGCGGACGATCGCCGCGCGGTCATCGTCGGCGACGCCGCCGGAGATGCGCGAGTCGTAGGGGTCGGTGACGGCCTCGACGAAGTCGAGCCCGCCGACGTCGGCGGTCGTCGTCGCGATGGCGTCTTGGTATGCCTGGTCACGCACACTCGCGCCGTCGGCGGCGACGACGATGATCTCGGCGCTCGCCCCGCTCACCTGGGGGAAGGTGCGCTCGAGCATCTCGAGGCCCGCCTGCGACTCGGTGCCGGGGATCGTGAAGGTGTTGTCGGTGCCCTTGGCGAAGAGCGCGACCCCGCCGCCGGCGAGCACGAGCACCAGCAACCACGCGGTCAGCACGCGCCACGGGTGGCGGAACGACCAGCGACCCAGGGTGTACAGGAATGTCGACACGGTGGCTCCCACGATCGGTGAACGAGTCGATACAGCACCGTATCGGATACATCAATGTATCGTAGACCCGGATGGCGACGTCGAACCTGGATGTCACCCGAGGACAGGAGGTCGTGGATGACCGATTCCGCTCCCGCGACGACGCGGCGCCGCGAGAACACCCGCAGCCGTCTGATGGACGCCGCGGCCGAGATGTTCGCCGAGGTCGGCATCGACGCGGCATCCGTCGAGGCCGTCTGCGAACGCGCCGGGTTCACCCGTGGTGCGTTCTACTCGAACTTCGCCTCGAAGGAGGAGCTGTTCCTGGCGCTGTGCGCGCGGTCGGCCGAGACCACCATCGCCGCCGTCCGCGACCGGGTCACGTCGATCGAGGATCGCGGCCTCGAGACCGCCGGCGACGTCCGGCAGCTGGTGCACGAAGTCCTCGAGGCCACGGGCGAGGACCGCCTCGACGTGCTCCTCGGGGCCGAGACGCGGCTGCAGGCGCTGCGCAATCCCGAGTTCGCTCAGGCCTACCTCGCCCTGAACCAGGGGCTCGGCGAGAGCGTCACACAGCTCGTGCGCGACATCGCCGAGGTGCGCGGCCTGGCGCTGCGCGTGCCCGCCGACGTCGCGACCGAGCTGCTGCTGTCGGTGTGGGTCTCCACCTCTGAGACGGCCTTGCTCACCCGTCAGGCGCCGGCGCTGTCGCGCTCGGGGCTGGCCGAACGGCTGGCGCAGGTGGTCGGGCTCATCCTCGAGTGACCTCGAGCAGGTCGTAGCAGCGGCGAAGGCGCGCCAGCCACCAGTCGCGCCGCTCGTCCTCGGCGGCCACGCGATCGAGATCGGCGGACGAGGGCTGCGGGCGTTCGAGCGATACCACGCCCCCACGGGCGATGAGCGGGGATGCCACGACGTCGGCCGTGAACAACGAGGCGGTGCCGAGCCCGCAGTCGAAGTCGAGCTGCGGCAGGGCCGCTGCGAGGGCGGCGCCCATCGACAGCCCGATCGAGGTGTCGAGCGCGCTGGAGACGACCGCCTGCAGCCCCGCCTGCGCGACGATGTCGATCGCCGCGTGCACCCCTCCGAGCGGCTGCGCCTTGATGACGAGCAGGTCCGCGGCGCCCGCGCGGGCGACGAGGAGCGGATCGGCGGCTTTGCGCACGCTTTCGTCGGCGGCGACCGGGATGTCGAGGTACGCGATGCGCTCCCGCAGCTCGGCAAGCTCGTCGACCTCGGCACAGGGCTGCTCCACGTACTCCAAGTCGAACTCGGCGAGCGCGTGCACCGCCCGCTCGGCCTCGTCGACGTTCCACGCCGCGTTGGCGTCGATGCGCACGCGCCCCTCCGGTCCCATGACCTCGCGCACCGCCCGGACGCGCGCGACGTCGTCGGCGAGTGTCTGCCCCGCCTCGGCCACTTTGACCTTCACCGTGCGGCATCCGTCGTATCGAGCGAGGATGCAGGCCACATCGGATGCCGCGACGGCGGGGACCGTGGCATTGACCGGGATCGCGTCGCGCCGGGTCGGCGGTGCGGGCTCCCACCCGAAGTCGAGGGCCCCGGCGAGCCAGGTCGCCGCCTCAGCGTCGCCGTACTCGGTGAAGGGCGAGAACTCGGTCCACCCCTGCGGTCCCTCGAACACCACGGCTTCTCGGGTCCGGATGCCGCGGAACCGCGCGACCAGGGGAAGCGCGACCACCCGTGCGGTGGCGAGGACGTCGGCGAGCGGGGGGAGGCGCGTGGTGCTCATGCCCCCATCCTGGCCCCGGTGTCGGTGGCCCGGAATAGGCTGGCCGCATGCTCTTCGACACCCCGGTCCGACTCGGCGTCCAGATCCAGCCGCAGCACGTGCAGTATTCCGACATCCGCGACGCCGTCCTCCGGCTGGAGGAGATGGGTGTCGACGTCCTCTTCAACTGGGATCACTTCTTCCCGCTCTACGGTGACCCCGATGGCGAGCACTTCGAGTCGTGGACGATGCTGGCGGCCTGGGCCGAGCAGACCGAACGCGTCGAGTTCGGTGCGCTGGTCAACTGCAACAGCTACCGCGGCGCCGACCTGCAGGCCGACATGGCGCGCACGATCGACCACATCAGCAAGAAGGGCGGCGACACCGGCCGCTTCATCTTCGGCACCGGGTCGGGCTGGTTCCAGCGCGATTACGACGAGTACGGCTACGACTTCGGCACCGCGGGCTCACGTTTGAACGCGCTCGCCACCGACCTCGACCGCGTCGTCGAGCGCTGGGGCAAGCTCAATCCCGCGCCGACCCGCGGCATCCCGGTGATGATCGGCGGCAAGGGCGAGCAGAAGACGCTGCGCATCGTCGCCCGTCATGCCGACATCTGGCACAGCTTCGTCACACCCGACGAGCTGCCCCACAAGTTCGGCGTCATCGAGAAGTGGGCCGAGACCGAGGGGCGCGATCTGTCGGGCCTGATCGTCTCGAACGAGCTCAAGGACCGCGACGAGACCGTGGCGGACGCGCTCTTCGACGCCGGCACGCGCCTGTTCACCCTCGGCTTCTCCGGCCCCGACTGGGACTACTCCCTCATCGAGCGCTGGCTGACCTGGCGAGACTCGAAGAACGCCTGAACCGGGCGGGGCGTCAGCCCGCTGCCGCGCGACGAACACATGACGAGAGGGTCACTCCGGCGGGCGTGACGCCGCGTCCGCTCGTTCGGCGCCCCGTTCCGCGCGGGACCGCCGCGCGTAGGCTTGCCGGGTGACCGTCTCCGAGCTCTTCGACCCCGCGGAATGGACCCTGGCGCCCGGCGCCGCGGACTACACCGACATCACCGCCCACGTCACCCACGACGGGCGCGTCGCCCGCATCGCATTCGACCGGCCCGAGGTGCGCAACGCCTTCCGCCCGCACACGGTCGACGAACTGTACCGCGCCCTCGACATCGCCCGGCAGGACCACCGCATCGGCGTCGTCCTGCTGACCGGTAACGGACCAAGCGCAAAAGACGGCGGCTGGGCCTTCTGCTCGGGCGGCGATCAGCGCATTCGCGGGCGCGACGGCTACAAGTACTCCCACGACGAGACCGCGGTGCACGATCCGGGTCGCGCGGGACGCCTGCACATCCTCGAGGTGCAGCGTCTCATCCGGTTCATGCCGAAGGTCGTCATCGCCGTCGTCCCGGGCTGGGCCGCAGGCGGCGGACACTCCCTCAACGTCGTGTGCGATCTGTCGATCGCCAGCCGGGAGCACGGTCGCTTCAAGCAGACGGATGCCGACGTGGGCTCGTTCGACGCCGGCTACGGCTCCGCCTACTTCGCGCGGCAGATCGGGCAGAAGTTCGCGCGCGAGATCTTCTTCCTCGCCGAGGAGTACTCCGCCGACCGCGCGTACGAGATGGGGGCGGTCAACCGCGTCGTGCCGCACGCCGAACTCGAGCGCGAGGCTCTTGCGATGGCCCGCACGATCCTGACGAAGTCGCCCACCGCGATCCGCATGCTCAAGTACGCCTTCAACGCGATCGACGACGGCCTGGTGGGGCAGCAGATCTTCGCCGGCGAGGCCACGCGTCTCGCTTACGGCACCGGCGAGGCGGCCGAGGGCCGCGACTCCTTCCTCGAGAAGCGCGACCCCGACTGGTCCGACGTGCCGTGGCACTACTGACGACACGGGTCCGGCGCGTGAGTCGCACCGCGTCGGACGGGCACCGCGCGTGAGGCTCGAGCCCCCGGCATCCGGTGATCCCCGTGACGTGCTGCGGGCGCTGCGCGCCGCCGTGCTCGGCGCCGGTCCGGCCGTGGCGCTGGGGGGTGCCGGACTCCCGAACGAGGTGCCCCCGGGGACCGCCGCCGTCGTGACGACATCGGGGTCGACGGGCGTTCCGAAATCGGTTGTCCTCAGTCGAAACGCCCTCATCAGCAGCGCCTACGCGACGGCCGCACGCATCGGTGAGGGTGCTTGGCTGCTCGCGGTCCCCGCTACCTACGTCGCGGGCGTGCAGGTGATCGTGCGGGCGCTGCTGGCCGATCGCGAACCCGCGGTGGTGTCCGGGCGTTTCCGCCCCGAACCGTTCGCCGCGGCCGCCCTGGGCATGGCATCCCATGCCGACGGCGTGCGCGTGCCGAGCTACACCTCCCTCGTCCCGGCGCAGCTGCAGAGACTCCTGGATGCCGCCGAGCACGACACCACCGTCGCTCAAGCGCTGCGGTCGTTCGAGGCCATCCTCATCGGCGGGCAGGCGCTCGCGCCCGCGGTCCGCCGGCGCGCTGAGGCGCTCGGCGCGCGCATCGTGCGCACGTACGGCTCGAGTGAGACCAGCGGCGGCTGCGTCTACGACGGCGTCCCCCTCGACGGGGTCGGTGTGCGCATCGTCGACGGTGAGGTGCGGCTGTCGGGCCCGATGCTCGCCGAGGGCTACCTCGGCGACCCCGAGCGAACGGCATCCCTCTTCCCCCTCGACGCCGACGGGAGGCGCTGGTACCGCACGGGCGACGGGGGCGAGGTCGTCGACGGGGTGCTGCACGTCAGCGGTCGCCTCGACAACGTCATCGTCTCGGGCGGCGTGAACGTGTCACTCGATCGCGTCGAAGCCGCCGTCCGCGGCATCCCGGGTCTGGAGTCGGCCGTGGTGGTGCCGATCCCGGATGCCGAGTGGGGGCAGGCGTCAGCCGTGGTGGTGCCGGGACTCGCCGCCGTCGAGGAAGAGACGATGCTCGAGCGGGTGCGGGGGGTCGTGGGCGATGCGGTGGGAGCGCCCGCGCGACCGGCGCGTGTCGTGGCCGTCGAGGAGCTCCCCACCCTCTCGTCGGGAAAGCCGGACCGCGCGGCCCTGCGCGCGACGCTCGGGGCGGACCCGCGGGCATAGGATGACCCTCCGTGGCAGCTCCGTCTCGTAAGCGTTCGACCCCCGCCAAGAAGCGTCGCCCTCGCGGCAACCCGCAGAAGCCGGTGGGCGGTACACCGCAGGCCGTCGCTCCGGCCACCGCGCGCGACTGGATCGCCGCGGCCCGCATCCGCACGCTTCCTCTCGCGATCACCCCGGTGCTCATCGGCACGGGTGCGGCGACGCTGGTGGACGAGCAGCTCCACTGGGTCATCGCCCTGGCGTGCCTCGCCGTCGCCTTCGCGCTGCAGATCGGCGTGAACTACGCCAACGACTACTCCGACGGCATCCGCGGAACCGACGACGTGCGCGTGGGCCCGGGACGCCTGACCGGGGGGAAGAAGGCGAAGCCGCGGACTGTGCTGATCGTGGCGTTGGCGTTCTTCGCGCTGGCCGCGCTCATCGGCCTCGCGCTCGTCATCCGCACGGGGCAGTGGTGGCTCCTGCTCGTGGGGGCTGTGTGCATCGTCGCCGCGTGGTTCTACACCGGCGGCAAACGTCCCTACGGCTACAACGCCATGGGCGAGCTGTTCGTCTTCGTGTTCTTCGGTCTCGTCGCCACCCTCGGCACGACGTGGCTGCAGGTGCGCTCACTTCCGCAGGAGGCGTTGTTCGGCGCGGTCGCCGCGGGCTTGCTGGCGTGCGCGGTGCTGCTCGCGAACAACCTTCGTGACATCGATCAGGACCGCCTCGCCGGCAAACGCACGCTCTCGGTGCTGATCGGCCGACGGGCCACCCAGGTGCTCTTCACGGTGTTCGTGCTCGTGCCGTTCGGCATCGCGGTGTTCTTGGCGCTGGTCTATCCCATCGCGTGGCTCACGCTTATCGCGCTCCTCGGCGGGCTCGCAGCCATCCTCATCGTGTGGACGTACCGCGCGCCGCGTGAACTCATCACCGCGCTGCAGGTGACGAGCTTCACCTCCGTCGCGTACGGAGCCCTGCTGTTCTGGGCATTCGCCGGCTGACGCCGCCCTCGGACCGTTTTCAGGTCGCTCGCGGCACGGTCTCCGAATGGGTCGCCCGGTACCGTGTCGGCGGGCGTGCGGCGATGCGGGATCGGTCCTCGCGGCCGGTCACGTCACCGGCGCGGACTTCGCAGCGTACCGAGCGGCGGATCCTCGGGTTGCGGGTGAATCGCAGGTGGGGTCCGCATCGGATCGCGTACCACCTGCACGTGCCGCAATCCACCGTCTTGAAGGTCCTCGGCCGGTACCAGGTGCCGCTGCTGGGGCAGGTCGATAAGAACACCGGTATCCGGGTCCGCAAACCCAAGCCTGTCCGTTACGAGCGCGAGGCGCCGGGCGAGCTGGTGCACGTGGACGTGAAGAAGCTCGGCCGGATCCCCGACGGCGGCGGATGGCGTAGCCTCGGGCGTTCCGCGGGCGGAAAGCACCGCTCCGGGGTCGGGTACTCGTATCTTCACTCCGCGATCGATGACCACGCCCGGCTGGTCGACTCGGAGATCCACACCGACGAGCGCAAGGACACCGCCGGCGGGTTCTGGGAACGCGCGAACGCGTTCTTCGCGGGGCACGGGATTACCGTCCAGCGGGTGATAACCGACAAGGGGTCCTGCTATCGGTCGAAGGTGTTCAACGACGCGGTCGGCGAGGCGGTGAAACACAAATACACGCGCCCCCTACCGACCGCAAACGAACGGGTTCACCGCACCCTCGCCGACGAGTGGGCCCACGGCCGTCACTACGGCTCAGACCAGCAGCGAGCCGACCGCTATGATGCCTGGCTTCATCACTAGAACCACCATCGACCCCACACCGGCATCGGAGGTCGCGCACCCATCGACCGCGTCCACAACGTAATGGGAAGAACACTTAGGTCGCCGTCAGCACGAAGGTGGAAAAGCCGGCGGCGGACGACGTCCGCTGCGAGAGTACTGCGGTCCTTCCCGCGGGGAGCAGAACCTTTCCGGCGGCCGGGTCGTAGGCGGTCGTGCCGTCCCCTCTCTCGCCGCTCCAGTTCGACCCCCACGCCTTGACGCTCCCATCCTGGAGGACGGCGTACAGGTTGTTGGCGGACGCGAAGATGCTGCTCACCCCGGAGGTGAGTCCGTTGACCGGGACGGGCGCGTTGCCGTTGGATGATGTGCCCCACTGTGTGACGGAACCGTCGCTGAGGAGCGCGAACCCGTTGCTGCTTCCGCCGGCTGCCTGAACGACGTTCGAGGTCAGACCGATGACGTTGACCGGCAGGCTCCTGGCGGTGGTCGTCCCGTCCCCGACCTGACCGTAGCCGTTGTCTCCCCACGCCCACAGCGAGCCGTCCGACAGAGTGGCGAACGCCGTCAACCACCCGCCCGAGAAGCTGCGGACAGCTGAGGGGAGTCCCTGTACCTGGACGGGGGTTGAAGAACTCACTGTCGTTCCGATACCGAGCTGGCCAGCGCCATTGGCCCCCCACCCCAAGAGATCGCCGTTGCTGAGGATGGCGTAGCCGCTGCCTCCGGTCGCACCAATGGACGTGACGTTCGAAGGGAGCCCGCCCACGACGGTGGGTGACGAGCGATCGATCATGGTTCCATCGCCCACCTGACCACGGTGATTCCTTCCCCACGCGAGGACCGTGCCGTCGCTGCGAAGCGCCACGACGTAACCCCAGCCGATCGCGACCTGGGTCACCTGGGCGAGTCCGGGCACCATCGCCCAGTTCGAGCGATCGGTCGTCGTCCCGTCGCCCAACTCGCCGAACGCATTCGTGCCCGTTGTCCACACCGTGCCGTTTGCGAGGAGCGCGATGTAAAAGCGCACGGTGGGTGTCTGATTCGACGGGTCGTTACCAGCCAACATCGTGACGATGGGCGAGGGGAAGACGAGCGGGGTCTGAGTCGGAGTGGGAGTGAAGTTCGGACCGAATGCCACGGCGTTCGAACCGAGCAGGGTGAGGGGGAGTGTGGCGTTCGTCGCGTCCGACACGGCCGACACGGTCACGGTCGTCCCGGGCGTCGCCCAGGTATTCCCCGCGTCGAACGAGGTCTCGGCCACTCCCGATCCGTTGGTGGTGGCCGACACAGGGGTGAGCGTCGAGCCTGCCGGGCCGGAGAACGACACCACTCGGCCGGCGCTCGACTCGCTGCCGGCCCGCTGGACCGTAGCGGTGATCGTGGTCGCGCCCGCCGCGGGAACCTGCTGAGACTGCGCCGAGAGAACGAGGCGATCCGCCGATGTGGCGAATGCGGGGGTCGCGACGGCGATGGAGACAGCGGGTACAGTCCACGCCGCTCCGACGAGCACCGTGCGCCGCCCGACCACGCTTCGGGTGACGCGGGCATCTTCGAAGGTCGAAACATCGCCGGAGCTGAGTGGGGTGTTCATAGCAGGGGTCCGATCTGAGGGACGACGATGGGGGATACCACCTGGGTGGGACAGCTGAGGCGTAGCTGTCTGGAAGCAAGTTAACCGGCAGACGCGTGGCTGCGTTCCTCGTGAACATTCGCCGCCGTCGGGTGAGAGCTCGGCCGTTGAGGGTCCTGAAGCGCCGCCGCCCGCGCTTCCCGCAGGTAGCCGTGAAAGAACCGGGGAGCGGCAGCGCCGGTCGAAGCGCGAGCAGGTGACCGCCGATTCACCCGCTACGTCACCTGGGACGGCGCCGGGCGGGGACCAGTGGACGACGTCTCGGGATGAGACGTCACGAACGGCGCATGCCGGATTCAGCTCCGCGCGGAGCCGGCCTCGGGGTCGTTGCCGCGCCGCGGGGCATCAAGAGCGGAATCCTCCGCGTCGGCGTCGGTCTCGGCGCCCGTGCGGCGACCGGTGGCGGCGCGCTGTGCGCGACGCTCGGCCAGACCGCCCGTGACGTTGTCGAGCGGACGACGCAGGAACAGCAGCGACAGGCTGAAGCCGATGAGGGCCGCGAAGATCGCCGCGAGCCAGGGCAGTTCCTGGAAGACGGGGAACAGCAGCAGCACGCCGAGCGGCACCAGGAACGCGAGAAGTCGCAGCACCGTGTAGACGAGGGCCGGACGAGCACGCATCTTGTCAGTCTACGGCGGAGTGCGGGCCCCGTGGTTCCGGGCCGTCGCCCAGCAGACGCACGTAGACTCAGCGCATGGCACGGTTGCTTCTCATCCTGGCGCTCGTGGCGACCGTCTTCTGGGTCTACACGATCGTGGACTGCGCCGTGCAGGCTCCCTCTCGTCACCGCGGGGTGAGCAAGGGCGCATGGATGGCGATCGTCATCCTGCTGCCGGTGCTCGGCGGCATCCTCTGGTTCGTGATCGGCCGTGGCCGCGCAGCGAGCAAGACGGCGGCCGCACGGCGCGCCCCCGACGACGACCCCGAATTCCTCGGGCGTATGACGGCGACGGCCCGTGCCGATCAGGACGAGCGGATCCGCCGCCTCGAGGAGGAGCTTGCGCAGCTCGACTCCGAGGCCGACGACGACCCGCAGCCGCCGAAGAAGCCGACCGATCCCGACAACCCCCCGGGAAAGGGCGACGACGACACCCGCGGTCAGCGCGGCGTCGTCGGCTGAGCCGTCGTGGCTTCGCTGAACGATCGCTCGGGCGTGCCCGCGACCGACGCTGCCGCAGCGCTCCTCGCCGGATTCGTCTCCCGGGGCGTTCGCCACGTCGTGGTCAGTCCCGGTTCGCGGTCGCAGGCACTGGCTCTCGTCGCCGCTGAACTGGAGAGCGCGGGTCTCATCCACCTCCACGTGCGCATCGACGAGCGCGTCGCCGGCTTCACCGCCCTCGGCATCGGGCGTGAGACGGGCACACCGGCGGTCGTCGTGTGCACCTCGGGCACCGCCGTCGCAAATCTCCTGCCCGCCGCCCTGGAGGCCCACCACGCGGGTGTGCCCCTGCTGCTCCTCACGGCCGATCGTCCCCCCGAGCTCCGCGGCGTCGGCGCCAATCAGACGACCCGCCAGCCCGGGCTGTTCCGCTCGGCGGTGCGGTTCGAGGCAGACCTGGCCGTTCCCGAGGCGATCGACGTCGATGGCGCCGGCGAGCAGACCGCCGCCCTCGATGCGGTGGCGGGCGAGGCGCTCGCCGCGTCGCTCGGCGAAGGCATGCGCGCGGCCGGGCCCGTGCACGTCAACGTGCCCTTCCGCGAGCCCCTCGCGGGCGCCGTGCCGAGGTGGCTCGCCGAGCGGGCGGCATCCCGTGCCGTCGAGACGGTCCCCGATGCCGGTGAAGACGCGTCCGGAGCGCTCTACCAGGGCGGAGGGGGGATCGGCATCGCCGACGTCGCCCCCGATCCCGAGGCCGCGTACCGCATCGAGACCGGCCCGCGCACGATCGTCGTCGCGGGCGCGGATGCGGGGCCCGCGGCGGAGCAGTTCGCCCACGCGGGCGGGTTTCCCCTCGTCGCCGAGATCGTCAGCGGTGCGCGATTCGGTCGTCAGATCGTGCACGGCTACCGCGCGTTGCTGCGCGAACCCGCGCTGGGCGGCCGCATCGAGCGGGTCGTGCTGTTCGGGCGTCCGACGCTCAGTCGCGAGGTCGCCCTCCTGCTCGCGCGAGACGATGTCGAGGTGCTCGCCGTGCGCGGACCCGGCGAGCCCGTCAACCTCAACGGTACGACCGTCGCGGTCGACGCCGTGCGGGTGACGGGAGAGGCGGATCGCACGTGGCTGGGGGAGTGGATGCGCGCGTCGCGTGATGCGGCCGTCGATCTGTCGCCGCGCGCCCCCGACGCCGAGGGCCTGGCATCCGCCGTTCCGCACGAGCGGCTCGGGGCGATCAGCGCCGAGGTCGAGGTGATGCGTGCGCCGCTGGACCGCGCCGCCCTCGTCGACGCGCTCTGGCGTGCCACCTGGCCCCACGACCGTCTCGTCTTCGGGTCGTCGCGGCTCGTGCGCGTCGCCGACGAACTGCTCGGCGGCAAGAAGGTGGCCGTGCACGCCAACCGCGGCCTGGCGGGCATCGACGGCACGATCGCCACCGCGACCGGGGTGGCGCTGTCGAGTCAGGTCGATGAGTGCCCGGGCGTCACGCGTCTGCTGCTGGGCGACCTGGCGTTCCTGCACGACATCGGCGCGCTGCTGCTTCCCCCCGGCGAGGCCGAGCCGCGGATGCAGGTCGTCGTCGGCAACGACGGCGGCGGCACGATCTTCGACGGGCTCGAGGTGGCGGGGATCGCCGGTGCCGACGCGATGGCGCGCGTGCAGTACACCCCGCACACCGCCCGGCTGGAGCAGCTCGCGCTCGCGTTCGGCTGGGAGTACCACCGCTGCACCACCCGGGTCGCGCTCGACCAGGTGCTCACGGCTCCGACGGGTGGGCGACAGCTCATCGAGGTCCCCCTGCCGCGCTGATCCCACCCGTCAACGGGTGGTGCGCACCCGGGATGCCACGGCACGATGTCGGGATGAGCGCGAGCAGCAGATGGTCCACCCCCGCCGCCGAGGCCCTTCGGGTCGAGCCGGGCTTCCGACTGGCCGACATCGACCCGCGGTCGACCCCCGGGTACGACGGCGACAAGGCCGCCGGTAAGGCCGACCTCGACGAGGGGCGCGAGCCGCTGGAGGATCTGCAGGAACGCCTCTTCGCCCAGAGCGTTGCGGGCACGGCGACGGGTTCGGTCTTGTTGGTGCTGCAGGCGATGGACACCGCCGGCAAGGGCGGGATCGTTCGGCACGTCGTCGGGGCCGTGGATCCCCAGGGCGTCGAGCTCGCCTCGTTCAAGAAGCCCACCGCCGAGGAGCTGTCGCACGACTTCCTCTGGCGCATCGAGAAGCGCCTGCCGGATGCCGGGCGCCTCGGCGTCTTCGACCGGTCTCACTACGAAGACGTGCTCATCGGACGGGTGCGCTCCCTCGCCCCGACCGACGAGATCGAACGCCGGTACGGCGCCATCGTCACCTTCGAGGCGCAGGCGGCCGAGATGGGCATCCGCGTGGTCAAGGTCATGCTGCACATCTCGAAGGACGAGCAGCGCGAGCGTCTCGCCGAGCGCCTCGACCGCCCCGAGAAGCACTGGAAGTACAACCCCGGCGACGTCGACGAGCGCGAGCTCTGGGACGACTACATGGAGGCCTATCAGGTCGCCATCGAGCGCACGTCGACACCGGTCGCGCCCTGGCACGTCGTGCCCGCCGACCGTAAGTGGTACGCGCGTCTCGCGGTGCAGCAGCTGCTCATCGGCGCGCTCACCCACATCGATCCGCGGTGGCCGGCGGCCGACTACGACGTCGAGGAGGAGAAGCGCCGGCTCGCGGCATCCTGATCTCCTGCGTCGATCGGCGGCGTGGTCAGGCGAGCGCCTCCACGATGGGGCGAAACTTGACGCGCGTCTCGAGCAGTTCCGATTCGGGGACGCTCTCGGACACGATTCCCGCCCCCGCGTAGGCGGTGATCGGCGCCGTCGGCGACGACGGGGCCGCGCGGTCGACCTGCGCGCACCGCAGGGCGATGGCCCACTCGCCGTCTCCCGAGGCGCTCGTCCAGCCCACGGCGCCGGCGTACCGCCCGCGGTCGAACGGCTCGAGTCGGCGGATGACCTCGATCGCCGCAGCCGTCGGAGTGCCGGCGACGGCGGCCGTCGGGTGGAGCACCGACAACAGGTCGAGCGACGACGCGTCCTCGCTGAGCACGCCCTCGACGTCGGTGGCGAGATGCCAGACGTTGGGGAGCTTGAGGGTGAAGGGCTGGTCTTCGGCGGCGAGTGACGACGTATGCGGGCCGAGGGCCTTCAGCACGCTCTGCACGGCGAAGCGATGCTCGTCCTGGTCTTTCGTGCTGCGACTGAGACCGATGGATGCCGCGACGTCGGCGTCGGCGTCTCCGCCGCGCGCCACGGTGCCGGCGAGCACCCGCGCGGTGACCGTGCCGCCCGAGACGGTCACCAGAGTCTCAGGGCTCGCGCCGATGAGGCCGTCGACGGCGAACACCCAGCAGTCGGGATAGCCCTCGAGAAGCGAGCGCACCAGGCGACGCAGGTCGGAGCCGGCGGGGACGGTGCCGACGATGTCGCGGGCGAGCACCACCTTGGCCACCTCGCGGGCGCCGATGGCCTCGATGGCCTGGCGGACGGCATCCTGGTACTTCTCGGCCGTCTGCAGCCCGGGGCCGAGAGTCGCCGACCAGTGCGGTCCGAAGGGGGAGCGGGGCGGCAGCTCGGGCTCCGGCTCGTCGGGGGTGTCGTCGAACGCGAGGCGGGTGACCCACGCCCGTCCGCCGTGGCGACCCACGATCATGCCCGGGACGCGCAGCACGTTCTCGCGCTCGGATCGCGGGTCGAAGACGAAGGACCCGAAGGCGACGAGACCGGTTCCAGGCAACTGCAGGGGGTCGTCGACCTCGGCGGCCGCGGCGATCGCCCGCCAGCGCTCCGAGATCGTGGCGTCGCCCGGGCGTTCGCCCGTATAGCGCAGCGTCAGCAGATCGCCGAAGGCCGCGAGCGACTCACCCCGACGACTCCAGAACAGGGGGTCGTACGAGGTCGTGTAGGCCAGCACGTCATCCATCGGAGGCAGTTCGCGTGTGACCACGCGCAGGCGCGGCACGACGTCATCCGCGGGTTCGAGCACGATTTCAGCGTAGACCCGCGCTCGGCGCCTCGGCCGCTGCGAACACAACGCAGGAGATCCGGCGTTCGGGCGATGGGCCGCGGCGAGATTCCGGGCGGTCGGCAGCGGGAGTCCTGCGTTGTGTTCCGGGGGTGCGGCGGAGGCCCGAGGTACCGGCGCGAGTCCCGGTGAGCCGGGCGGCGGGGGAGCACAGAACACAACGCAGGAGATCCGGCACACCACCGGCGCCAGGGCGCGGTGACCGAGGCGTTCCGGCCCGGGAGTCCTGCGTTGTGTCCCGGGCGGAGGGCGGCACGCGTGCGGCAGGCGGGCGGGCCGCCGGCGGGGCGGGTCGTGGAGACCGGTGTCGATACCCGATTTAGACTCCGGATCATGGATCCCCGACCCGCCCCCGGCACCCGCCTGCAGTTCGAGTGGCGCAAATGGGACGGCTCGCCGCACTGGGTGCAGGACAGCGTCTACCTCGGTTCCGACGAATGGGGCGAGTGGTTCGGCCAGCAGGTGGGGTGGCGGAGCGCCCGGCCGGGAGCTGCGTTCGTGTGCCGCCAGCCCAACGTCACCCTGGTGCCGGCGAGCGGCGATTGGGCCTTCACGCACAACGCGGCTCCCCACCCCGTCGCCGTCTACATCGACCTGGCGTGGGACGTGCGCTGGCACGACGACGGCGTTCCCCGCGGCATCGACATGGACCTCGACGTCGTGCGCCGCACCGACGGGCGCGGCACGTGGATCGACGACCGCGACGAGTGGGACGAACACCGCGTGCGCTACGACTACCCGCCCGACATCGTCGACCACTTGGATGCCGTGGCCACCGATCTCGAGCACCGGGTGCGCGCGCGCGAGGCGCCGTTCTCCGACGCCGTTACCGGGCCCTGGCTGGAGCGGCTCGCAGCCCTCGCGACGCCGGACGAATCGGCGGCGTCGCCGGTCTGAGGGGTCCTGCCGCCTGGCAACCCCCGGCGACCGCCCCGTCGCCCCGGCCTAGACTCGACGGGTGAGCAGCGACCCC
>NZ_CAUQWC010000049.1:0-17451 GCF_963521695.1 uncultured Microbacterium sp. | reverse complement strand
TCGCCGCCCTCGTCGCCGACAGTCCCTTCGCCGAGGTGGCGTCGGTCACCGCCGCGCTGCGATCGGCCGCGCACCGTCGGAGCCTCGACACTGCCGCAGCCGAGTATGACGCGGCGCTCGCAGCGACCAGGCAGCGACTGTTCGATCTCGAACTGATGCTCGTCGATGCCGGAGACGAACCGATTGACCTCTCGCCCTTCGTCGCCGAGGTGGCGTCGGCTCGCGACGCCGTGCAGCTGATCGCCGCCGCCGGCGCCGGCGCCCGCGCGCTCGCTGAACGGCTGCGATCCCTCGCCCAGCGTGCCGACGCCGGCCACGCCGCGGTCGCGAGCCTGGCAGACGAGTACGCCGTCGTCGCGCGCCTGGCAGACACGGTCGCCGGGCGGGCGCCCAACACGCGTCGCATGACGCTCGAGACGTTCGTGCTCGCGGCGGAGCTCGAAGAGATCGTGACCGCGGCCAATCTGCGCCTCGAGCACATGTCGGCCGGACGCTACCGCCTTCAGCACACCGACGCGCTCGCCGCCCGGGGAGCCTCCAGCGGCCTCGGCCTCGAGATCATGGACGCCTTCACCGGTCAGTGCCGTCCACCGCAGTCGCTGTCCGGCGGCGAGACCTTCCTCACATCCCTCGCTCTCGCCCTCGGGCTCGCCGAGGTCGTCACCGCCCGTGCCGGCGGACTTCGACTCGACACGCTGTTCATCGACGAGGGTTTCGGTTCGCTCGACGACGACACCCTCGACCTCGCCATGCGCACGCTCGACGAGTTGCGACAGGGCGGCCGCACGGTGGGCGTCATCAGCCACGTGGCCTCGATGAGAGACCAGCTGCCGGCGCAGTTGCACGTGACCGCGACTCCCCGGGGTCCGAGCGTGATCCGTCACGACGTCGTACTCGCCCGCGGCTGACGCTCGGCGGGGCATCGCGTTTAGGCTTGTCGCATGCGTAAGAGCACACTGTGGACCATCGTCGGCGTCGTCGTCGCCGTGATCATCGCCTGGGTGCTGGTGAACATCCTGTTCTCGCTGATCGCTTTCGCCTTCCGGTTGATCGCGGTGGCCACCGTGGCGCTGATCGTCTTCTTCGTGCTGCGTGCGGTGTTCGCCCGCCGTGAGGTGGACTGACCGGGGACGACACCCCACGGGACGCGACACGGAGTCGACGGGCCCGAGCGCAAGCCCGGGGGTGATGTCGGAGGCCCGGAGTAGCGTCCCTCACGATGTCTGATCAGGCCCCCACCTCCTCGAAACCATCCGCGCCCATCACCCGCGACATCGATTTGTCGCCGCGGCACCGGTGGCGGGCGTACTGGGTGGCGGTCGCGGTGGCGGCGCTGACCATCCTCGACCTGACGAAGGTCAACGTCGCGCTGCCCTCGATCGAGGCGGCGTTGAACGCCGGGCCGACAGAGCTGCAGCTCGTCGTCTCGGGCTACATCCTGACGTTCGGCCTGGTGCTCGTGCCGGCCGGGCGCCTGGGAGACCTCCGGTCGCGCCGCGTGCTGTTCCTCGTCGGCCTCTCGCTGTTCCTGGTCACGAGCTTGGCGTGCGCCCTCGCACCGAACACCACCGTGCTGCTGGTCGCTCGCCTTCTGCAGGGCGTGGCGGCCGGCATCCAGATGCCTCAGGTGCTGGGGTTGGTCCAGCAGTTGTTCCAGGGAAAGGAACGCGGGCGTGCCTTCGGTCTCTTCGGCGCGACGATCGGTATCGCCACGGCGTTCGGACCCACCCTCGGTGGACTCCTCATCGCCCTGGGAGGAGAAACCGACGGGTGGCGTCTGATCTTCTGGATCAACATCCCCCTCGTCGCCATCGTCATCGTTCTGGCCGCCTGGCTCCTCCCCGACACCCGCACGAAGTCGCATCGCCGCCTCGATCTCGATCCCGTGGGCATCGTGCTGTTCGCGGCGACGATCCTCGCGCTGATGTGGCCGTTCCTGTTCACCACCGGCAGCCCCGGTGACAATCCGAACCGCTGGTGGTTGCTGGTGGCGTCCGTGGTCTTCGCGGCGGCCTTCGTGTTCTGGGAGCGTCGCTACGCGGAGCGCGGCCGGATGCCGCTCATGCCGTTCTCGATCTTCTCGTTGGCGTCGTATCGCAACGGCGTCCTCATCTCGACGGCCTACTTCTCCGCGATACCGGCGATGTTCCTGTTGGGAACGCTGTTCCTCCAGGGCGGGCTCGGTCTCGAACCGGTCTTCGCCGGCATGGTCACGATCGGATTCGCGGTCGCCTCGGCGTGGAGCTCGTGGATCGGCGGCAACCTCGTCACTCGTCTCGGCCGCCCGCTCGTGGTGTGGGGGATCCTCGGCATGGTCGCCACGGCCGGGGGCCTCGTCCTCGTGGCATTGTTCACGGCTCCCGAATGGACCCCGTGGGCCATGGCCGCCGTGATGACGTTCGGCGGGTTCGCGGGAGGTCTCGTCATCTCCCCGAACCAGACCCTCACGCTCGCCGACATCCCGGTGCGCAGCGGCGGCGTCGCCGGCTCCGTCGGTCAGCTCGGCCAGCGCATCGGCACCGCCGTCGGCACGGCGATCGCGCTGGCGCTGTTCTACGCCACGGTCTACCGCGAGCAGGACACCGTGGATGACACCGTGGTGCTCTATCACGACGCCTACGCGTCGGGCATGATCACCGTCGGCGTCTTCCTGGGCCTCGCGCTCATCGTGGGCGTGGCCGACCTGGCCAAGCGCGCGAAGACGGGATCGCAGACTCCCTGACCGCGAGCGGAACAGCGGTGGTCGGCGCGACCCTCTCAGGGTCGTGGTCGATCGGGGTCGGGTGCGGCGGTGAGCCCGCCGTCAGACGCCGTAGCGGGTGCGCAGTTCGTCGCGCAGTTGGTGACTGCAGCGCTTGACCACGACGTCCCACAGCTCGGTGGCGCCGTCCTGGGCGCGATCCGAGACGGCGCGCAGGACGCGGATGGGCACGCCGAACTGCTGCGCGACCCAGATGAGCGCGTACGACTCCATGTCGACGAGGCGGGCTCCGAGCCCGCGGATGAGGGCGACGGTCTCGGCGTCGTCGACGAAGTGGTCGCCGGTGGCGATGATGAGGCCGTCGTGACCGGTGTCGACGCGCGGCGGCAGTGAGACGTGCTCACCGAATGTGCCGTCGAGCCCCTTCACGTCGTGCTGGATGGCGGCGGCGATGTCGTAGATGCCACCCTCGACAGCGTCGTCGATCGCGCCGGCAGTGCCGACGACGACGATCTCGTCGTACTCGCCCTGGCACAGGGCGCGGGTGAGGGCGGAGGCCGCAGGGATCTTGCCCACCCCGGTGAGCAGGACGTCGAAACCGGGGATGTCCGCCTCGAAGGCGGTGAGTTCGGACGCGTGGGCGGCGACGAGGAGCTTCACCCCTCCATTCTCGCCTGCCGTCACCGGTCGTGCGCACCGTGCCGACCAGACCGCAGGATCGGACCCCGGAGCGGGGTCCGATCCGCATCGTCATGCCTGGGCCGGCTCCGACGCCTGCGACAGTCGGGCGACCTCGTCCGGCGTCAGCTGCAGGGACGCGCCGGCCAGCAGATCGGCGACCTGCTCGACTTTCGACGCGCTCGCGATGGGTGCGGCCACGGTCGGCTGGGTGCGCAGCCACGCCAGCGCGGTCGTGGCGATGGACGCGTCGTGCGCGGCGCCGACGTCTTCGAGCGCATCGATCAGGGCGAGGCCCGCGGGCGTGGCGAGCTTCGCAGCGCCCCCGGCTCGCGGTGAGTCACCCGCGGCATCCGACGAACGGTACTTGCCGGTGAGGAACCCGCTCGCCAACGCGTAGTAGGGCACGAGCGACATGTCGTACTGCTGGGCGACGGGCACGATGTCCCGCTCGATCTCGGTGCGATGCACGAGGTTGTAATGGGGCTGCACGGCGACGGGAAGATCGGCACCCGCGGCCTCCGCCAGCGACACCCATTCGCGGATGCGCTCGGCGGTGTAGTTCGAGACGCCCACGTATCGCACGAGGCCGTCACGGACCAGACCGGCGAAGGCGGCGACGGTCTCTTCGAGAGGAGTGTCGGCGTCGTCGAAGTGGGCATAGTAGAGGTCGATCGTCTCGACGCCGAGACGCTTCAACGACGCTTCGGCGGCGGCCCGCACGTTCGCTGCGGACAGGCCGCGGAAGTCGGGATGCGTGCTCACCTTCGTCGCGACGACGACGTCGGAAGGCTTTCGCGCAGCGAGCCACTCGCCGATCAGGGTCTCGCTCTCGCCGCCCGAGTTGCCGGGGACCCAGGCGCTGTAGCCGTCGGCGGTGTCGATGAAGTTGCCGCCCCCGTCGCGGAAGGCGTCGAGGACCTCGAACGACGTATCGCGGTCGGCAGTCCAGCCGAAGACGTTGCCGCCGAGCGAGAGGGGGAAGATGTCGAGGTCGCTGCGTCCGATGCGCGTCATGATGTCCTTTCGGAAGGGGGTCATTGACCTTGGAGACAACGACCCTCGCCCGTGGGCATTCCCGTGACGCGCCGGGTCAGCTCCCGCCGGAGAGGATGCCGATGAGTCCGCTGACCAGGAGCCAGAGACCGATTCCGGCGCCCGCGATCCAGATGACGACCGTGCCGGGCGGATACTTCTTCTTGCCGCCGTCTTCGCCCGGCCCGCTCACGTGCGCACCATCATCACGATCGAGACGATCAGCACGGCGAGACCTCCGACGACGGCTATGGCGGCGATGATGGGGCCGCCGCCGGTGAGGAAGGCAGCGACACCGAGGGCCAGGAACAACACGGCCACCACGATCCCGATGATCTGATAGACGCGGTACCGACGACTGTCCGTCGTCATTCTCTGCTCGCTCACGCTGCCCCCTTCCGCCCCAGGTTATCGAAAACGCGCGAGGCCCCCGTGCCGTCATCCCCAGGCGGTCCGCTTGTCACGACGAAGCGGACGACCCCCTCGGCCTCTACCCGGCGTAGCGTGGGTACATGGCGCGCCCCGTTCCCGACCCCGTTCGTCCCGGCCAGGAATCGGTGTGGGACTACCCCCGCCCTCCGCGCGTGGAGCGCGAGAGACGGCGCGTGCAGATCGACTTCGGCGGCACGCGCATCGTCGACACCGACGACGTCGTCCGCGTGCTCGAGACGAGTCACCCACCGGTCTACTACGTGCCGATCGCCGCTTTCACCGTCGCGTTGACGCTCGGTCAGGGCGCGTCGTTCTGCGAGTTCAAGGGGGCGGCCCGGTACTTCGACGTGCACGGCGGCGGGGGAGCGGTGGCCGAGCGGGCGGCGTGGAACTACCCCCGCCCCATGCCCGGGTACGAGGTGCTGCACGACCGCGTCGCCGTGTATGCGGGCCCCATGGATGCGGTCGTCCTCGGGGGAGAGACCGTCGAGCCCCAACCCGGCGGCTTCTACGGCGGATGGGTCACGGGCGATCTCGCGGGTCCTTTCAAGGGCGTGCCCGGCTCGATGGGGTGGTAGGGGCGGCGAACCCCGACCCGTCGCGCAGGCTCACTCCGCGAAAGCCTCCGGCACGGCCGCGTGAAGGTCGGCGAGCCACGCTCGCGCATTGCCGTCGGACGGCGCGCGCCAGTCCCCGCGCGGTGACAGTGACCCCGCGGGCGATACTTTCGGTCCGTTGGGAATGGCCGTGCGCTTGAACTGCGCGAAACCGAAGAAGCGCTGCAGGAACACCTCCAGCCACTTGGCCACCGTGACGAGGTCGTACGACGGTCGTTCACCCTCGGGGTAACCCGGCGGCCAGGTCCCGGCATCCGGATCCGCCCAGGCGTGGGCGGCGAGAAAGGCGATCTTCGAAGGACGGAAACCGAAGCGCAGCACGTGGTAGAGCGTGAAATCGTGCAGGTTGTAGGGTCCGATGCGGTCCTCCGTCGACTGCATGCGTCCGTCTTGACCGGCGGGCACCAGCTCGGGGCTGATCTCGGTGTCGAGCACGGCCTGCAGCACCTCGACGGTGGCTGCACTCAGCTCGCCCGCGGAGATGACCCACCGGATGACGTGCTGGATGAGGGTCTTGGGCACGCCCGGATTCACCGAGTAGTGGCTCATCTGATCGCCCACGCCGTAGGTCGACCAGCCGAGGGCGATCTCGGACAGGTCGCCCGTGCCGACGACGATGCCGCCGTTCTTGTTGGCGAGACGGAAGAGGTAGTCGGTGCGCAGGCCCGCCTGCACGTTCTCGAACGTGACGTCGTGCACCGGCTGGCCCGAGGCGAAGGGGTGCCCCATGCGCGCGAGCATCTCGGATGCCGCCGGGCGGATGTCGATCTCCTCGATCGAGGCCCCGACGGCCTCGGCGAGGGCGATCGCGTTGCGCTTGGTCTTCTCGCTCGTCGCGAAGCCGGGGAGCGTGTAAGTGAGGATGTCGCTGCGGGGGCGCCCCATGCGGTCCATGGCCTGCGCGATCACCAGAAGTGCGTGGGTGGAGTCGAGGCCGCCGCTGACGCCGAGGACGGGCTTCGGATCGCCGATGGCCCGGAGCCGCTGCACGAGGCCCGACACCTGGATGTTGAACGCCTCGTAGCAGTCCTGCGCGAGCCGAGTGGGGTCGTCGGGGACGAAGGGGAAGCGGTCGAGCGTCCGGCGCAGACCGATGTCGCCCGCGGGGGGCGTGAGCTCGAACGGCACCGTGCGGAACACGGGTGCCATCGTGCGGCGGTTGTCGTCGAACGTGCCCTGGCGGATGCGGTCCTGCCGGAGGCGATCGAGGTCGACGTCGGCGACGCTCCGGCGCGGACCGTCGGGGAACCGCTCGGTCGTGGCGAGCAGCTGGCCGCCCTCGTGGATCATGGTCTGGCCGTCCCACGAGACGTCGTTGGTCGATTCGCCCTGACCGGCGGCGGCGTACACGTACGCGGCCAGGCAGCGCAGGGACTGCGACTGCGAGAGCAGGGTGCGGTCGTCGGCACGACCGATCGTGATGGGACTGCCCGACAGGTTCGCGAGCACCGTCGCGCCCGCGAGGGCGGCGCCGGAAGAGGGCGGGATCGGCACCCAGACGTCTTCGCACACCTCTGCGTGCAGGGTGAGCCCCGGTACGTCGACGGCGTCGAAGAGCAGATCGGGTCCGAACGGCACCGTCTGGCCGGCGACGAGGATGTGCTGCCCCGCCTGATCGTCGCCGCGGGCGTACCAGCGCTGCTCGTAGAACTCGCGGTAGGTCGGGAGATACGCCTTGGGCACGACGCCGAGGACGCGACCGCGGTGGATGACCACGGCGCAGTTGAACAGCCTGTTGCCGTGTCGCAGCGGCGCGCCCACCAGCAGCACAGGAAGCAGATCCGCGGATGCCACGACCAGACGCGACAGGGACGCCTCGACGGCGTCGAGCAGCGGATCCTGCATGACGAGGTCATCGATCGCGTACCCGGAGAGGCAGAGCTCGGGGAACACCGCGACCGCGACGCCCTCGGCGTCGCACGCGCGGGCGGAATCGAGCACGGCGTCGGCGTTGGTGGCGGGGTCGGCGACCGCGACGGGGATCGTGCACGCGGCCACGCGCGCGAACCCGTGCCGGTAGACGCTCTCGAACGGCAGGTCGGTGATCACCTCCCCAGTCTGGCAGGCCCCTTCGACACCGCGGCAGCGGGATCGCTCAGGCGGGGTCTGTGGATGCCCGGCGGGCGATGTCGGGGGTCGCGGTTAGCGTGGAGGTCATGCGGTACATCGAGCGCGACGCGCGCATCGTCTGGAGCGCCAGCGACCTCAAGGCTGCGGCCGAGTGCGAATTTGCGTGGCTGCGCGCGATCGACGCCAAGCTCGGGCGCATCGCCGCCGTCGACGACCCGGTGGATGCCACGCTCGAACGCGCCGCGCGCCTGGGCACCGCGCACGAACTGCGCGTGCTCGACGAGTACCGGGCGCGCCTCGGCGCAGCGGTGCACGAGATCCCCGCTGCCCGGTCGTCCGACGCCGACGCCCTCGCCGAGTCCGTGCGCCTCACCGACGCAGCGCTCGCGGACCCCGCGGCCGAGGTCGTCTACCAGGCGGCCTTCGCGACCGACGAGTTCGTCGGCTTCGCCGACTTCCTCGTGCGCGAACCCGAGCCCCGCACCGACGGCACCCGGCCGTGGATCGTGCAAGATACGAAACTCGCGCGTCGCGCCCGCGTCACGGCCCTGATGCAGCTCGCCGCCTACGTCGACCAGCTCGACCGGCTCGACGCACCGCGGTCCGCCGAGGTGCAGCTGCTGCTCGGCGACGGCTCCACGAGCACGCACCGCGTCGACGATCTTCTCCCCGTCTTCCGCCTCCGGCGCGAGCGCCTCCGCGCCCTCATCGCCGATCGCGCGGTGGGCCTCGGCGCCGCGGGACCCGTCATCGGGTGGGGCGATGCGCGCGGTGACCTCGGGGTCGTCGCCTGCGGACGATGCGCGACCTGCGAGATCGAGGTCGTCTCCCACCGTGACCTCCTGCTCGTCGCCGGCATGCGGCCCGTGCAGCGCGATCGCCTGCGGGCCGGCGGCATCCAGACGATCGACGCCCTCGCCGCCGCCACCGAGCCCCCCGCCGCCATGAGCGCCGACACGTTCGCGTCGTTGCGCACGCAGGCGCGGCTCCAGCTCGACAGCCCCGCGGGCGTACCGTCCGAAAACGACCCGACGCACGCGATCCCCACCTTCGAGGTCGTGGCGCCGAAGTCGCTCGGGGTGCTGCCGCGTCCCGACCACGGCGACCTGTTCTTCGACTTCGAGGGCGACCCGCTCTACACAGAGGGCGTCGGCGAGCACTGGGGGATCGACTACCTGTTCGGCTGGGTCGACACGCGCGAGACGTACGGCAGGCTGTGGGCGCACACCTTCGATGAGGAGCGCGCCGCGCTCGAGAGGTTCCTCGACACGGTGACGCTGCGCCGACGGCAGTACCCCGACATGCACATCTACCACTACGCCCCGTACGAGCCGACCCACCTCCTGACGATGGCCGCACGCTACGGCGTGCGTGAGGCCGACGTCGATCGGCTTCTGCGCGACGGCGTCTTCGTCGACCTCTACCCGGTCGTGAGGCGAGCGCTCCGCGTCGGATCACGGTCATATTCGATCAAGAAGCTCGAGCCGCTGTACATGGGCGACGAGGTCCGCACGAGCGACGTCCAGCGCGGCGACGACTCCATCGTGAAGTACGTCGAAGCGCGTGCGCTCGCCGCCGACGGCGACACCGAGGCCGCTCAGACGGTGCTCGACGACCTCGCCGACTACAACCGGTACGACTGCGTCTCCACCCGCCGCCTGCGCGACTGGCTCGTCGATCGCGCGCGGGAGTCCGGTGCCGTGCCCGCACGCAGCGCCGAGCCCGACGAGCAGGCCTACGAGCCGTCTCCCCGGGCGACCGCTCTGCAGCGGTGGGCCGCCGACGCGGCTCGACCCGGTCTCGACACTCCCGATGCCACGGCGCTGCGCCTCGCGGCCGCGGCGATCGACTACTACCCGCGTGAAGAGAAGACCTATTGGGCGACCCACTTCCTTCGGCTGCGGGAGCCCGTTTCGGTGTGGGAAGAGACGCGCGATGTCGTGGTCGTCGACGCTGCCCGGTCCCGGGTCGTGGCCGATTGGCACATCGCCGAGTCGGGCCGCGGATCCGAGCGTCGACTCGTCGAGCTGCGCGGAGAACCCGCCCCCGGCACTCGTCTGAGTGTGGATGCCGACCCTTTCGCGGTCTACGACCTGCCCGCCCCGTTCCCGATCGAGACCCGTCCGCGATGGATCCACGGCGCGCGTCGCGTGACAGTGCGCGAGGTGCTCGACGACGGCGCGATCATCGAAGAGATCGCGGCCGACGGTGTCACGTGGGACGAACTGCCGCTGGCCCTGACTCCCGCGGCACCCCCGCGCGCGGGCAACCAGCAGAAGGCGATCGACGCGTGGGCCGACGCGGTGCTGACCGCTGCGCCGACGATCCCGCACGGACCCGCCGCCGACATCCTGCGCCGCATCCCCCCGCGCACCCTCTCCGGCGCCCTCGCACCGGTGGCCGCCCTCGTGGTCGACGGCGTGGCCGACACCGCCCTGAGCGTCGCCTCGGGCGACGACGAAGTCACCGCGATCGCCCGCAGCGTGGCCGATCTCGACCACAGTTATCTGGCCGTTCAGGGTCCTCCCGGAACCGGCAAGACCTACGTCGGCTCGCACGTCATCGCCCGGCTCGTCGCCGAGCGCGGCTACCGGATCGGCGTCGTCGCCCAGTCGCACGCGACCATCGAGCACATGCTCGATCAGATCATCGCGGCGGGGGTCCCGGCATCCCGTGTCGGCAAGGCCCCCAAAGACCCGAGCCTCGCGCACGCGTTCACCGTGCTCCCCAAGAACGGCGTCGCCGCCTTCACCGCAGAGAACGCCGTGGGCGGGTTCGTCGTGGGCGGCACCGCGTGGGACTTCAGCCACGAGGCGCGCATCCCCCGGGGGAGCCTCGACCTCCTCGTCATCGACGAGGCGGGGCAGTTCTCCCTGGCGTCCACCATCGCCGTCTCCCTCGCGGCTCAGCGCCTGCTGCTCCTGGGCGATCCGCAGCAGCTCCCGCAGGTGAGCCAGGGCACGCACCCCGAACCGGTCGACACCTCGGCGTTGGGGTGGATCATCGACGGCGCAGAGGTGGTCCCGCCTGAGCTGGGCTACTTCCTCGCTCGCACCCGCCGCATGCACCCCGCCGTCGCGGGGCCTGTGTCGCAGCTGTCGTACGAGGGGCGTCTCGCCGCCCACCCGTCGACCGCTCTCCGGCGGCTCGACGGCATCGAACCCGGCGTCCACGTCGTTCCGGTGCGTCACACGGGCAACTCCACCAGCTCTGTCGAGGAGGCCGCCGAGGTGGCGGGCCTGGTCGCCCAGCTGGTGGGGCGTGAGTGGATCGGCGCCGAGGGGGGAGCGGGCGACAGTGCGACCGTTCGGCCGCCCCGCGCCCTTCGCCCCGAAGACGTGATCGTCATCACGCCGTACAACGCGCAGCAGGTGGCCGTGGAAGAGGCCCTCGCCGCCCAGGGCTTCGCCGACGTGCCCGTGGGCACCGTCGATCGATTCCAGGGCAAGGAGGCCGTGGTGGCGATCCTCACTCTGGCCGCGTCCTCTGGACGCGAGGCGCCGCGCGGGCTGGAGTTCCTCTTGCTGCGCAACCGCATCAACGTCGCGATCTCACGCGCGATGCAGGCGGCGTACGTCGTGTACTCCCCCGCGCTGCTCGACGACCTGCCGCGCACACCCGAGGGCGTGGCCCGGTTGAGCGCCTTCGCGCGTCTCGTCGCCGGAGCCGACTGACCTCTCGTCTGCGCGTCGGGCGCTGCCGGGCGGGCGACGCCGGGGTGTCGGCGCTGCCGGGTGGACGACGCCGGGGTGTCGGGGCGCTATCGGGCGGGCGACGCCGGGGTGTCAGGCGGTGCCGTACAGGCGGTCGCCGGCGTCACCGAGACCGGGCACGATGTAGCCCTTCTCGTTCAGACGCTCATCGACGGCGCCGAGCACGAGCGTGACGTCATGGCCCTCGACCTGCTTCTCGATCGCGGCGACGCCCTCGGGGGCGCCCAGCAGGCAGATCGCCGTGACGTCCTGCGCCCCACGGGCGAAGAGGAATTTGATGGCCGCGCCGAGCGAGCCTCCGGTCGCCAGCATCGGGTCGAGCACGAAGCACTGGCGGTCGCTGAGATCGTCGGGAAGGCGCTCGGC
This sequence comes from uncultured Microbacterium sp., assembly GCF_963521695.1. GTDB lineage: Bacteria > Actinomycetota > Actinomycetes > Actinomycetales > Microbacteriaceae > Microbacterium. Next base: position 5,839 of record NZ_CAUQWC010000049.1, on the reverse strand, counting down.
ATAGGTCGTGGGCTCGAACGTCTGCTCGTCGCGCACCATGCCGAGAAAACCGACCTCGGCGGTCGGGAGGAGCTTCACCATGCCCTCGAGCATGCCGAGACCGGCGCGCAGGATGGGCACGACGATCGGACGGGGCTCGCTGATCTTCACGCCCTCGGTGGTGGTCACCGGGGTCTGGATCTCGATCGGCTCGACGCGCACATTTCGGGTCGCTTCGTACGCGAGCAGCGTCACGAGCTCCTCGGTGAGCTGGCGGAACACCGGCGACGACGTCTGCACGTCGCGCAGCACCGTCAGCTTGTGGGTGACGAGAGGGTGGTCGGCGACGTGGACACGCATAGGCTCAAGGCTAACGGCTTCCCCCGTGCGACCCCGTCCCTTTTTCCGGAGCCCCGTGACCCCCACCGCCCGCGACCTCGCCGCGATGCACCGGGCGCTCGCGCTCGCCGCGGCGGCGGCGTCCGAAAGTGACGTCCCCGTGGGCGCCGTCGTCTTGGATGCCGACGGGTCGATCGTGGGGGAGGGACGAAACCTCCGCGAACGCACGAACGACCCCACCGCGCACGCTGAGGTCGTGGCGCTGCGCGAGGCGGCATCTCGGATCGGGTCGTGGCACCTCGCCGACTGCACGCTCGTGGTGACGCTGGAGCCGTGCGTGATGTGCGCCGGCGCGATCCTGCAGGCGCGGGTCGCGCGCGTGGTGTTCGGATCGTGGGATGCCAAGGCCGGTGCCGCCGGATCGATGTACGACGTCCTGCGCGACCGGCGTCTGCCGCACCGGGTCGAGGTCGTCGGCGGAGTCGAGGAGCAGACGGCCGCCGCTCAGCTGCAGGCGTTCTTCGAACAGCGCCGCTGAGACGGATCGGCGGCATCGCGGGGTCGTCACCGAACGGCACGGATGAGTCGCGCGCACCGGCCCGCGAGGTTACGTCTGCGCCTCCCGCCGGCCGGGCGCCACGAGGAGGCTCGGGCCGACACCGTCCGCCGGGATCAGCGCGGCAGCTTGGCCGCCACCATCCATCGGGCCCAGCGCGGCAGCATCCGCGGCAACCGTCCGCCGGGGCTCAGCGCGGCTATACCGCACGACTCGGGCCGCCGGGCTCAGTGCGGATGCACCGTACGACTAAGCCCCCCTCGCTCAGCGCGGCAGCAGCGGCAGCACCTCGGCGCCGATCTGGTCGGCGTGATCGATGTCGCGCAGGTCGAGGAGTTGGAAGTACACGCGCTCGGCTCCGAGCGCCCGCAGTCGGTGCACCTTCTCGGCGACCTGCTCGGGGGTGCCGATGATGTTCGCGCCGTTGTCGAACTGCCCGCGGGACTGCCCGACCGCTTCGGCCCGGCGCGAGATCTGGGCCTCGTCGCGGCCGACGATCGTGGGCAGTGCGACCGAGAGCTTCAGCGTCTGGGGGTCGCGACCGATGGCCTCGCACGCGGCTCGGACGACGGCGAACTTCTCCGCCACCACGTCTTCGGAGACGAAGCCGATGTTGAACTCGGTCGCGTAGCGCGCGGCGAGAGCGGGGGTTCGCTTCGGGCCGCCGCCACCCACGATCACGGGCACGGGTGACTGCACCGGCTTGGGCAGGGCCGGCGCCTCGTCCAATCGATAGTGCTCACCGTGGAACGAGAAGGTCTCGGCATCCGGAGTCGACCAGAGTCCCGTCACGACCTGCAGCTGCTCGTCGAGCAGATCGAATCTCTTGGCGGGGAACGGGATGCCGTACGCGAGGTGCTCGCGCTCGAACCAGCCGGTGCCGAGTCCGAGTTCGACGCGGCCACCCGACATCGCGTCGACCTGGGCGACCTGGATCGCGAGGATTGCGGGCACGCGGTAGGTCACCGACGACACCAGTGTGCCGAGGCGGATGCGCGATGTCTCCCGAGCGAGACCGGCCAGCGTGGTCCAGGCGTCGGTCGGGCCGGGCAGCGGGTCGCCCTCGCCCATGCGCAGGTAGTGGTCGGAACGGAAGAATCCGTCGAGACCGTGCCGCTCGGCGGACTGCGCGAAAGCGAGCTGGTCGTCGTACGAGAACCCCTGCTGGGGCTCGGTGAACAGGCAATACTCCACGGGGACCTCCGGGGGAAAGGGGACGGCGCCGTGTCAGTCGGCGGAGCGCAGGATGATCGCCTCGGTCGGCGGGGCGGGGTCGGCGGGGCGTCCGACATAGCCGATGTGGGTGAGCAGCGCCCGGCGGAACTGCGCGGGCCGCTCGAGGTGGACCGAGTGTCCGGCGCCGTCGACGGGCACCTCCGTCACCTCGCCGCCCGCGGCCGCGTACGCCGCCAGGACGTCGCGCGTCTGCGACACCATCGGCTGCGCCGGGGCGACATCGGCTCCGGGCCAGCCCGGCACGACACCGAGCGAACCCAGATGATTGAGGTCGGAGAACGACGTGTCGGAGACGATGGCGTCGGCGGTGCCGTAGATCCAGAGGATCGGGGGCTTGGCCGCCAGGTCGACGATCCCGGACACGTCGAAGTACTTCGGGGAAAGGGTGTTGAGCACGCCCGTCGTCCCGGGCGCGAAACCGGGCCAGGTCGACGTCGCGACGGCATCGCCGGGGTAGTTGCCGCCCGCTGTCGAGGTCGACAGCATCGACTCGACCCAGACGTCCTCGTGCTCACTGGTGTACCCCGGTGCGACGTAGGCGGAACGGAAGACCGAGCGCGGAGACGTCGGGGCGTCGGCCGTGGTGTCGTGATCGATGAGGCGTTGCACGAAGTCGTCGTTGGCGGCACCGGCGCCCGTGCCGGCGTCTTCGTCGGAGAGCCGTGAACCGTCGCGGCGGGTACCGCCGAAGCCGTACGGCGACACCGGCGACTGCAGCGTGAGCGAGAGCACTGGGTGGTCCAGTGCGTACTGCAGCACGACGCCGCCGCCCATCGACCAGCCGACGAGGTGCGCCCCGAAGACGCCGAGGGCCTGCAGAGTCTCGTGGAGGTCGTCGCTGAAGTCGCGGACGCCGCGGGTGGCGTCGATCGGCGTGTGCTCGGTGCGGCCGAAGCCGCGCAGATCGACCGCGAGCACGCGCAGCTCGCTCGGCAGGTCTTGCATGATCTCCTGCCAGAACAGCGACGAGGAGACGTTGCCGTGCACGAAGACGATGGTGTGGTCGGCCGCCGTGCCGGGATCGTCGCCGGCGCGTTCGAGAACGTTGACACCGAGCCGGTCCGTCTCGACCAGACGCGCGGTGATGCCGTCGAAGAGTGTCATGGCAGGTCCTCCGTGTCGCTCAACGGTGCTCCCGTACACCGGTTCCGACTCTAACGCTCGCCCCTATTCGTCGCACTCAGGATTGCACCCCTCCGCCGCACCCGCGCTGCGCCCGCGGCAGGGCGCCCCTCCGCCATTCCCGCTCGAGCGCGCGGAGCACATTGCATCGGACGGCGCTTCCGGGCGGATGTCGGGGGCGGTTCGTAGACTGAGGGCATGACGGATGCCACGACCTCGCTGCCCCCGATCGCGATCATCGGTGCGGGCTCGATGGGGGGAGCCATCCTCCGCGGTCTCGTCGCCGCGGGGCTCACCGGTGGCGGGGTCACCGCGACCAACCGCTCGATCGCGAAGGCCGCGGAGCTCGCCGATCTGGAGGGCGTCACGAGCGTCGCCCTCGAGGCGCAGCCGGCCGGAAACGCCCACGCCGCGGCATCCGCCGACATCGTGCTCGTCGGCGTCAAGCCCGCGATGGTGCCCGACCTGCTGACCGAGATCGCCCCGCACCTCCGACCCGGCGCGGTGGTGGTCAGTCTTGCGGCCGGTGTGACGCTCGCGACCTTCGCCCACCACCTCGGCGACGACGTCGCCACGCTGCGGTCGATGCCCAACACCCCGTCGCTCGTCGGCAAAGGCGTCACGGGTCTCGCGGCGGGTCCCGCGGCATCCGACCACGATGTCGCGGTCGTGCGCGCCCTCTTCGAGACGGTGGGGTCGGTCGTCGAGGTGCCCGAGGCGCAGATCGACGCGCTGTCCACCATCTCCGGTTCCGGCCCGGCCTACGTCTTCCTCCTGGTCGAGGAGTTCACCAAGGCCGCCGTGCGCATGGGCTTCGACCACGACCAAGCGCGACTGCTCGCCGAGCAGACCTTCATCGGTGCGACGACCCTGCTGGCCGCCTCCGACGTCGACCCCGCAGAACTCCGCCGTCGCGTCACGAGCCCGAAGGGCACGACCGAGCGCGCGATCGCCGTCCTGCAAGAGGCGCGCCTCGACGACACGTTCACCGTCGCCGCCGAGGCCGCCCTCGCCCGCGCCGAAGAACTGGCCGCCGGACACTGAGCCATGCGTCTGCGGTTCTCCGGCCCGATCTGGTTCTGGCGCGGCCCCGCGCCGTTCCACTTCGTCACCGTTCCCGAGACCGAGGCGGCGATGATCGCCGAGATCGCGCCCGTGGTGACGTACGGCTGGGGCATGATCCCGGCATCCGTCACGATCGGTGCGACGACCGTGACGACCGCGCTCTGGCCCAAAGACGGCGGGTACATCGTGCCGGTCAAGAAGGCGCTGCAGGATGCCGAGGGTCTCGCGCTGGACGACGAGATCGAGGTCGTCCTCGACATCGACGCCTGACGCGGGTCCCGCGCGGGAGACGTTTGCCGCGGCGAGGAACGCCTCGTCGAGACGTTTTATCCCTGCGAAGGTCGTTTCCCGGGCGGAGAATGGCGGCTCGCCGGGTATGGTGCGCCGCGGACGCGCGCCGACCGGTTCGCCGTCGAGAGCGGCCACGCGGGCGAACTGAGACCGGTTCAGCGGTCGAGCGCCGCGAAACGCTCGATGTCGGAGTTCGTGCCCGAGACGATGATGAGATCGTGGTTGGTCACGACGGTGTTGGCTTCGGCGTACCGGAACGGGCGCCCCGGGCTCTTCACGCCCACGACGGTGACGTTGTACTTCGAGCGCACGCCCGACTCGTTCAGTCCCACCCCGCGCACCAGCTTCGGCGGGTACATCTTGGCGAGCACGAAGTCGTCGTCGAAGCGGATGAAGTCCAGCATCCGCCCGCTCACGAGGTGCGCGACGCGCTCGCCGGCCTCGGCCTCGGGGTAGATGACGTGGTTCGCCCCCACGCGGGCGAGGATCTTGCCGTGCGACTGCGAGACCGCCTTTGCCCAGATCTGCGGCACCTTCAGGTCGACGAGGTTCGCCGTGATGAGCACCGACGCCTCGATGAGCGACCCGACGGCCACGACCGCGACCTGGAAGTCCTGCGCGCCGATCTGGCGAAGCGCGTCGATGTTGCGGGCGTCGGCCTGGACGGCGTGGGTGACGCGCTCCGACCACTTCTGCACGAGTTCGAGATTGCCGTCGACGGCGAGCACGTCGCGGTCGAGTCGGTCGAGCTCTCCCGCGCACGCCGCGCCGAATCGGCCGAGACCGATCACCAGGACGGGCGCGTCGCTGCGAATCCGTTCAACCAACGATCGGCCTTTCCACGGGCAGCGCATACAGCTGCGATCGAGAAGCCGCGGCGACCGCCGCGGCGAGAGTCACAGTACCAATGCGCCCCATGAACATCGTCGCCGACATGACGTAGACGGCGGGGTCGGGCAACTCCGCCGTGAGCCCGGTCGAGAGCCCCACCGTCGCGAAGCCCGAGATGACGTCGAACAGCACGTACTCGATGGGGGCGTCGGTGATGCGGCTGATCGTGACCGTCGAGATCGCGACGATCGTGGCGCCCCAGGCGACGACCGAGAGGGCGACCCGCTGGACATCGCTCGGGATGCGACGGCCGAAGGCTTGGACGGACGGACGTCCCTTCGCCTCGGAGAACACTGCCAGGGCCAACACGGCGAGGGTCGTGACCTTGATGCCGCCGGCGGTGGAGGCCGAGCCCCCGCC
>NZ_CAUQWC010000048.1:0-17525 GCF_963521695.1 uncultured Microbacterium sp. | reverse complement strand
CGTTCGGCCCGATCGTGTGATCTCGCTCCCGCCCTCCTGCGGTGGCCTCCCCGACTCCGCACGGCGGCCACCGCGGCATCCTGTGCGCGAAGTCACACGCCCGGGCCGAGCGCACGCGATACCGCGCGACCTGGGCGTGGGCTCTCGGCCCGATCGTGTGATCTCGGCAGTCGAACGGATGCCGCGGCCTCTCGACCACCGTTACGGCACCGTTACTTGACACCGCCACGACCGAGCCAGCACACTGATCTCGGTCGCTGATAAATCGGTTTATCAGCAAGATAAATCGATTATCCAATGGAGGGTGGGGCGATGACGAGAGTGCGTCTGACCGACGTCGCGAAAGCGGCCGGCGTCTCCCCCGCAACGGTCTCGCTCGTGCTCAACGACGCCGAGTCGCGCATCTCCGACGAGACCAAAGAGCGGGTCCGCCGCGTCGCCGACGAGGTGGGCTACTCGCCCAACCCGATCGCCCGGAGCCTGCGCACCCGCGTCACCGGCACCATCGGCCTCGTCTCCGACCGCATCGCCACGACGCCCTTCGCCGGCCGCATGCTCGCCGGCGCGCAGGAGGTCGCCCGCGAGAACGGCCGACTCGTGATCCTCGTCGACACCGACGGCCACCCCGAGATCGAGTCCGATGCGATCTCCACGCTCGTCAACCACCGCGTCGACGGCATGGTCTACGCCTCGATGTACCACCGGGTCATCCCGGCACCCGCGGGCCTCCCCGCCGGCACGGTGTTCCTCGACTGCCGCCCCGAAGACGGCGGCTACCCCGCCGTCGTGCCCGACGACTACGCCGGCGGCCGGGTCGCCACCCAGGAGCTCGTCGACGCCGGGCACCGCCGCATCGCCTTCATCGACAACGACGAAGACCGCCCGGTGGCCGCCCAGCTCCGTCTGCGCGGCTACCTCGACGTGCTCGCCGAGTCCGGCATCGAGCCCGACCCCGCCCTCCACGTGTTCTCGCCGACCTCGGCGGCGGGCGGGCAGCAAGCGGCCGCCGCGCTGTTCGCGCTCGCGCCCGAGCAGCGCCCGACCGGCGTCTTCGCCTACAACGACCGCATCGCGGCCGGGGTCGTGACGTGGGCGCACCGCCACGGCATCCGGATTCCCGAAGACCTGTCGATCGTCGGCTACGACGATCAGCAGCTGGTCGCGTCGGAGCTCGACCCGCCGTTGACCACCGTCTCGCTCCCCCACGCGGCCATGGGCCGCTGGGCGATGGAGGTCGCCCTCGGCCTCCGCGAGGCCGACATCGATTCCCCCCACCTCATGGACTGCCCGATCGTTCGTCGGGCTTCCGTCGGCCCTCCCGCGCACCTCGGCAGCGCGCGGGACCCCCGGGCCACGGACTGACGCCGCGCCACGCGGCCCCCTCTCCGGCGACAGCGATGTCGCCGCCACTCGAAAGGAACACGATGAAGAAGTCCTTCATCCCGCTCGCCGCGACAGGTGTCGTCGCAGCGCTCGCGCTGACCGGCTGCGGCCAGGCAGGTCAGGGAGGCGCGACGACCGAAGACGGTCGGACCGTCCTGACCATGTGGACGCACTCGGCCGGCAACCCCGCCGAGCTCGCGGTCTACGAGCAGATCATCAGCGACTTCAACGCCTCGCAAGAGCAGTACGAGGTCAAGACCGAGTCGTTCCCGCAGGGCGCGTACAACGACGCGATCGTCGCGGCGGCGGCCTCGGGTGACCTGCCCTGCCTGCTCGACCTCGACGGCCCCATCATGCCCAACTGGGCGTGGGCGAACTACCTGCAGCCGCTCGGCCTCTCGAGCGACATCACCGACAAGCTGCTGCCCACCGCGGTCGGAAAGTACAACGACGAGATCTACTCGGCCGGGTACTGGGATGCCGCCCTCGGCATCTTCGCGCGCAAGTCGGTGCTCGACGCCAACGGCATCCGCATCCCCACGATGGACCAGCCCTGGACGGCCACCGAGTTCGACGCCGCCCTCGCGACCCTCAAGGCCGCCGGCTACGAGACCCCGATCGACCTCGGCGCCGAGGACACGGGCGAGTGGTGGCCCTACGCCTACTCCCCGTTCCTGCAGAGCTTCGGCGGCGACCTCATCGACCGCGACACCATGCTTTCCGCCGACGGCGCCCTGAACGGCACCGACGCCGTGAAGTGGGGCGAGTGGTTCCAGTCGCTCTTCACCAACGGCTACGCCAACAGCGGCGGCACCGTGGGCAACCAGGAGTTCGTCGACGGCGACGTCGCGCTCAGCTACACCGGTGTGTGGAACGGTCTCGCCGCGGTGGATGCCGTGGGCGACGACCTGCTGATCCTGCCGCCGCCGGACCTCGGCAACGGTCCCAAGATCGGCGGCGGTTCGTGGCAGTGGGGCATCTCGGCGTCGTGCAGTGACCCCGAGGGCGCGCGCGCGTACCTGGAGTTCAGCTTCAACGACGAGTACATCACGCAGTTCGCCGACGAGCAGCTCGTGATCCCCGCCACGGAGGCTGCCACCGAGGCGTCGAAGTACTTCAACTCCACCGACGGCCCCCTGCGTCCGTTCGCGGAGTTCTCGAAGGAGTACGCCGTGCTGCGTCCCGAGACCCCCGCGTACGCGGTGATCTCGAGCACGTTCGAGACCGCGGCCAAGGACATCATGAACGGCGCCGACGTGCAGTCGGCACTGGATGCCGCGGTCACCGAGATCGACACCAACATCTCCTCCAACGACGGCTACGGCGCGAACTGACGCCGCGACCAGCGGTGGGGGTCCGCTCCGGGCCCCCACCGCCCCCCGCGAAAGAAGAACCTGATGACCGTGTCTCCTCCGGTCGCCGCGGCGAAGCAGCCGCGCCGATCCCTCCGCCGCTTCCGCACCTCGCGCGGTCGCGAGACGTGGGCGGGCCTGGCGATGATGGCCCCCGCCGCCCTCCTGCTCCTGCTCTTCCTCATCGTGCCGGTGCTGCTGGCCTTCACCCTGTCGTTCACCAACGCCCGCCTGATCTCTCCCAACCCTCCGCGCTTCGTCGGTCTCGACAACTTCTTCCGGGCCTTCACCGCCGACCCGGTGTTCCTGCAGTCGGCGCTGAACACCTTCCTGTTCGCCCTGGTCGTCGTTCCCGTCCAGGCCGGCCTCGGTCTGCTGCTCGCGGTGCTGGTGAATCAGCGCCTGCGCGGTACGACGTTCTTCCGGGTCGTCTTCTTCATCCCCGTCGTCACCTCGATCGTCGTGGTGTCGATCCTCTGGCGCTTCATGTACCAGAGCGACGGTCTCATCAACTCGATGATCGACACGCTCACGTTCGGAGCCCTGAAGGGCGCCGACTGGTTGAACGACCCGAGCACGGCGCTCGGCGCGATCATCGTGCTGTCGATCTGGCAGGCCGTCGGCTTCCACATGATCATCTGGCTCGCGGGGCTGCAGACCATCCCGGAGGAGCTCTACGAGGCCGCGCGCATGGACGGCGCGAGCCGCTGGCGCCAGTTCACCAACGTCACCTGGCCGGGACTCCGCCCCACCATGGTGTTCGTCCTGGTCACGATCACCATCGCCGCCCTCGGCCTGTTCGTGCAGGTCGACGTGATGACCCAGGGCGGTCCCCTCAACTCGACGTCGACCGTCGTGTTCCACGCCGTGCGCAAGGGCTACGAGCAGCAGGAGATCGGCTACGCCGCCTCCATCTCGCTGCTGTTCTTCGTCGCCGTGCTCATCATCGCGCTCATCCAGCGCTGGCTGACCCGAGAGAAGAACTGACATGACCAGTACCCTTGAGCGCCCCGACGGCGCCGCGCGGGCCGCACGCCCCGCGCGTCGGACCTCGCCCACCCGCACGCGTACCCGCTCCACGGAGGGCCGTAACGGTCGCATCCTCACCTACGTGTCGATGTCGATCCTCGCGGTGTTCTTCCTCTTCCCGCTGGTGTTCATGTTCGTGTCGAGCCTGAAGCCCGACGCGCAGATCCTCCGCGACATCAACTCCCCCGCGGCCTTCCTCCCGACCGGCGAGATCAGCCTCGACAACTACTTCGGCGTCTTCGACCGTGTGCCGGTGGCGCAGTTCCTGTTCAACTCGATCCTCGTCACCGTGCTCACGGTGGGACTCGGCCTGATCGTGAACTCCCTCGCCGGCTTCGCCCTGTCGCGCCTGCGCTGGAAGGGCCGGGTCGTCGTGCTCGCGCTCATCATCGCGACCCTCATCGTGCCGTTCGAGACGATCGCGGTGCCGATGGTCTACTGGGTCAATCAGCTGCCCACCCTCGTGATGGAGGGCGGCGTCGTGAAATACGACTTCGGCTGGCTGAACACCTACGAGGTGCAGATCGTGCCGTTCATCGCGAACGCCTTCTCGATCTTCCTCTTCGCGCAGTACTTCTCGACCATTCCCACCTCTCTCGACGAGGCGGCCCGCATCGACGGGGCGAGCTGGTTCACCATCTACCGCCGCATCATCGTGCCCCTGTCGGGCCCGGCGTTCGCGACGGTGGCGATCCTCACGTTCCTGCCCGCGTGGAACCAGTACCTTTGGCCCCTCATGGTCGTGCAGAAAGAGGAGTTGAGACCCGTCATGGTCGGTATGCAGTACTTCTTCCAGCTCAACACCGCGTGGGGTGAGGTCATGGCGTACACGTCGCTGATCACGCTGCCCGTGCTGCTCGTGTTCCTGGTGTTCCAGCGCGCGTTCGTCAGCAGCATCGCGGCATCCGGGGTCAAGGGATGACCCGCGAATTCGATGTCGTGGTGCTCGGCGAAGCACTCATCGACATCGTCACCACTTCCGCCGGGGCGGCCGAGCGCCCCGGCGGAAGCCCGGCCAACGTCACCGTCGCCCTCGGCCGACTGGGTCGCGACGCCGCCCTCGTGGCCCGCGTCGCCGACGACGAGCGCGGTGGTGTGCTGAACGCATGGCTCTCGGCATCCGGGGTCGAGCTGCGGACCGCGGGGAAGCCGGAGCGCACCGCCACCGCCCGCGCGGTGATCGACGAGCGCGGCAATGCCACCTACGACTTCGACATCGACTGGACACTCCCCTCGCCCGTCGAGGTTCCCGCCGCGCGGATCTTCCACACCGGGTCGGTCGCCGCGACACTCGCGCCCGGCGCCGACGAGGTGCGCGCCGCCGCCGAGCGCGCCCGCGCGTCGGCGCTCATCAGCTACGACCCGAACATCCGCCCCGCCCTGACCGGCGGCGTGACCGACGCCCGCGCACGTGTCGAAGCCCTGGTGGCCCTGAGCGACGTCGTGAAAGCCAGCGCCGAAGACGCCGAGTGGCTGTATCCCGGCGTCGCCGCCGTCGACGTCGCCCGCGAGTGGGTGGCCCTCGGCGCCGGTCTCGCCGTCATCACCGACGGGGATGCCGGATCCCTCGGCGTCACCGCGCACGCCACCGTCGAGATCCCCGCGGCGCCCACCACCGTGGTCGACACCGTCGGCGCCGGTGACACCTTCATGGGGACGCTGCTCGACGGCATCCTGAACATCTCCGGCGACGTCGCCACCCTGCGCGCCGCGGTGCGCGCACTCGACGAGACCACCCTTCCTCCCCTGCTCCGTCGCGCGGCCGCCGCCGCCGCGATCACCGTCGGACGCGAGGGTATGGACCCCCCGACCCGAGAAGACCTGCAGCGTGCCGCTGCGCCGAGAGAAAGTGCCTGACGTGTTCGACCTCGCCGATTCCTACGTGTGGGATTTCTGGTTCGCCGATGACGGCGACACCTACCACCTGTTCTTCCTCTACGCCTCGCGGGCGCTGCACGATCCGGAGGACCGTCACTACCGCGCCTCGGTGGGCCACGCCGTCTCGACCGATCTGGTGTCGTGGGAGCGCGTCGCCGATGCCCTCGTGCGCGGCGGCTCCGATGATTTCGACGCCCTCGCCACGTGGACCGGTTCGACCGTCCGCCGCGCCGACGGCACGTGGTTCCTCTTCTACACGGGCTCGCGCCTGGACGACGACGGACGCAACGTGCAGCGCATCGGCTACGCCACCAGCACCGATCTCTTCACCTGGCACAAGAACCCCGCCAACCCGGTGCTCGAAGCGGACGGCACGATCTATGAGCGCCTGACGAACAGCGACTGGCACGACGAGGCGTTCCGCGACCCGTGGGTCTTCGCCGATCACGCGGGCCGCGGTTGGCACATGTACGTCACCGCCCGCGCCACGCACGGCGAGCTCAACGGCCGCGGTGTCGTCGCGCACGCCACCTCGACTGACCTCGAGACGTGGCAACTGCAGGCGCCGGTCAGCGAACCGAGCACCGACGGTTTCGGCCAGCTCGAGGTGACCCAGGTCGAAGAGGTCGACGGCCGGGCCGTGCTGCTGTTCTCGTGCATGACCGGACAGGCGATGGATGCCGTCCGCGAGCGCCACCCGCGGGGTGCGGTGTGGGCCGTTCCCGCCGACAGCGTGCTCGGCCCGTTCGACATCGGTTCCGCGACGCCGATCACCGACGACGACCTGTACGTCGGACGCCTGATCCAGGACCGGGCGGGCGCGTGGCAGTTGCTGGCGTTCCGCAACGTCGGTCCCGACGGCGGTTTCGTCGGCGGCATCACCGACCCCATGCCCGTGGGCTGGGACGGCGACCGCCTCGTCGTGAAGCAGCCGGCTCTTTCGGTCTGACACCCGCTGCTCGAGCGCGCACGTCCGTTGGGGGGCGTGCGCGCTCGGCGGTTGCGGCGCGGTGTTTCTCCCCCCGGGGGCCGGGAGTGGATCAGCGCGCGGAGTTCTCCAGCGACCCCGTGGTTTCGCCGGCCGGGTCGGTGATGAGGCACGCGATCTGGCGGTCACCCACCTCCCACGTGTCGCTCGTGGGAGCGACGTAGGTGTACTCCAGGGTCGACTCGTCGTACGAGACGCCCACGAACGATGCGAACGCCTCGTCACACGACTGCTGCGCGGTCGACTCCATCTGGTCGTCACCCGGGAAAGACCCGTCGGGAAGGACGACCTCGCCGAACACCTCGTACGTGTGAGCGACGTCGCAGTCGACGATGTTGTCGCTGGTGATGATGCCCGTCGAGACGTCATCGAGGCACTGACCGATCTGCAACGACAACACTTCGGCGGGAACGTCCTCGCTCGGGTCGACGAGACCCCCATCCCCCGTGGCCGCGGCATCGCCCGCCGCGCCGGCGATGACGGCGAAGGCGAAGAACGCGATGACGGCGATGGTGCCGAGAACGGTCATCACCGAGCCCACGACGATGCCGGCGATCGCCAGACCACGGCCCTTCTCACCGGTTCGTTTGACCTGCGCAAGCCCCACGGCGCCGGCGATGATCCCGCCGATGGGGACGACGAACCCGAGCACGATCGCGAAGATGGCCACCACGTTGGTGCGGTTGGCGTAGTCGACAGGCGCAGGAACGGGGGCCGCCCCCGCGTACATCGGCGCCCCCGCCGTCGGCGGAGCGCTCGAGTACGGCGTTGCGACGGCGTCCGCACCGGGCGACGGGGCTACCGGGACGCCCCCCACGATCAGCCCCTGTTGCGCGAGTCGGACCCCCGCGACGTGCGCCGCCTCGCGCACCACGTCACCTGCTTTGACGGCACCGACCGCACCACCCTTGAAGAACCCGCCGGCCGCCGAGTGCACGAACGTGGCCACCGCCCCCTCCGGGGCATCTCGCACGTGGACGTCGAAACGCACGTGCATGTCCTGCCCCGCGAACGCACCCGCGATGAGAGTAGTACCCAAGCTCCCGCGGGAGACGTCGAGCGAACCGGTCGCCGTGGGGTTCACGGTGAAACCCTGCTCCGTCAATGCCGACGCGACGGCATCGCGGGCGGGCCCGGCGGGGAGGATGAGGTGAAGGTCGAGCGGCTCGGACATGAAGGGCTCCTGGAATCGTCCGCGCCGACGACACGCAGCGCGTGAGCAGCATATCCATCGGGTGGAACCTGCTGGAGCAGCCTCGTCGACGGTACGCCTGGCCCCTCACAGCCGCGAAGGGACGGACGGCGTGATCTGACGTCGAGGCGCACTACTTCGCGTCCTCGATGGGGATCCGTGGAGGGGAGGCGTCCGCGATCGGTAGTACGCATTGCCGTGTCAGCACACCCCTCACCACGCCGCAAGGGTGGAGGCCACCGCCCTGCCGCTCGGTAGCGTCGAGCACCCGGCGAGGCTGCCGCCCCGCCCCCGACGAGAGGCACGCTCATGGCATCCGACATCTCCGACCCTTCTCAGGCCGCCGAAGACGAGAACGCGTACGAGGGCGCCGACGTCGAAGTGTCCCCGACGGAAGGGGCACCCTCCGACGACTCCGAGGGCGAGCCCAAGCCCGGCGGCCTCGGCACCGACGGCACCATTCCCGACAACCCCAACGGTGTCGCCGCGGGTCACTCCGACACCGCCTCGCACTTCAACGCCGAGGAAGACGAAGAGTCGGCCTGAGCGGGCGCCGCGCGGCCGGCACGGTCGCGCGGCGCAGCGCACCGTAGAATGGGTTGCGGTGCGTCGGGAAGTCTGGTCGACATTCTGTCGATCGACCCCTGGAGGAGCTTCATGAGCCACGACACCGTCCGCGCGCCGAGCTGGCCCGGCTACGCCGAGGTGCGCCGCGTCACCACCCTCCTCCGCCGCGAATCCGTCGGCGGCATGCTGCTGGTCGTCGCGGCGGTCGCGGCCATCGTCTGGGCGAACTCCCCGGCATCCGAGTCGTATTTCGCGCTGCGCGACTTCCGGTTCGGCTACGAGCCGTGGCATCTCGAGCTCAGCGTGGGCGCGTGGGCCGCTGACGGTCTGCTCGCCGTCTTCTTCTTCATGGTCGGGCTCGAGCTGAAGCGCGAGATCGTCGTGGGCAGCCTGCGACGACTGAACACCGCGATCGTGCCGGTGACGGCCGCCATCGCCGGCGTCGCCGTGCCCGCCCTCATCTACGTCGCCATCGTGCACACCCAGCCGAGCCTGCTGGCCGGATGGGCCATCCCCACCGCGACCGACATCGCGTTCGCGGTGGCCGTGCTCGCCCTCGTCGGCTCGCACCTGCCCGGACCGCTGCGGATCTTCCTGCTGACCCTCGCCGTCGTCGACGACCTGATCGCCATCGCGATCATCGCGATCTTCTACACCAGCGACATCTCGCTGCTGCCGCTGGCGGTGTTCGCCCTGCTCGTCGCGGTCTACGCCGTCATCGCCCACCGGGGGCGCGCCTGGTTCGCACGCACCCCGTGGGGCGCGTGGGCCGTGCTGCTGCCGGTCGGCTTCGCCGCGTGGGCGTTCCTGCATGCGTCGGGCGTGCACGCCACGATCGCCGGCGTCGCCCTCGCCTTCACCATTCCCGTCGCCGCGTCGCGCCGTCGGCCCGAGATCCGCGGCATGGATCTCGCGGAGCGGTTCGAACACCGCTTCCGTCCCCTCTCCGCCGGGATCGCCGTGCCCCTGTTCGCCTTCTTCGCAGCGGGCGTCTCCGTCGGCGGCGGCGAGGGTCTGGTCCGTGCGGTGACCGACCCGGTGACGCTCGGCGTCGTCGCGGGGCTCGTGCTCGGCAAGCCCATCGGCATCCTGCTCGGGGTGCGCCTGCTCACCCTCGTGACGAAGGTCCGCCTCGACCCCGCCCTCAAGTGGATCGACCTGGCGGGCGTGGGACTCCTCGCCGGAATCGGCTTCACCGTCTCGCTGCTGATCGCCGAACTCAGCTTCCCCGACGGCTCGCCGCACACCGACGACGCAAAGATCGCGATCATGGTCGCCTCGCTCCTGGCATCCGTCCTCGCCTCGGCCGTGCTGCTCGTGCGCAACCGGCGCTACAAGCAGCTCGCGCTCGCCGAAGAGGTGGATGCCGACGGCGACGACGTGCCCGACGTCTACCAGCAGTCGGTCGACCGCGACCGCTGAAGGGCGTCAGCCTAAGATCTGCGACGCGATCTCCGACAGCCACGCGCGGGCGTTCACGTTGACGGTCTCGAGGTAGATCCACGTGCCGTCGCGGGCAACGACGACGTCTTCGGTGTCGGTCGACGCACCGGGTGCCACGCAATACTGTGCGCCGAAGTCGTCCGAGGCCTGGCACTGGTAGCCCTGCGCCGGCAGCGAGGCCAGCCCCGATTCGACGTCGGCCGCGCTCGCGCTGCTGATGATGAGCAGCACCGCGGCGGCTTCCTCCTGGATCCAGTTGCACGACAGGTCCGTCGTGGCGTTCGTCGGCGCCGGGCGGACGAACCCGTCGGCATGCTGGGCGGTCAGGTCGCCGACCGTCTGCTGCCGCGTGGCCGCAGTGCCCAGATCGTCGCACGAGGCGGGGATGGAGACGGATGCCGCCGCGCTCGGCGTCGGCGTCGCGCTCGGCGTCGCGCTGGGTGACGGACTCGGCGCGGGCGCAGCGCTCGACACGGTTGTCGACGGATCCGGCGTCGACCCGCCTCCGCTGCACCCGGCGAGCGCGGCCACCGCGCTGAGCACCACCGCCACCGTCAGGACGATCTTCCCTCGCATGCGAAGCCTCCGCTCTCGGGGGCCGCGCGTCGCGCCCCTCGGTCGCTCACGATAGCGCCCGGTGGCCGGCGAACGCAGCCTCAGGCCGACCCGCGCTCCACGACCTCGGTCGGGAGGATCGTCGCGTGCGCGGCGGGGCGACCCGCGAGCACGTCGAGGAGCACGGATGCCATGTGACGCCCCTGCGTGAGCGACGGCTGACGCACGGTGGTGAGCGAGGGCGTGATCGAGGTCGACACCGACGAATCGTCGAAGCCGACGACGGCGATGTCGCGCCCCGGCTCGATGCCCTTCTCGCGCAGGGCGGCGTAGGCCCCGCGCGCCATGAGGTCGCTCGCGACGAACACGGCGTCGAGCTCCGCCCCCGCGGTGAGGATGCGGTTCATCGCCAGCGCCCCGCCCATCTCGGTGAAGTCTCCGTCCTCGACGGCCGCGGGTTCGAGTCCCGCCGCTGCCATCTCGTCGCGGAACCCCCGCAGGCGATCGATGCCGGCGGCCATGTCCTGCGGACCCGAGATGGTCGCGATCCGCCGGTGCCCGCGCGCGAGCAGGTAGGCGGTGGCCGCCCGACCGCCCTCGACGTTGTCGACGTCGACGTAATAGTCGTCAGCGCGCACGCGCACCGGTCGTCCGCCGTAGACGACCGGCACGACGTCGGCGATGCGCTCGAGGAAGGTGTCGCTCGTGTGGTGGGAGGCGACGATCGCCCCGTCGACGCTGCCGCCGCGCAGGTACGCGACCGCCTTGGCGCCGGCGTCGTCGCTGGCGATCAGCATGTTCATGATGTAGTCGCTCTCGCCGATCACCTCGCCGATGCCGGCGACGATCGAGGCGAAGAACGGGTCGCCGAAGAAGCGGTCGGTCTGCTCGGGGATGACGAGCGCGATGGCGCGGGTCTGACGGCTGGCCAGTGAGCGCGCCGCGCGGTTGGGGACGTACTGCAGCTCGTCGATCGCGCGGCGCACGGCTTCGAGGGCCGCGGGAGAGACCGCCGTGGAACCGTTGACCACGCGGGACACCGTCGATCGGGAGACGCCGGCGCGCGCCGCGACCTCTTCGATGGTGGCGGCGCCTCGAACGGGGGCGAGTTCCATCGCGATGCCTCCTCGGGGCCCTCGCGCGAGGTCACACCGCGGGTCGGGTGGCCAGTGCGCGCTCGGCGATGATGTGAGCGTACTGCCGGCCGGAGTCCTTGATGGTGCGCTCCTGGGTCTGGTAATCGACCGACACGATGCCGAAGCGTTTGGCGTAGCCCCAGGCCCATTCGAAGTTGTCCAGCAGCGACCAGTAGAAGTAGCCGCGCACGTCGACGCCCTTCTCGACGGCATCCAGAACCGCCGCCAGGTGCACCTCGACGAACTCGACGCGCTCGGTGTCGTGCACGCGGGTCTCGCCGTCTTCGACCACGACCTCGTCGTCGTACGACGCACCGTTCTCGGTGATGTAGAGCGCGGTGCCGGCGGGGGCGGAGTACTCCTCGCTCACGCGCTCGAGGAGGCGGGTCAGCCCCTCGGGCTGTACTTCCCAGCCCATGTTGGTGCGCGCCAGGCCCCGGTCGTGCCAGAACAGGTTCTCGTGCGCGGGGAACGGCTTGCCGATCGGCCGCGTCGTGGGGGCGTCCCCGGCGGGCGGCTCGACCTCGGGCGGCGTGCCGCCGACGAACTCGCCGTGGTAGTAGTTCACGCCGAGCGAGTCGATGGGGGTCGAGATGACGTCGAGGTCGCCGGGCTGCACGGCGGCCTGCCACCGGACCACGGCCTCGGCGTCGGTGTCGCGGAAGTCCTTGATGATGTCGGCCGGGTAGGCGCCGCGGAACACCGGGTCGAGGAACCAGCGGTTGAACTGTCCGTCGATCCGGCGCGCGGCGTCGAGGTCGGCGGGGTTCGCCGGGTTCGCGGCATCCGCCACCGTCAGGTTCAGCGTCAGACCGAGGTTGAGCGAGGCGTCGCGCGCACGCAGCTCGCGAACGGTCTGGCCGTGTCCGAGCAGCAGGTGGTGCGCGGCGAGCATGCCCTCGGCCTGCGAGTAGTGCCCCGGAGCGTGGGCGCCGGCGGTGTAGCTGAGGAACGACGAGCACCATGGTTCGTTGAGGGTCGTCCAGACATCGACGCGATCGCCGAGGGCGTCGTGCATGTCGAGGGCGTACTCGGTGAAGCGCTCGCTCGTCTCGCGGACGGTCCACCCGCCCTTGTCCTGCAGCGCCTGCGGGAGGTCCCAGTGATACAGGGTCAGCCAGGGCAGGATGCCGGCGCTCAAGAGCTCGTCGACGAGACGCTTGTAGAAGTCGACGCCCTTCGGATTCAGCGCCCCGCCATCGGGGCGCACCCGCGACCACGAGGTCGAGAAGCGATAGGTCTGGAGGCCGAGCTCCTTCATGAGCCGCACATCGTCGGCGTAGCGGTGGTAGTGATCGCACGCGACGTCGCCGTTGTCGGCGTTGATGACGGCGTCGGGAACGCGGCAGAACGCATCCCAGATGGATGCCGTGCGGCCGTCTTCGAAGGCTGCTCCCTCGATCTGGTAGGCCGCGGTGGCGGCACCGAAGAGGAAGCCCTCGGGAAACACTCGGGTGTGGGACATGGTTCGGGTTCCTTCCGTGGGCGCGAGGGTCATCCTCCCACCGACCTCCATATGATGCCACGAACGTGGGAGCGCTCCCACGCCCGTGAGCCCGCCATCACGCCATCCGGGACGGCGCGGTGGCTCTTGTAGACTGGCAATCACAACGCCACCCGACTCTTGGAGCTGCAGTGCCCACCATCGTCGTCGACGTCATGCCCAAGGCCGAGCTTCTCGACCCGCAGGGAAAGGCCGTCGCCGGCGCCCTGTCGCGGCTCGGCGAGAACCGCTTCTCCGATGTGCGCATCGGCAAGCGCTTCGAGCTCACCGTCGACGGCGAGGTCGACGAGACCACGCTGGCGCGCGTGCGCGAGCTCGCCGACGAGATGCTCTCGAACGCCGTCATCGAAGACGTGGTGAGTATCGAGGTCGTGGAGTGACCGCCCGCATCGGCGTCATCACCTTCCCGGGTTCGCTCGACGATCGCGACGCCCAGCGGGCGATCCGTCTCGCGGGCGGCGAGCCCGTGGCCCTCTGGCACGGCGAGCACGACCTGAAGGGCGTCGACGCCCTCGTGCTCCCCGGCGGCTTCAGCTACGGCGACTACCTGCGCGCCGGCGCCATCGCCGCTTTCGCGCCGATCATGGCCGAGGTCAAGGACGCCGCCGCCAAGGGCCTGCCGGTGCTCGGCATCTGCAACGGTTTCCAGATGCTGGTCGAGGCGCACCTGCTGCCCGGCGGCCTCATCCGCAACGCCCACCAGCAGTTCATCCGCCGCGATCAGCGCCTGCGCGTCGAGAACGCCTCGACCGCGTGGACCAGCGACTTCACCGAGGGCGACGAGATCGTCATCCCGCTGAAGAACGCCGACGGCGGGTACATCGCAGATGCCGAAACCCTCGCCCGCGTGAACGGCGAGGGCCTCGTGGCCTTCCGCTACGTCGGCGTGAACCCCAACGGCTCCCTCGACGACATCGCCGGCCTCACCAACGAGCGGGGCAACGTCGTGGGCCTGATGCCGCACCCCGAGCACGCTGTCGAGCCCGGCTTCGGCCCCGGCACCCGCGCCGCCATGCGCTCCGGCGTCGACGGCCTCGGTTTCTTCACCTCGGCGATCGCCGCCGTGGTGGGCGCCGCAGCCTGACCCTCCGCCCGTGACCGACAAGCGCGCTCCCGATCAGGACGCGCTCATCGATCGCATCCTGCATCTCTGGCGAGCGGATGCCGACACCCTCCCCTCCGAGCCGCGACTGGCCGAGCTGACGGGCGCGAGCCGCAATTCGGTGCGTGAGGCGCTGATCCGTCTCGAGGAGCGGGGCTACGTGCACCGCACGCAGGGCGCGCGCACCTCGCCCAACCGGCGCCTGCCCGGGGTCGGGCGCCGCATCGACGAGCAGTTCGACCACTCGCTGTCGATCCGCGCCGCGGGATACGAGCCGACTCTCGAGGTCGTGGCGGCCGAGCGCACGACGCTCGTTTCCGGCGACGACCGCTACGACGATCTGCCCGACGGCACCGAGGTGCTGCGCACCCGGAAGATGTGGCGCGTCGACGGCGTCCCGTACGCCCTCGCCGAAGACCTCGTGCCCCTCACGCGCCCGGCCGAACTCGATCCCCGTCGACCGGTGTTCGACCTCGCCGAGGCGGCCAACGGCGTCCGGGTAGCGTGGGAGACGATGTGGATCGACGCGACCTCGCTCGATGAGGTGCGCGCCGGGATCCTGGATGCCGAGCCCGGCACACCCGTGATCGAGATGACATACTGCGGCTACGGCGCTGACGATGCGATCGGGTACTGGTCGCGCGAAGTGCAACTGCCGGCACCGCCCGGGCTGCGCAATGCGCTCATCCGGCGCGTGCGGTCCTGACGCCTCCACCGTCGGCGGCGGAGGAGATTCGGCGAGCGGAGGACCGCTGAACCTCTCGGCATCCTCCCGCCGCTGAAACTCCTCCCGCGCCCGACCGGCCCGACCGACGCGACCGACCGGCGCGACCGGCCGCGCGTTTCGCCGATGTAACCGCATCGTGAACATATTGGACAAGATTGTCCATCACTTGTTGGACAAGCGTACGCTCGCCTCACCCGACGAAAGCGAGCCGCCGTGACCGACACCCTCACCCCCCACGCCCTGACCGCCGAGATCATCGCGCCGGCCGGCTTCGAGCCCTACGGCGTCGTGCTGACTCCCATGGAGGACGGCACCCCGTTCACCGCCGAGGAAGCCGTGCTCGACGTGTCGAACGGCATCCCGCGCTTCTACCTCATGCGCCTCGACGACAAACCCGCCGAATTCGTGCGCGTGACCCGCCACCTCGAGACCACGCAGACCCTGATGGCCGTCGGCGACGTCGAGTGGACCATCGCCGTCGCCGCGCCCGGCATCGAAGAGCCCGGCCTCGACGACCTGCGGGCCTTCCGCATCCCGCCGCGCACCGCCATCACGATGCGAAAGGGCACCTGGCACGCCGGTCCCTTCTTCGCCGAACCGAGCATGGACTTCGTCAATCTCGAGCTCGACGACACCAACGTCGCCGATCACCACAACCACCGACTCGACGACGCCTACGGTGTGCGCGTCGTCATCGACGCGCAGTGACCGTGCTCACCGCCCTCCCCGACGCGGGCTCCCGCCTCGCCGCCCTCGAACGCGACGCGGCGCACCAGGCCGCCCTGAGCGCGGGCGACGGACGGTCGTGGGTCAGCGCGCGCGACGGCGTGCGACCGGTCGTCATCGTCGGTGCGGGGCAGGCCGGTCTCGTGCTGGCGCGGGGCCTGCGCCGCCGCGGCATCGACGACGTCGTGGTGATCGACTCCGCCCCCGCGGGCTCCGCCGGTCCCTGGACCACCTACGCCCGCATGCACACGCTCCGAACACCGAAAGACATCGCGTGGCCCACCTGGGGCACCCCGGCGGTGAGCCCGCGCGCCTGGTTCGAAGCGGTCTACGGCGCGGATGCCTGGGAGGGGATCGAGTACTTCCCGACGACGGCGTGGCAGGGGTTCCTGCAGTGGTACCGGGAGGTCTCCGACATCACCGTCGTCCCCTCCACCCGTGTGGCGAGCCTCTCGACGACCACCGTCGACGGCCCCCTCGAGCTGCACCTCGACGGTCCTGACGGGCAATGGCTGCTCCCCGCGCACCACGTCGTCCTCGCGACCGGCATCGAGGGCGCGGGCGGCCGGCACCTGCCCGCGCTTCTCGAGGGCCTTCCCGCCGAGCGCGTGCACCACACGCACGACGACATCGATTTCGCCTCGCTCGCGGGCCTGCGCATCGGCATCCTGGGCGGGGGGACGGGCGCGTTCGACAACGCCGCGACCGCGCTCGAGCGGGGCGCCGCGAGCGTCGATGTGCACATGCGGCGGGCGGCCATGCCGCAGGTGAGTCCGTACCGCTGGATGGAGTTCGCCGGCCTCATCGAGAACTACGGCTCCTTCACCGATGCGCAGAAGTGGGCGTTCAACGTGCACCTCTCGGTCGTCGACCAGCCCGCCACGCAGAACGCCCTGTGGCGTGCGCACGCCTTCGACGACTTCCGCTTCCTGACCGCGTCGCCGTGGCAGCACGTGGAGTGGACCGGCAGTGACATCGCCGTCACCACGCCGCACGGCATCCATCGCTACGACGTCGTCCTCGCCGCCACGGGAATCGTCGCCGACCTCGCCCGACGCCCGGAGCTTGCGACGGTCGCTGCGGATGCCGCGCTGTGGAGCGACCGCCTCTCACCCGAGGCCGCCGCAGAGAACCCCGGCCTGGCCGCGTTCCCCTACCTCGACGACGACTTCGGCCTCGTCAGCAGAAGCACCCCCGAACACTCGGCGCTCTCGCGCATCCACATGTTCAACCACGGGGCCCGACTCAGCCAGGGCATGCTGAGCCACCAGATCCCCGGGCTCGTCGGAGGGGCGACCAAGCTCGCGGCGGCCCTGTCGCGGCGGCTGTTCCAGCGCGACTCCGCGGCTCTGCTCGACGAATACCTCGCCTACGAGGTCCCGGTCGGAGTGCAGATCGGCCGACGCGCGCAACCCGCGTCCGCCCCCGCACTGGCGGCGGTAGCGTCGACGGGGTGACCACCGACAAGCCTCTCACCGTGTCCGTGCCCACCACCCGGCTGCGCGATGATCTGCTGCCGCTCCCCGACGGCGTGGAGGTGGTCGTCTGGGACATGACGGATGCCGCTCCGCGCGAGCGCTTCGACATGGTGGTGCCGCCGTACATGTCGATGGACGGCGTCATCGAGGCCCTCTCGAGCGTCGAGGTCGGACTCGTCCAGAGCCAGTCGATCGGGTACGACAACGTCGAGGGGCGCCTGCCCGCGGGTCTCGTCTTCGCGAACGCCTCGAGCGTGCACGAGACGGCGACCGCCGAGCTGGCCGTGGCTCTCGCCCTTGCGGCGCAGCGGCGGTTGCCCGACTTCGTGCGGGCGCAGGACCGCGGCGAGTGGACCGGGGGCTCAGCCACCGGGCTCGCCGACCAGCGCGTGACGCTCCTGGGCTTCGGCGGCGTCGGCCGCGCGATCGCCGCGCGCCTGAAGCCGTTCGAGGTGGAGCTGCGCG
>NZ_CAUQWC010000047.1:0-17983 GCF_963521695.1 uncultured Microbacterium sp. | reverse complement strand
CGGTACGGCCGTGGGGGCCGCGGTCGGCTCAGCCGTCGGGGCGACCGTCGGCTCCGGTGTGGGCTCGGGCGTCGGCTCGGGCGTCGGCTCCGGGGTCGGCGCCACGGTCGGCTCCGGAGTCGGGGTCGGGGTCGGGG
Organism: uncultured Microbacterium sp.; assembly: GCF_963521695.1. Taxonomy (GTDB): domain Bacteria; phylum Actinomycetota; class Actinomycetes; order Actinomycetales; family Microbacteriaceae; genus Microbacterium. The sequence continues at coordinate 17,846 of NZ_CAUQWC010000047.1, read as the reverse complement.
TCGGCTCGACGACCACGGGCTTGTCCACGGCCCAGAACACCGCGCGGGCGATGTCGCTGAAGGCGCCGACCGGGTGCGCGCGGAACGTCGGCGACGTACCGAACACGAAGGCGCGTGTTCCGGACGGACCCGTGAGCGAGACCGCCGACGCCTGGCCCGCGGCATCCTGGATCGACTGGCCGGGAGTGCTGCGCCAGTGACCCGCCACGAAGGTGTCGGTGCCGGCGTAACGCTGCTCGATCGTCACTCCGGTCGCCGGGGCGGGGAACCACGCGAACGGATACCCGAAGGCGGTGTCCTGCGGGTAGTCGCCCAGCACGCCGTCAGCCGGCGTTTCGACCTGGGCGATGCCGTTCGATCCGCGGGTGCCGGTCACCGCGGTGAGCGGTGCGACGAAGGTGTTCACGAAGGCGGCACCGCCGGCGCCGCGACCCACGACGGGCTTGCCGGCCGCGATGAAGGCCGTCACCCTGTCGGCGCCGGCCTGCTGCTCCGGCGTGAAGCTGAGCCCGGTTCCCACGTAGAGGACGTCGACGGCCGACAGGTCGACCTCACCCGCAGCCAGGGTGGCGGCGGTCACGGGAACGAGTCCGGTGAAGCCGAGCTTGGTCAGCGCATCGCGATCGCCCGCGTCGCCGACATATCCGATGCGCACGCTGCGCAGCTCGGTGGCGTCGGTCGCCGCGGCCCCTCCGAGCTCGAAGTCGACACCGAACACCGAGGCAGCCAGGGCGGCCGCCTCGCGTGACCGGGCGTCCGCTCCCACGACGACGGTGCCGTCGGGCAGCTGCGACAGAGCGACGCCCGCGGCGAGCAGTGCATTGATCGCCTGCCAGTCGGCCACACCCCGCGGCTCGAATGTCAGCGAGCCGGCGCCCGCGGGCACCGAACCCGTCAGCGGGGCCTCGGTGACCGGCTCGACCGCGGTGGTCGGCGCCGGGTCGGTGGTCTCGCCGATCCGTGTCACCTGCGCGCCCCACAGCAGCGAGAGGCTCCATGCCGAGATGTCGTACATGTCGGGCACGCGGTCCGAGATGTCGGAGCCGTCGGCCAGGAGCACGTTTGCCAGGCCACGGAGCGGCTGATGCATGTCGACGTAGAACGAGCCCGCGGGGTAGTCGTTTCCGTCGAGGCGCACGGGTGCGGTCAGACGATCGACACGGATGCCGTTGACGAGCAGCTGCTGCACGAGCGTCTGCGCGTCGGAATCCGAACGCTGACCGGAGCCCACGGGAATGACGTACGCGCGCGGGAAGTCGGCGTTGTAGATGTCGGTCTCGTCCCAGATGTCGGTCCACTCCGCGGGCACGCCCGGGGCGAGGTCCTCGGGTGCGACGTCGGCGGGGATCTCGCGGCTGGGCTCGCCGGCCTCGCCGCGGCGGAAGATCTCGATCTGGTTGTCGAGCAGCGCGTCGCTGTGCTCGTCGACGTAGTCCACGACGGTGTCGATGACGACCTCCGCGACCTCGATGTTCACCTTCGCGCGAGCGGGCTGGTCGCCCGAACGCCCGAGCGGCAGCTCGACGGTGTTGGTGATGGCGCCCTGGTACGCCACGTACTGCGGCGCGAAGATCGGGGGCCAGTCGTCCCAGCCCGACCGCTGGTCGCGGTAGGGGATGTTGATGAAACCGGTGTTGGTCTCGGTCACGCCGGCGGTCGCCGGGTCGTAGTAGGTGTTACCGGGGATGTTCGCCGCGGTCACGGCATCCTCGATCTCCAACGCCGTGGCGTAGGCGTGCGGCACGAAGAGGTCGTATTCGTAGTTCTCACCGTGCGGGGGGCCGCAGGGCTCGACCTGCAGCACGTCCGTGTAGCCGTGCAGGTCGATGAAGTACGTCGGCTGGATGACGCTCGCCAGGTCGCGCACGATGGATGCCTCGGCCGTGGCGCCCGTGATGAAGTCGCGGTTCGGGTCGTAACCGTTCGCGGTTCCGCGCTGCCCGAGGGCACGGCCGTCGGGGTTGTTGGTCACCGTGAAGTAGATGCGGTGATCGTCGAGCATCTCGGCCGTGGCCGGGTCGGTGGAGGTGGCGAGGTCCTCGATGTAGTTGAGGGTCGCGTCGGTGCCCTCCCACTCGTTGCCGTGGATGTTGCCGTTGAACCACATCGGCACCTTGTACTCGCTCTGCAGCGTCGCATCCGCGGCGGCGGCCGTCGGGTCGGCCTTCACGAGGTCGCGCCAGTCGGACTGCTGCGCCGTCTGCGCGGTGGTCTCGGGGGTCGTGACGGTCACGAGGTAGATGTCGCGACCCAGCGCCGAGGTGCCGACGACCTGCGCCGAGACGCGGTCGCTGGTGTCCATGAGCGTGTTCAGGAACGGCGCGATCTCGTCGTAGGGACGCACCCCGCGCGCGATCGATGCGTCTTCGGGCAGGTCGGGGAACACCTTCAGCTCGGGCTGAACGGGGTAGCTGGTGGGCATGTCGATCAACGGCGACACGGGCCGCACCACGCTCAGCGAAGGGGGAACCATCGCGGCCGAAGCCGGGAGGGCGGCGAACACGGTGGTCGCGGCGAGGCCGCAGACGACAGTGCCCGCGAGGATGCGTCTCTGCACGGGGTCTCCAGGGGTTGCGTGCCACGCGCCATGGAGCATCTCGCGCGACAGGGGGGATGGTTCGGTCAGCCGAACCTGAAAGAAATCTATGGATGCCGTGTTACGCCGCCGTGACAGATCTCGGACGTCGTGTTACCGCTGCCGCAGAACGCATCGCTGCTCGGCCGACGTGACCGCGCGTGTCGGGGCTGACGCCATGCCCCCGCAGACCCGGAAAGATGGATGCCATGACCTCCCCCCAGCGCGTGCGTTTCGGCTATTGGACCCCGATCTTCGGCGGATGGCTGCGCAACGTCGACGACGAGCAGACCCCCGTCTCGTTCGCCCACATCGCCGAGATCGCCCGCGCGGCGGAAGAGGGCGGATTCGACCTGACGCTCATCCCCGAGCTGAACCTCAACGACATCAAGGGCGTCGAGGCTCCATCGCTCGACGCGTGGACGGTGACCGCGGCGCTCGCGGCGGTGACGTCGTCGCTCGAGCTGATGACCGCGGTGCGTCCCGGTTTCCACAACCCGTTCCGCACCGCGAAGCAGGCCGCGACCATCGACGAGATCAGCGGTGGCCGCTTCACCCTCAACGTGGTCTCGGCGTGGTGGGCCGAGGAGGCGAAGCAGTACGACGGCCTCTTCAGCGCGCACGACGACCGTTACGCCCGCACCATCGAGTGGGTCGAGGTGCTGCGCGGGCTGTGGTCCGAGACGCCTTTCGCGTACGAGGGCGAGTACTACCGCACAGAGGGCACGTTCACCGAGCCCAAGCCCCGCGTCATCCCGCGCCTGTACGCCGGCGGTGAGAGCGAGGCGGGTCGCACGACGATCACCCGCTTCGCTGACGCGTACCTGACCCACGGCGGCACGCTCGAGGAGCTGTCGACGAAAGTCGCGGATATGCGCCAGCGTCGTGCGGCGGCGGGGGCGACGCCGTTCGAGGCGTTCGGCATGGCCGCCTACGCCGTGGTGCGCGACACCGAAGCCGAGGCGCAGGCCGAAATCGAGCGGATCACCGACGTGCGCGGGGGCGCGGCGTACGGCTCGTACCAGGACTTCGTGAGCAAGTCGAAGCTCGACACCCCGGTCGACCTCAAGGAGTACTCGGTCTCGAACCGCGGTCTGCGCCCCAACCTCGTCGGCACGCCCGATCAGGTCGCCGAGCGGATCGTGGAGTTCGCGAACGTCGGCGTCTCGACGCTGCTGCTGCAGTTCTCCCCCCACCTGCCCGAGATGCAGCGCTTCGCCGCCGAGGTGATCCCGCGCGTGCGGCGCCTGGAGGCGCAGCGCGACGGGTGAGTCGCTCTCCCACCCCGCTTGAGTGTCCAAGACACGCCGCGCCGCGGCCGCGCGTACGGCATGTCCTGGACACTCAACGAAGCCTGGAGACCGGCACCCGCGCCGCCGCCGCGGCGAGCGGGCCCCGGACGGCGCGCCCAACCTGTTGAGTGTCCAGAACACGCCGCAGCGGCCCGGCGCGCACGGCATGTCCTGGACACTCAACGAAGCCCGCCCGCCCGCGGCCCTGCACCAGGACGCGAAGCGAATGCGAGGTGGCTGAGCTCGTCGAAGCCACCGGGCCGGGTCGCGTGCCCGGACCCTTCGACAAGCTCGGAGTCTGCCCGGCGTGCCCGAACCACCACGTTGGCGGAGCACACGCAAGCCCGCGGCGCCAGCGGCCCCTTCACCAGCCCCGGCGTCGCTCTGGGACGCGTTATACCGCCGCGCGGAGCGCCTGGTCGAGGTCGGCGATCAGGTCTTCGGCATCCTCGAGTCCGATCGACAGGCGCACGAGTCCGTCGCTGATGCCCAGGCGGTCGCGCGTCTCTTGGGTGAAGCCGATGTGGGTCGTGGTGGCGGGATGCAGGGCCATCGACCGCGTGTCGCCGATGTTCGTCATGCGGCTGAACAGGCGCAGGGCGTCGAAGAACCGTTCTGCCCCGTCGCGTCCGCCGCGCACCGTGAACGAGAAGACCGAGCCCGAGAGCCCGCCGTAATCCCGCACGGCGAGGTCGTGCTGCGGGTGCGAAGGCAGTCCGGCGTAGTCGACGCTCTCGACAGAGTCGTGCTGCTCGAGCCACTCGGCCACGGTGCGCGCGCTGGCGAGGTGCTGCCGCATGCGCACCGACAGGGTCTCCATGCCCTGCTGGAGCAGGAAGCCGTTGAGCGGCGAGAGCGCCGGACCGATGTCGTTCGCGATGCCGAACCGCAGGGACAGCTCGAAGGCGCGCGGTCCGAACGCCTCGATGAGCGAGCGGTGCGTCGCGATCGGGGTGTCGGTGATCGCGGGGTAGGAGCGGTCGGATGCCACCCAGTCGAACGTTCCGCCGTCGACGACCGCCCCGGCGAGGTTGGCCCCGTGGCCCGAGAGGAACTTGGTGGCCGAGTGCACGACGATGTCGGCGCCCTGTTCGATCGGGCGGATGAGGAACGGGGTCGCGATAGTGTTGTCGACGACGAGCGGGATGCCGTGGCGTTTCGCGATGCGGGCGACCGCGGCGATGTCGACGATGTCGTTCTTCGGGTTGGGAAGCGTCTCGGTGAAGATCGCCTTCGTCTCGGGGCGGATGAGGGAGTCCCATTCTGCCTCGTCGGTGGGATCCCAGACGTACTCGACGGTGACGCCCATGCGGGCGAAGGTGCGGTCGAACAGCACGCGCGTGCCGCTGTAGATGCTCGCGGTCGAGACGATGTGCTCGCCGCTCCCAGCGAGCGCCAGCAGCGAGACGGTGATAGCCGCCTGCCCCGATCCGACGACTATCGCGCCCGACCCGCCTTCGAGAGACGCGAGACGGCGTTCGGCGACCTGGTTGGTGGGGTTGGCGTTGCGGGAGTACAGGTGGCCGAGGTCGGCGCCCGCGAAGCGGTCGGTCGCCTCCTGGAAGGACGCGAACCGGTAGGCCGCTGACAGGTGCACGGGGGTGATGCGCGAGCCGTGGGTGAGGTCTTCTTCTTCACCGGCGTGCACCTGCCGCGTGGCGAAGCCGAAGCCCGCCCACTCGCTATGCGGCGCCGCCGGCTCAGCCACGGATGCCCGCCACTTCGCGCGGCAGCAGCGAGCCGAGCCAGCGTGCGATCTCGCGTGGTCCCGAACGCGGAGCGGATGCCTCGACGTCGGGGTTGTAGTTGGTGTTCGTGTTGACGTCGTAGGTCACCGTGCGACCGTCGAGCGTCTCGATGAACTCGATCCCGGCGATGCCCACTCCCTCGGCCGCGAGGAACGCGAGGTACCGGTCGATCAGCGTCGGGTCGACGTCGTCGCGCAGCCGGAACATCGGCTCGGGCTCTACGCCGTCGGCATCTGGGATCGCACACGCCTCGGCGGGGCAGAGCTCGAAGCTGCCGGCGCTGGTGTCGACGCGCACGGCGTAGACGAACTCGCCCGCGACGAACTCGGCCCGGGTGATGAACGGCGTCCGGGCGACGAGCAGTTCTTGCAGCAGCGTGATGCCGTCGGGGGAGTGCTCGAAGTCGGGTCCGGCGACCCACGCCGTGAACTCGTCGATGGAGTCCCACCGCCGCACGCCCAGGCCCTTGCCGCCCTGGTTGTGCTTGCTGATGAACGGCGCGCCGAAGCGCTCGGCGGCCGCCGCGAGATCATCGGTGCCGAAGACGGCCACCGTGCGGGGGACCTCGATACCCGCGTGTCGCAGCGCCGCGTGCTGCGCGACCTTGCTCACCTCGAGCTCGAGCACGTCGGCACCGTTGATGACGGTGCGGCCCCACGATGCGAGCCAGCGCAACACGGCGCGGCCGAACTCTTTGCTGTGCGCGTGGTCGCGCGTGTGGGCGGAGGCGCTCAGCCGCGACCAGAAGACACCATCGGGCGGTTCGACCGCGAGGTCGATCGATCCGTCGGTGAGCAGCCACTCTTCGAACGGCACCCCCTCGGCCTCGAACGCCGCCGCGAACGGCGGAATCCACTGGGGGTTCTCGTGGATGACATAGACCTTGCCCGACATCCCGCCAGGCTAACGCGCCCCTCCGACATCGCGCCGACCGGCTCGTCACGCGGGGTCACCGGCGCCCGGGCGCGCGCTCCGGCGAAGGCGCGCGGCATCCGGAGTCTGTAGCGTTGCAAGGCTGTGCCAGTGGAAAGGGATGCCATGACTTCCGACTACATCGATGCCAACCGTGCCAACTGGGATGAGCGCGCGACCCTCCACGCCGCCCGCGACGGTTCGGGCTATGGCGTACAGCGATACGTCGCGGATGCACACGCGCTCTCCGACGTCGTGCGCTTCGATCAGCGGCTCCTCGGCGACATCGCCGGTCTGCGCGCGTTGCACCTGCAGTGCCATATCGGCACCGACACTCTCTCGCTCGCGCGCCTGGGCGCACGCGTCACCGGCCTCGACTTCTCTGAGAACGCCGTCACTGAAGCCCGTCGTCTGGCTGCCGAGGCCGGCGTCGACATCGAGTTCGTCCAGTCCGACGTCCGGGACGCCGCGACCATCCTTGCCCGCGAATCGTTCGACCTCGTGTACACGGGAATCGGGGCGCTCTGCTGGCTGCCGTCGATCACCGAGTGGGCGGGTGTCGTAACCGACCTGCTGGCCCCGGGGGGCACGCTGCACATTCGCGAGGGGCACCCGTTGCTCTGGTCTCTCAACGAGGAGCTCCCCGGCCTCGCACTCACCTTTCCGTACTTCGAGCAGACCGCACCACTCGAATGGGATGACGAGAACACCTACGTGGAGGTCTCGGCACCGCTGACCGCGACGCGCACCTACGAGTGGAACCACGGCATCGGCGAGATCGTCACCGCCCTGCTCGATCGCGGCCTGCGTCTGGACGCCCTGGTGGAGCATGACAGCGTGCCCTGGGAGGCGCTGCCCGGTCGCATGACCCTGCACCCCGACGGCGAGTACGCGCTGACCGAGCAGCCCTCGGTCATACCGCTGAGCTACACGATCCGCGCCTCGAGGCCGGCCTGACGAGGAACACCGCTACGGTCCACCACGCGAGGGCGAAGAGCGAAACGGCCACCAGCGCTCCGGTCAGCGATCCGTCGATGAGGACCGCGAGCGAACCGTCCGCTTCGCGGCCCCCCCTGAAAGGTCACCACGAATGGGACCGCGGTGGTTGTCGTATTGGCGAAGGCTACGGCGGCAAGTGCCATTGCCACGATCGCGAGAATGCACCCGCCGATGATGAAGCTGGATGCCACGACGGCGAGGTGGGCGGCGGCATGACTGAGGCGGACGGTCACCATGTTGTCCTCCCGGTTGCGTTCCTCTCACGATAGGCAGACGAATGCGGTGCGGGCGGGTGAAATACGTCACGACGGGGGTGACGACATCGATGCCACGTGAACCCGCCGTGGCAGCCTGATCCTTCGTCCACATCGCGAGGGGGCACGCCGTGCGGGAGACAGTCGATCTGGCGATCATCGTCGCGGTCTACGCCGCGATCATCGGGACCGGGTGGGGCCTTCTCATCGATCCGTTGCGCCCGGCGACCGGATGGGTGGCCACCGTTTCCGTCGTGCTGACCGGGTTCCTCATCGCGGGCCTGGCACCCGACGCTGTGCTCTCCGTTCCGGTGCTCGTCATGGCGTTCACCGTCACGTCGTGGGCGCGCGACAAGTGGTGGCGGGCCAGCCTCATTCGGAACGAACGCCCACCCCGAACGCCTCCGCCTCCTCCTCCGTCAGCATCCGCGACCGGATGAGGAATCGCATCCCGGTCGGACCCTCGACCGAGAAGCCGGCGCCGCGGCCCGGAACGACGTCGATCGTCAGGTGCGTGAACTTCCAGTACTCGAACTGCGACTCCGATATGTACACCTCGATCGGGTCGTCGAGACCGACCTCGATGTCACCGAGGTGCACGTCGCTGGGGCCCGTGATGAACATTCCCACCGGGTAACACATCGGTGAGCTGCCGTCACAGCAGCCGCCGGACTGGTGGAACATCAGCGGGCCGTGCTTCACCGTCAGGTCGCGCAGCAGTGCGGCCGCGGCATCCGTCACATCCACGCGTGAGAGTTGGATGGTCATGTCCCACTCCTTTCACTTCATGTCCCAAGAGTTGCGGGTTGGGAGCCCGCCAACCCGCCATAAGTGGGACGAAGGCCCACCCCAACCCGCCATAAGTGGGACGAGATGCCCCGCCGACCGACCGGGCGCGACCCCCGGGCGCGAACCCGGGGGTCGCGGGGCGTCGGAGAACCGCCGCCCCGACGCTCGAACCGCTTAGAAGAAGCCCATGGCCCCATCGGCATACGACACGAGCAGGTTCTTGGTCTGCTGGTAGTGGTCGAGCATCTTGAGGTGGTTCTCGCGACCGATGCCGGACTGCTTGTACCCGCCGAACGCCGCGTGAGCGGGGTACTGGTGGTACGTGTTCGTCCAGACGCGCCCGGCCTCGATGGCCCGTCCCGCGCGGTAGGCCGTGTCGCCGCTGCGACTCCACACGCCGGCACCGAGGCCGTAGAGGGTGTCGTTGGCGACCGAGATGGCGTCGTCGAAGTCGTCGAACGAGGTGACCGACAGCACCGGACCGAAGATCTCCTCCTGGAAGATCCGCATGTCGTTCGTGCCCTCGAAGACGGTCGGCGCCATGTAGTAGCCGTCCGTCAGGTCGCCGCCGAGATCGACGCGTTCTCCACCCGTCAACAGCTTGGCGCCACCGGCCTTGCCGATGTCGATGTACGACAGGATCTTCTCGAGCTGGTCGTTCGAGGCCTGCGCGCCGATCATGGTCTCGGGGTCGAGCGGATTGCCCTGGCGCACCTTCTTGACGCGCTCCAGGCCGTCACCGAGGAACTGGTCGTAGATCGACCGCTGGATCAGCGAACGCGACGGGCACGTGCACACCTCGCCCTGGTTGAGGGCGAACATCGTGAAGCCCTCGAGCGCCTTGTCGTAATAGGCGTCGTCGCTTCGCAGCGCCACGTCTTCGAAGAACACGTTGGGGCTCTTGCCCCCGAGCTCGAGCGTCACCGGAATGAGGTTCTGCGAGGCGTACTGCATGATCAGGCGGCCGGTCGTTGTCTCACCGGTGAAGGCGATCTTGCGGATCCGCTTGTGCTGCGCCAGCGGCGCCCCCGCCTCGATACCGAAGCCGTTGACGATGTTCACGACACCCGCCGGGAGCAGGTCGCCGATGATGTCGAACAGGAACAGCAGGGATGCCGGAGTCTGCTCGGCCGGCTTGATCACGACGCAGTTGCCCGCGGCGAGCGCCGGAGCCAGCTTCCAGGCGGCCATGAGGATGGGGAAGTTCCACGGAATGATCTGCCCGACCACACCCAGCGGTTCGTGGAAGTGGTACGCCACCGTATTCTCGTCGAGCTGGCTGAGCGAGCCCTCCTGCGCCCGCAGCACGCCGGCGAAGTAGCGGAAGTGGTCGACGGTCAGGGGAATGTCGGCCGCGAGCGTCTCGCGCACCGGCTTGCCGTTCTCCCAGGTCTCGGCGACGGCGATCTTCTCGAGGTTCTCCTCGATCCGGTCGGCGATCTTGTTCAGGATGACGCTGCGCTCGGCGGGAGTGGTCTTCTTCCACGACGCGAACGCCTTCCATCCCGCCTCGACGGCGCGGTCGATGTCGTGCGCGTCACCGCGTGCGACCTCGCAGAACGGCTTACCGGTGACGGGAGTGATGTTCTCGAAGTACTCGCCGCTGTGGGGTTCGACCCACTCGCCACCGATGTAGTGCCCGTACCGCGAACGATATTCGGCGACGGCCCCGCGTTGTCCCGGGGCGGCGTAGACGCTCGAGACGCCTTCTTCGACGATGGTCATGCGTGTCTCCTTCGACGGTCATGAGTCGCCGCGTCTGCTTCGGGCGGCGATGCGCCGACGGTACGCCGGGGGAGGTTGCATGGAGTTGCACCGGTCCGGGTGGGGTTCGCTGATCGAGGCGGGCACCCCTGGCCGCGAGATCACACGATCCTCGCGAGATCACACGGCGTCCTCTCCATAGCGTGCGATCTCGGCAAGAACGTGTGACTTCGATGGCGCGGCGCGCGGCCCGACGGCGTCACCACCCGCGGCGAGCGCACGCACCGACGACGGATGCCACGACCCTGAGGCCGTGGCATCCGTTCTGCGTACGCGACTACACGTCGGCGTCAGCGAGCACCGATCGCAGCGGCGGCACGTTGACCTCGTGCAGGTCGACGTCGTCGAGGCGCTCGATGCTCTGCACGCGCGGGGCGATCACACGGTCGTCGGCGACGATCCAACTGCCGACGAGGAGGAACCGGTCGTTGCCCGCAGTGATCGGGCCGGTGAGAGCGAAGGTCTGGTGCGTCGGCGTGAGGAACGTCACGCGCACGGGCGTGCCGTGGGGGAGGGTCGACGGGTCGACCACGTCTGCCTCGAGCGCCGGCTGCGGAGGCTCGATACCGAGATCGATGCGCTGGATCTCGGAACTCGTCGCGAGGATCACGTCACCGACCAGGGGCTGACCGCCCACGCCGATACGCACGGTGCCCTCAAGGGCGTAGAGGCCGTAGCGCGGCGAACGGACGATGACGCGGGCGACGTCGCCCGCCTTGACCTCGGCCAGCGCCTCGCGGATGCGCGCCACGTCGCGACGGGCACGGGCTGCCGAGAAGATGTCGAGCGCGTTTTCGTCCATAGGTTCAGAGTAACGAGGGCCTCCGACATCGGGCCCACCGAAGAGTGAACGCGCACGTAAGCGTGGCCGCCTCAGCGCTGTTCACTCGCGCTCCCCGCGCTCGATCCGTGCGACGAGGCCGGCACGCTTCGGCGAGCGCGGGGGCAGCATCGACAGGCACAGCCGCAGCACCTCCTCGTCGTCGCGCCCGTCGACGGCGTCGGCGTAGGCGAGGAGCACGTCGACACCGGCCTCGGCGATCAACGCCTCACGCAGCGTGCTGCGCACCGATTCGCGTACCTCGACCACCCCCGGTGCGTCCGAGTCGGGCAGCACCGGACCCGAGTAGGCCGCGAGGGCCACCCGGTGCGCGCCGCGGTCGAGGAGCGACAGCACGTGCTGCGCGTCGGTCTCGAGTCCGTCGAGGAGTCGATACGGCCGGGATGCCGGCACGACCCGCGGAGCGAGGGGGACCAGGGCGCGGCGCAGGCGCACCATCTCGGGCCGGAGCGTCTCCACGGCGGCGTGGCCGTACACGGCCTCGCTCAACGCCTCGGCGGAGAGCCCCTCGCGGTGCACGGCGAGCAGCAGCAGGATCTCTGCGTGACGGGGGCTGAGTTCGAGGGTCGACCCCGCCACCTCGAGCAGCGCGCGATCCCGGCCGAGGGTGCGCAGGAGTGCCCGCGACGGCGCTGCACGTGTGGGAGGAGGGGCCTGCTGTGCGCGGAGCCGCGCCACGAGGATCTCGCTCTCGATGGCCCGAGCGGTGGCATCCACCAGCAATTGCGCCTGGGGAGTCACCGCCTCGGGCCCTCCCGTGACGTCGATCACGCCGAGCAGGCGACGGGTCTCGGGATCGTGCACCGGAGCGGCCGTGCACGACCACGGCTGCACGAGGCGGTTGAAGTGCTCGGCGCCCCGGATCTGCACGGAGCGATCGAGGGTCAGCGCGGTCCCGGGCGCGGAGGTGCCCACGGCATCCTCGGCCCAGTTCGCTCCCGCGACGAAGCCCATGTCACCGGTGAGCGTGCGGATGTGCCGGTCGCCCTCGACCCACAGCAGGCGTCCCGCCGCGTCTCCTACGGCGACGACGACACCCGACTCCTCGGCGGTGCCGGGAAGCAGCAGGGCGCGCACCATGTCCATGACCCCGGCCAGGGGATGAGCCCGGCGGTACGCCTCGAGTTCCTCCGACGCCAGCTCGAGCGCGGGGAGTCCTTCGGGCCCGACGAGGGATGCCATCGACCGCCGCCACGACTCGGTGACCAGCGGACGCACGTCGCCGAGGCGCCGATCCTCGTTGCCGGCGAGGAGTTCGTCGTGTGCGCGCGCGATCAGCAGTCCCGAGGTCTCGGGGGAGATGGCCGGTCGCGACCAGGAGGAGGGCACAGGACTCCCATCGGCGGTGACGGAGGTGGGTCTCAGTGTAGGTCGGGTGGGCACCGGGCGGGAGGGGGCGGACCCGGAGGCCGCTGAGCGGCAACGATGACGACGTGCCTCCGCGAGAGCAACCCGGGCGCGGGGACGCCGTTCACGGCATCCATCGCCTCACTCTGCCCCAGCAGAAAGCCCAAGGACTTCGCATTACGCACTACCGCGCACTGCGTGGTACTGTCCCAGGCAGACAAGCGAAAGGGGGCGCGCGTGGATACGACGCAGCTATTGAAGGGGGTGCTGGATGCCGCCGTGCTGGCGGTGGTGCAGCACGACGACGGGTACGGGTACGACATCGTGCGGCGACTGCGCGAAGCGGGCCTCGGCGAGGTGGGTGACGCCTCGGTCTACGGGACACTCCGGCGGCTCTACTCCGCGGGGGCGTTGTCGAGCTACGTCGTGCCGAGTGACGGCGGACCGCACCGTAAGTACTACGCGATCAACCCGCAGGGTCGCGAACTGCTCGACGCGCAACGCGCGAGCTGGACCCATTTCTCCTCGGCCATGACGACCCTGCTCGATGACACCACCCACTCGAAGAAGCTGCGCACGATCGGAGACGCCCGATGATCACCACACCCGTCCGTGACGACATCCGCGCCTTCGCGGCCGAGGTGCGCGCGCACCTCGATGACCTGCCCGCCGACGAGGTCGACGACCTGCTCGACGGCCTCGAGGCCGACCTGTCCGATCAGGCCGCCGAGGCCGGCGACGACTTCGGACTCCCGGATGCCACGACCTACGCCGACGAACTGCGTTCCGCCGCGGGACTCCCCGACCGCGTCCTCACTCCGAAGAAGAAGCTCCCGCTCGTGCGGCGCGCTCGGGCGGCGTGGAACTCGACGGGCAGGAGGATCCGCGGGAATCCCGCCGGTACCTGGATCCTGGACACCCTGGCATCCCTCCGCCCCGTGTGGTGGGTGGTCCGCGGAGTCGTCGTCTACCTCTGGGTCGTCTCGTTGCTCGTTCCCCTCGGCGGGACGGGCGGCATCCTCTCTTCGCTCCTCGCACTGACCTTCAACCCCCTCGCCTGGATCATCCTCTTGGGCCTCATCGCGGTCAGTGTGCAATGGGGCCAGGGAAGGTGGATGCCGTTCCGGTGGCTCCACGCGACAGCGGTCGTAGTGAGCGCGGTCACGGTGCTGGCTCTGCCCGCGACGTTGGGGATGCTGAGCAATTCCCTGTTCGCGGCCGTCTACGACAACCGCGCGTCGGCCTCTCAGGGATGGACTCCCGGCCTCTCCGTCGACGGTATTCGTGTTCGCAACATCTACGCGTACGACGCGAATGGGGCCGCCCTCTCGGGAGTTCAGCTCTTCGACCAGGACGGGCGACCGGTCACCACCGTCGGAATGGAGACGACGACCCTGTCGGACGCCTACTACGCGGGTGGCGGCGGGCCTGTTCCGGTCCCCTATACGGTGCCGGGCAGCGCCCCGATCTGGAACGCCTTCCCGCTCCGTGAGGTTCCCGCTGAGAAGTGGACATGGGATCAAGCCGACCTGGCCGAAGCGACGTTGTCGCCCGTTCCGTTCGAGCGCGTCCAGCCGCTCCCGGACGCCGCGCAGCCGGCCCTGCAGGCATCGCCGACGCCGGAACCGTCCACGGCCCCTTCCGCAGAATCCACTCCGATTCCGACCGCGGACCCCCTCGGCCCCGCGACGCCCGAGGCGGTCGCCCCGTGACCGACGAGCCGCGCATCATCAGCATCGACCTGACACATCTCGTGGTGGCGGCGCTGACCCAGGGCGATGGCGACGGTGACGGCGACCGGCACCGATGAGACCGGCGCGCGGGACGGGTTTCCGGGGGAGTGGGGGCTCCCGGACACCGTCCCGCACGCTGCGGGAACCGGGATTCCCCTCCGGGTAAGTACCGTCGTGCGGATGCAACTGACGGCGCACGGATGTCGAACCGTCACCGCCTGCGTGTCACCGACGAACTCCGCGCGACGGTCCCGCAGCGGACGAACGAGCGATAGAAGCCGGCGGGGTCAGCCCCGCGCCGCCCACCACTCCCGCAGGCGCTTCTCCGCCTCGTCTTCGCCGACCACGCCCTCGTCGAGGCGCAGGTCGAGCAGGAAGCGGTACGCCTCGCCCACGTCGCGCCCGGGTTTCAGCCCCAGCACCTCCTGGATGCGGTTGCCGTCGAGCTCGGGGCGGATCGAGTCGATCTCCTCCTGCTCGCGGAGCGCCGAGATGCGCGCCTCGATGTCGTCGTAGGCGGATGCCAGTCGCTGCGCCTTGCGCTTGTTGCGGGTGGTCACGTCTGCCCGCGTGAGGATGTGCAGACGGTCCAGTTCGGCCCCGGCGTCGCGGACGTACCGGCGCACCGCGGCATCCGTCCACGCCCCCTCGGCGTAGCCGAAGAACCGCAGGTGCAGCTCGACGAGGCGCATGACGACGGTGGTGGTCGCGGCGTCGAAGCGCAGCGTCTGCAGGCGCTTGCGGGCGAGGCGCGCACCCTTGACGTCGTGGTGGTGGAACGTCACGCCCCCGCCCGCCTCGAGGCGTCGAGTGGCGGGCTTGCCGATGTCGTGCAGAAGCGCCGCCAGGCGCAGGGGCACATCGGGGGCGGCATCCGGATGCCGGCTCTTCTCGAGCGCGATCGCCTGACGCAGCACGGTGAGGGAGTGCTCGTAGACGTCTTTGTGGTGGTGGTGCTCGTCGACCTCGAGGCGCAGAGCCGGCACCTCGGGCAGGAACTCTTCGATCAGGCCGGTCTCGACGAGCACGCGGATGCCGCGGACCGGGTCATCGGTCTGCAACAGGCGCACGAGCTCGGCCTGCACGCGTTCGGGGCTGACGATCTCGAGCGAGGCCCGCAGATCGGCGATCGCGTCGAGGGTCGCACGGTCGACGGTGAAGTCGAGCTGCGACGAGAAGCGGGCCGCGCGCAGCATGCGCAACGGGTCGTCGCCGAAGCTCACGGCGGGGTCGATGGGGGTGCGAAGGCGCCCGGCGATCAGATCCTCGACGCCTCCGGTCGGGTCGACGAGCGTGCGCGCGGGCACGCGGAGAGCCATGGCGTTGACGGTGAAATCGCGGCGGGTGAGGTCGGCCTCGAGGGTGTCGCCGAACTCCACCGTGGGCTTGCGCGTGACCCCGTCGTAGCTGTCGGCGCGGTAGGTGGTGATCTCGACCTGTTCGCCCGCGACGCGTGCGCCGATGGTTCCGAAGGCGCGGCCGACGTCCCACTGGACCGACGAAACCGGCTTGATCAGCGCGAGGATCTCGTCGGGGCGGGCGTCGGTGGTGAAGTCGAAGTCGTGCGTGGTGCGGCCCAGCAGCGCGTCGCGGACGGGGCCACCGACGATCGCGAGATCACGGCCGGCTTCGGCGAAGGCACGGGCGACGGTGGCGACGACGGGGTGCGCGGCGAGCTCCTCGAGGCGCGCGAGACCCTCGGCCATGTTCAGCATGTCTTCGAGCCTATCCGGGGCCGCCGACAGCGACCGTGCGTCTCTCCACGGTCTCGTCGGGCGTCCAGAACACCCGGATGCCACGGCATCCACGTCCGGGTTTCGTGGACGCTCGCGTGGTCCGGAGCCGGAGCCGCACACCCCGACTCACGCCAGACCGGCCCGCGCAGCCTCGGGCCGCGCAGCCCCCGGGCCGCCAGGCTCAGTCGGCGAACGAGACGAACCCCGTCACCAGCAACTCGCGCACGCGCGGCAGCAGATCGGCGCGGAGGTGCGCGGCATCCACCTCCATCAACTGCGCGATGGCGTCGACCAGCACCCCGACGGCCAGATCGCCGTCGCACGCGCCCACCAGCGCCGCGAGAGCCGGGTCGACCTCGATCCGCCGCGCGAAGCCACCGCCCTGGTGCAGCTCGATGACCGACGGATCACCCTCACCCGGGCGGTGGTGGCGCGCCTCGGTGACGTCGGGCGCCACCTGCAGCACGCTCGACGCGAGGTCGTCGTCGTCCAGCAGCGCTGCACGGTCGTGCGCGGCGAGACAGGCTGCGAGGTGCGGTCCGAATGCGGACTCCCCGCCCCCCGCGACGCGCTCGTACCGCGCCAGGGTGGGGCCTCCGGCCAGGGGCTTGCGCAGCAGCAGGTATCCGAAGCCGACGCCCGTGACGCCGCGGCGGGCGAAGTCGTCGAGCCACGCGTCGATGAGACGTCCGTGCGCGGCCGTCCCCGGAACCGTGCCACCATCGCGCACCCACAGCTCCGCGTACGCGAGCGGGTCGAGCACCTCGCGCTCGATCACCCAGGCATCCATCTCCTCGCCCACCCAGGAGCGGACGCGGTCGAGTCCCGATTCACCCTCGCGGTACTCCCAATTGCCCAGCAACTGCGCGACACCGCCGGGGGAGAGGTGCGAACCCGCACCCGCGACGACCGCCGCCACCAGCGAATCGCCCTCCATCCCGCCGTCGCGGTACTCGTACGCCGGAACCCCCTCGACGCGGGGCGTGATGACGAACGGGGGATTGGATGCCACCCGGTCGAACGTCTGGCCCGCGACGGGGTCGAACAGCGAGCCGTGCCGGGTCTCGATGCCGTCGACACCGTTCAGCAGCGCGTTCAGCCGGGTGAACCGCAGCGCCCGCTCGGAGACATCGGTGGCGACGACGTGCTCCACGAGGCGCCGCAGACGAAGAGCCTGGATGCCGCACCCCGTCCCGACATCGAGGGCGGTCCGCGCGCCGCGGGTCAATTGCAGGCGGGCGAGGGTCTGCGAGGCCCCGCCGACACCCAGGACGTGGTCCTCGGGGAGAGGTCCCTCGAGCGCCGCCTCGTCGAGGTCGCTCGCGATCCACCACTCGACCTCCCCCGCGTCGTCCGAGAACGCCTGCGGCCGCACGACCACCTCGGGATGCACGTGGTCGCCCTCGACGCGCACGAGGCCCAGCGCGGCCGCACCGTCGACACCCAACGACGGCAGAGCCGAAACCACCCGCTCGCGATCCACGGTGAGACCGAGCCCCCATAGGCGTCCCAGCACGGCGAGGGCGTCGTCGCGGGCGCCGAGGGCACGCTCGGCCGGGCGACGGAGGCCCCGCGCCACGGCGTCATCCGCTTGCTCGCCCCAGGCTCCGCGCAGAGTGGAACTCGCGAAGTCGGCGGAGCGGAGATCGGCGGCGAGGGCCTGGCAGAGGCGGGGGTCGGGTTCGGGAAGCACCGGTCCATTCAAGCGTCTGCGCGAGGCTATCGGGGGGCTTCACGGCACCCGGGCCTAGACTCATCGCGGTGCGAGGCCCCCTCGTGCCACCGACGCTCGTATGACCGTGACTTCCCCGCCTTCGGGCCCACCCGTGCTGCGGCGCCCCCTCGCGCGCCGGCTG
>NZ_CAUQWC010000046.1:0-18049 GCF_963521695.1 uncultured Microbacterium sp. | reverse complement strand
CCGCCGATTCGCGGCATCCGCGCATCTGTCGTAAGCTTTCCGGCGGTGACGTGTCCGAGCGGCCGAAGGTGCAACACTCGAAATGTTGTGTAGGTTCACCCCTACCGTGGGTTCAAATCCCACCGTCACCGCCACCACGAAGGCCCCGACTCCCGCGGAATGACGCGGCAGGCGGGGCCTTCGTCATGAGGTAGCGGTGTCCCGTGACAACAAGCTGACAACACCTGCCGAACGTCGAGCCTCATCGAGTGACACGGCGACACCGTCCAGATCATCATCGAAGAGGTCGGCGTATGTGTCGAGCGTCATGCTCGCGGAGGCGTGGCCCAGCATCCGCTGCACGGCCTTCACGTTCGCGCCCGAGCTGATCGCCAGCGACGCCGCCGTGTGCCGCAAGTCGTGTGGGGTGACGCGCGGGATCTCGCTGTCTGCCTCGACGGCACGACGAACAGCAGCAGCGAACCACCCATCCCGGCTGTTCGGCAGTCGCATGTGAAGCCGACCGTCGCCGAACAGCAAATCGTCCCGGCTCTTTCCCTCGCAAAGCTGCGCCATTGGCAAAGCCAGGAATGCCGGGTAGGGCACGGAGCGCGTCTCGTGCGTCTTCGGAGTACCGACGTGGATCACGGTCCCCACCATGACGGCGTTCTCCTCCACGGCGACGCGACGTCTGAGCGTGTCCACGTGTCGAAGGCGCAGCGCGGTCGCCTCGCCCCATCTCAGCCCGGTGTACGCGAGGAACGTCACCAACGTGGGGTGCGCGGAAGCCGTAGCCAGGGCGTCAACCTGGCGGTGTGTGAGGTACGGCTTCGACTTCGCGACCTTCCGGGGGAGCGTGACGCCTCGGGCCACGTTCCGGCTGATGCGTTTGTCCTTCACCGCGACGTCGAGGAGGGCGGCGAGCACCCCGTATGCGCGCAAAACGGTCGTCGCGGACCGGTCGCGGGTGAGTTCGGCCACCCACGTCTCGACCTCGGAGTACTTCACGGACCCGAGGCGGCGCGCGCCCCATTTCGGTTCGACGTGCGTTTGCCAGGCGCTCACGAGTGAACGGTAGGACGAGGCCTTCATGACGTGTTCGCGGCCGGCGAGCCACGGCGTCGCGATCGTGGCGACGGTGGCCTGCGCGTCGGACGGGTTGACGTAGTCGCCTTTGGCCTTCGACACCTCCACCTCGGCGAGCCGCAGTTCTGCGTCCCGTTTTCGCGTGAAGCCGCGCTCGCTCGTTTGCGTGTTGTCCGGGCGTCTGTAAGCGATGCGGTAGCGGCGTTCACCCGCAGCCGTCGAGTAGGCGTGAACGGATCCCATCAGATGTTCTCTCGCGCCGGGAAGTCGTCGGAGGCGGGGGCGATGCCGAGTTGTCGTGCGTCGACCCGATAGTGCCCGAGCCAGTCGTCTGCCGTGACGTCGATGAGTCCCGGCACATCGTCAGCGATCTGTAGCGGTTCCTCGTGTCGGATCCAGGGGCCGATCGTGGCGCGGTCGACCTTCGGGAATCCGGTCATTGCGACGACGGTGTGCCCCTCGGGGAACGCTGGCGGCACGAGGAGGTCGACGGGCGTCACCCGCAGCACCCGCGCGAACGCCATGAGGTCGTCAACGTCGACGCGCCTCTGACCGTTCTCGATGAGGGAGAGCGTTGCTTTCCCAATCGGCCGGCCGTGGAACGCGAGCAAACTCGCTACGTCTTCGAGACGCATCCGGCGGTGCTGGCGGATGCGTCGAATATTCGCGGCGACGGTCCGGCCGGTTGGGGGTTTCGAATCTGTAGGCACGTGGCCGACTGTACCTGAACACGTGTTATCGTTCGATTAAAGTTTAGAAAACCTAAACTCAGAACGATACAAAATGGAGTGAAGCAACATGACGAAGTACCTCACGCCGGAGCAGGTCTGCGAGATCATCCCCGGCATTACGAAGGCGGGGCTGGCGCAGCTCCGCTTCACTGGCACCGGCCCGAAGTTCCTGAAGCCCACGCCGAAGAAGGTCCTCTACCGCGAGGCCGACGTGATCGAGTGGTTGGAATCCAGCGAGCGCACGTCTACTGCGGCGGTGAGCGCATGAATGAGAGAAGCCGCCCGGTTGATGCCCGGACGGCCCACGCCGAGACGACGAAATCGCGACCCGCCAATCTTAACCGCCCCGCACCCGACGTGACCGATCGGACAGTGGCGCTCGTGGCCGGCGCGTTCGCGAGGTCGTGGGAGATGCTTGCGGCCTGCCGTCGCGACTTCGCACTGATCGAGCAGCGTAAGAGGGAGGGCTGAGCGTGTGGCACGAATC
This sequence comes from uncultured Microbacterium sp., assembly GCF_963521695.1. GTDB lineage: Bacteria > Actinomycetota > Actinomycetes > Actinomycetales > Microbacteriaceae > Microbacterium. The sequence goes on along the minus strand of NZ_CAUQWC010000046.1, from coordinate 15,766 downwards.
ACGCCTCGCTGGCTGCTGCGAGGAGGTATCGGACAGCACCAGCTCACGAACACCGAGGCGCTGGTCATGCTCGCGCTTCTCGACCATGTCGATAAGGACGGCGTCGCCTGGAGGGCGCAGACGGACCTCGCTCGCGACCTCCGCGTCTCCCGGCAGTGGGTCAATAAGGCACAGAGTCGACTCCGTGAGCGGGGCATGCTCATCGAGCACGAGCCCGGTCGCCAGGGGCGTGCGACGCGATACCAGTTCGGTGACACGGCCAACCTCAAACCTGTCAACTCAGACGACATGTCAACTCCGCCCAACATGTCAACTTTGCGGGGCAAGTCGAACGTCATCGACATGTCAACTCACATTGCTGGAGGTAAGAAGATCTCCAGTCAATAGCCTGCCGCGGTTTTGCGCGCCCTCCCGGCCGCTCGCCGCTGCGCTTCGCTCCGCTGTTTGAGATCGACCTCCGAACACTGATCGTCGCCGCTCGCGGTGACGGTTCCCCCGGAGGGGGCGGAGGGGGAGATCCCCGAGGTCGACGTGACCCGCATCATCACGTCGACCAGCGCTCACCGTTGCGCCGCCTCCCGGCGACGCTGCCGATGACGACGGAGTCCGGCGGGCGCACAGCTCGATCCTCGGCCGTCGGAACGAAGACCAATACGACCCGAGTACGCGGGGCTAACTCCGCGAGAACGGATGATCATGAACCTTGAACACCTCACCGCCACCGACTACGCGCGCGCTGCGCAGCTCGCTGTCGCTGTCCTGGAGGGTGACGACGCGATGGCCGTCGAGGCCATCACGGCGGCGAGTGACGACCCACGTGACGACTCGGTCACGAACCTGCTTCTCGGAATGGCCGCGCAGACGGTCGATCTGATGCGAGTGGTCATTGGTTCGGATGCCGCCGGGGAGCTGCTGCGCACCACGCTCGCCCAGCTCCGCGAGGCTGAGAACCGTGGGGTCGACTCGTGAGCGCCGAGACGAGTTTTGTCGCGTCAGATCAGCGCGTGGCGCGGGACGGGGGTGCGTCGTGATCCGCCGCGACCCGTTCGCCTCGCGGACCCCGCGCCCACGGCATCTGGCCGGCGCGAACGGGGCAATCTCTGCGGCCGACGAGATCGCGTATATCAACCGACTCGCGGCGGCTGAATGGCTCTGGCGGCACGACGTGGACCTACCCGTAGACGTGCTGCTCTCGCGCACAGCCGAGGTCGGGAGCGATGTCGCGACGGCTGAAGCGCTGGCCGGTCGACTGTCGACACGCCGAGCAGAATGAGCTTGACAATCCATATCAACTGAGCATTATGCTCACCCACAACGACTGGAATCGTTCGGACCGCATCACCGGCCCCTGGTCGACCCGATCAACGAACGAAGGAACGCACGTGAACATCAAGGAACAGATCCGCGCCGAGCTGAGCAAGGCGAAGGCAATCGTCGCCACCGCCGAGAAGGCCGGCCGCGAGATGACGGATCAGGAGATCTCCGACGCCGACACGCACCTGAAGGCCGTCAAGGGCCTGCGCTCGCAGCTCGACGCCGCTGACGGCTCGGCCGCAGTGAAGGACGCGCTCGACGCGCTGAACGGCGAGTTCGCCGGCACAAAGTCGAAGGCTCACAGACGTGGATACAAGGCGGCACGCTCCGCGTCGTGGGCCAAATCGACCGACGAGATCCTGCGCGCCGTCGCCAGCTCGGGCGGCGCGAAGGCCCTGACCTCCGGCACGGTTGACGTGCCCGCCGTCATCGGCGACCCCGGCGAGATCCCCGCCCGCCCGCACACCGTGCTCGACCTCATCGTGGGCCGCGATCGCCCCGCCGATGGCAACGGCAACGCGATCCAGTACCTCCGCCAGACCCAGCGCCCGACCGGTGCCGCGGCTGTCGCCGACGGTGCGCTGAAGCCGACGGGCATCGCCACCTTCACCGACATCGAAGACCGCCTGCGGACCATCGCGATCCTGTCCGAGCCGCTGCCGATCCGCTACCTGACCGACTTCCGCGGGCTGACGGATATCCTCCGTGTCCAGCTCGGTGAGGCCGTCATCACCGCCGTCGAGGATCTGGTGGTGTCCGGCAACGGCACGGGCGAGAACTTCACCGGCATCCTTCAGACCTCGGGCATCCAGACCCAGGCGCGGAGCACCAGCGTCGCCGGCCTCGACTACCGCCTAGAGACGAGCCTGAAGGCGAAGACAAAGGCGGACGAGGTCGGCGGCACCCCCGCTACCGGGTACGTGCTGAACCCGATCGACTGGGAGAACATCACCCTGGCCCGCATCGCGAAGAACCCCGCCAACGAGGCGGAGGAAGGCGCGAAGCACCTCCTCCACGATCTGCCCGTGGTCACCTCGACGGCGATCGCCCTCGGGACCGGCCTGGTCGGTGACTTCAGCACCCTCGAACTCGTGACCCGCGAGACGGACCGCGTCGATATCGACACCTCGGGCGAGCTGTTCACGAAGAACCAGTTCCGCCTTCGCGTGGAGGGTCGCTACACGCTGAAGGTCGGACGCCCGAACGCGTTCTGCCGCTTCGACCTGACGACCGCGACGTAACTCAACACACTCCCGCCGGGGTGTTCCTCATCTGTTCTACCCGGCGGGCGACACAGCGTTCTCCCGCGCTCTGTCACCTCGGGCGGGAGCGATCTCCAGTCTCCTCCCGCTCGGAAAGGGCCGGCGCTTCTCCCGCCGGCCCTTTCTCGTACCCCCGGCACCACTTCCGCGGACGGCCGGCCCCGATCTGAGGGCCTGGCATCCGGGGCCTCAGATCCGGGGGATCCGAGACGCGGCATCGCACGTGGCCATCTCGACGACGGGACCGACGGCTGACAGGGGACGTCGACTGTCGGGCGAGTTCGTCGGCCGCACGCAGCAGACGCCTCGCGGCGGACACCGAACCGCGACGAGCGATCGACGCTCCAGTGCTCACGCAACGCCGCGCAGATCGACGCACGGCGGCGGACGACGGAACACCCGGACGAGACGGGCAACACGGCAGATCAGTCCGGATCGCGGAAGAGATCGACCACAAGAGAACACGAAGGGCTCTCGCATCACGAGGGTCATCAGCACCAGCACACCGACGACGACAACCAGATCAGGACACAGAAAAGAGAGACGACGATGAGAGCGACGATGACCACCCGACGTAGTGCAGCGAGCCGGGGAGACGCGCAGGCCGCGAGAGCGGCGCGTGACAGCGGAGCGAGGACACTTCAGGCCCGACACCGACGACCACCAGGGGAGGGGTGTCCGAATCTCTGGCGACTCGACAAGACTTCCGATCCACCGGCTTCGGTTTCCCCCACCGAGCGTGGGCGCATCTTGGTCGCTGTCGACGTAGACAGCATTAGAGGGGGTGCGTAATGGCGCAGACAGAGGACGAACGCCGCGAGAACAAGCGGAAGTGGGCCGCTGACCGTCGTGCCGCGGTTCGAGCTGAGCGTGACGCTCGTCTACGCGCGGCCCGCGTCGATGCGGTGGCGAATGCGCCCCGTCCCATGCTCGCGGCGGTGAATGCTTCGCTGTCGGCGGCGAAGTGGCTTCGTGACTCGGACGGGGCGGCGGTCAGCCTCGCGCGCACCCTCGCTGAGCAGTTGGACGTGTCGCAGCACATGCATGAGGACGCGCTGGCGCTGCGGGTAGCGGGGCAGCTCATGGGGTTGCTCGATCGACTCGGCCTGACGCCGGTCGTTCGGATGCGTTTCGAACTGCGGTCGGCGCAGCTCGCGGCACGCACGGCGTCGGAGGGCGCCGAGCCTGCACCGCCGGCACCCGCCACTGCATCACTGCCGGCGAACGTGTCCAAGCTGGCGCGGCCGGCGAAGCGTGGGGACGGTGGCGATCGTGGCTGATCCGGTTCCTCCCCGCCCGGGGCTGGCGAGCCTGGCGGATCGGCTCGCGGAGCTGCGGGCGGAGATTGCACGCCTGAACCGACCATCGGGCACACAGCGCGCCGGCATCGCGGGGAACTTGTCGGGGATGGTCGACTACATCGGAGCCAGGACGACGAGAGCCACTGATCCGGATTCATCGTGGTCGATGACCATCCCGGGCGACGGCGTCGAGCGTGTCTACGAGACGGGGGCAGCTCTCACGTTCACATCGACCGGCTCGGCTCTCGTAGAGGTGGTGACCGGTCACGCTCGGATGACGTTGTTCAGGTCCGGCTCCGCGGCGATTTCGCTGCGGATGGCTGTTCGGGATGCTGCGACCGGTGCGACGATCCCGGGCAGCTCGGCGGGTGCGTCTGCGCGCCTCGCGGCGTCCGTCACGTACGGGGCGACCATGAGGTTCGGTACGCTCGCGGCGATCCGTCCCGGGCCTGTCGAGATCGCTGTGCTCGTCGTGGTGTCCTGCACCGTGCAGACGTCGTTCGCGATCGACGCGCCCAGTCTGACGGTGAAGCCGCAGTAGCACGACTCGCGGACGCCCCGGGATGAAACGCTGGGCGTCCGCGGATCGCCGCAACAAAGATGCTGAAACCCCGGGTGCTCTACCCCTATGTAGGGGTTAGAACCCCCACGGAAACGACGCCCAAACGGGCGGTGTCGGACCCCCCTGGTTTACTGTGAAGCCAGAACCCCAGGAGGTCATCATGGCACCCACAATCGAAGTCACGCGCGCCACCTTGCTGAACCGTCGCGCGGCCGTTCTGCGTCGGATCGGGACGGATGAGGCGGGTTTTGCGAAGGCACGTGCCACCCGCAGCTTGTCCAGCGACGAGTGGGAGGCGAAGGAAGAACTCGAAGAGATTGGGTTCTTGCTCGGTGCCGACGACTGACGTCGTGACGGCCGGGCTGCGCCTCAAAGCTGCCGACTTTGCGCAGCAGATGCAGGACACCATCGCTGGTGTCCTGCCGGGCGACTTCCAGATGGTTTCGATCGCACACGGCGAGCGGTTCGTAATCCGCGCGGACGGGGAGTCAGCGCTAGAGCAACGCATACCTTTGATGGTGGACGGGGATCCGCTGGCCTCGTTGTCCGTGCAGGTGCATCTTGGCTTGGACAGCTCGAAGAGCTACCTGAAGGCTTGGCTTGTGAAGCTGGCGGTGAATTCGACACTCGACCGAACGCCGCTTGTTCGATACGAGTTCGACGCAAAAGTGTCAGTCAGTGCTCCCCTGGCTCACTGGCATGTGCACGCCGACCGCGGAGCCCTGTCGCACTTGCTGGGGCGTGCGCATGCGGTCCGTCCCGAAGCGGTGCGAAAGCCGCACGAGTTGTCATCGCTCCATTTCCCGGTGGGCGGCGAGCGGTTTCGTCCCTGCGTCGAGGACGTTCTCGAATTCCTGGTGCGTGAGTTCGGCGTTGACCACAAAGACGGCTGGTCCGACGCGATCCGGATGGGCCGGGAGCAATGGCGGCGCATGCAATTCCGGTCGACAGTCCGCGATTTGCAGTCTGAGGCCGCCCAAGTGCTGCGTGATCACGGATGGACGGTGGAGGCACCTGGTGAACCGCTACGGGCGGAAGGGGACGGGGTTCTCCATCGCTGGTGACGGCTCAGGGCGGCGCGTTCGGTCCGCCGTCGTGTGAGGATCGTGGGACCGCAGGGAAGACGACCCCCAGATGCCCCGTTTCTTGACCTACGCCCAGGCCGCTGCTCGCACCAACAGTCACCCTGAGACGATCAAGCGGTGGAGGCGATCAGGCCTCGCCTTCGCGATGGTCGACGGCCGGCGAGTGGTTCGGGAAGACGTCCTCCTCGCATGGTGGCGCGAGCGCATGAAGGCCAATCCGGTGCATCAGGTAAGGATCGCTCAGGACCGCCTCCAGGACGCTTCGGGGGCCGTGGTGGCATCGGTGCCGCCCCGAGCTACGAAACGCGCTCAGGCGGGCGCACCGCGTCGCCCAGCGGCACCCCGACCGCAGCCGTCTCTCGACGGTGATCCGCTTGCGAACGTCGCCCCCATGCGGGGTGCTCGGGAGTTCGCAGCCCTCCAGGACGCTCTCCACGACGTCACGCCGTCCTGCGATGGTGTGGACGCATACACCGACGATCACCCGTCAGAAGACGACGTGGCCACGATGACGAGGATCTGCGCGTCGTGCCCGGTCGGGGCTCTGTGTGCGGCGTACGCGTCAACGGCCACGCCGGCCGCGGGGTTCTGGCCCCCGACACCGCGGGCATAGGGGATGGTCCCTAGATCGTGCCGGAAAACTTGGGGTTTCGCACTGAACCGTTCTCAGTTTCGGGTGTTACTTTGTAACCCACTGGCCGACAGCACCCCCTTCGCGGCCGGTCCCACCTCGCAGCATCAGCGAGGCATCACTCGATCTGGAGAAACCGTCATGGCTTCGGAAGCACTGGGTAGCGCGTACGTTCTTTCTGGTAACGGAGCGCGTCAGCTAGCCGAGATGGCCGCTAGCGGTAGCGCGCCTATCTCGTCCCCCGGTTTCTCGTCGCGCCTCCGCGAGTCCGGTTCGGCTCACTCGCGCCTCTCAGCGCTCGAAGAGCTGGTGCGAGCGACTTCCTCGAAGCGGTGACCGCAGCTCCGCCAGGACAGATCAAGTACGACGTCTTCGCTCTCGCAGAAGTCCGGCAGGACCGCTACAAGCTACTCGCCGAAACGGTGGACGAGCGCCTGCGCGCCTTCAAGTGCGAACGGTCGTTGCACCTCCAGGAGTTCGCTCGATCGCGCGTCAGCAATTGGGAAGACCACGGGCACAGCCGCACTTACGTGATCGTCACTGCGCGCGATGAAACCGTGGATGTGGCCGGGTTCTTCACCGTCGGCATGACAGCGCTGAATTTGGAGCGGGCATCGAGGGGCGTCCGTCAGAAGTTGATGGGGAACATTACCCTCACTCAGACGGGGGCCTACAGCATCGCGGAGTTGGCTCGGTCAGACGACTACACGAGCGCTCAACTCCCCGGCACCGTCATCTTGGACGAGGCGAAGAACGTCATCAGGCGTGCCCGAGCCTACGTTGCCGGTCGTTTCGTCGTGGTGGACGCCCGCAGAGAGGTGTTCGAGCACCTGTACCAGCCGGCCGGCTTCAAAGAAATTGATCTCGCCGAGCCTCCAATGGATATGTCGGACGTCGAGTTCGTTACAGCCTGCGCGGTAGTCAAGAGCTGGTAGGTCCGGCCCGGTCCGACCGTTCGCGGGACGACCTGAGCCGTGACAACAATCTGACAACAGTCGATGCGAACTGAGGCTCATCTAGGTAATCGAGTCTGACCCACTTCCCGCGTAATCACGCACTTTCACGACCCGGCACCCGTCGTTTTGCGGTGGTCACGGGGGTTCAAATCCCACCGTCACCGCCACCACGAAGGCCCCGATCCTCACGGATGCGGGGCCTTCGTCATGTCGGGGCAGCACGCTCCAGCGGCACGGGTCCGCGGACATCGACGCCCATCGAGACACGGCTCAGCCGCCCGGACCCGACGGCTGGATCGGAGCGCCGTCGCCGTTCTCGGGAAGGTCGCCGCGTTCGACGGGTGCCGCCGGCTCGGTCGGTGCGTCGGCGAACAACGCCTCCAACTCGGATTCCGAGGGAACACGCACGGCCTCGGCGGCCTGGCGAAGGTCGTCGAGCGGCGTGGCGTTCGGGCCGATCACCCAGATCGTGGCGCCGTCGCGCGCGACGAAGAACTCGTGCAAGCCGCCACCCTCGCGGTGCCACAGCCCGGACTCCTCGGTGCAGGTCACCGCCGCGTCGGGCAGATCCCAGAGCGGCGTCGCCGCGCAGCCGGCGGCGTCGGGTTCTCCCGGCGAGGTGCGGATGGTGATCATGGCGGTGGTCTGCTCGTCGACCCACGTCGCCGACAGGCCGTCGTCGTTCGCCGGCCCGACCGACTGCGACGCGAGGTCGTATCCCTCGACCTGGGTCGTGAAGACCAGTGCGGGGTCGATGTCGAGCAGCGCGGCCTTCTGAGCGATCGAGGCACTGTCGGCCGGCATGGGCGTTTCCCCGCAGGCAGTGAGCGAGAGGGCGACGACCGCTGCGAGGCCGACGAGGACCGGAGCACGGGAGGCGGGGCGCATGACAGCATCTTCGCTCAGCCGGCCCGTGCGGTCGATGACTTGCCCACCCGCGGCGGGGTTCGGGGGATGCCAGCCTCGGCCCGCGTCGACCGCACCGACGCCCGAGGAACCGTCGGCGGGCCGGGAGACGTCGGTCAGAGCCCGTCGATGAACTCCCGCACCGCCGCCGCGGCGTCGGCCGCGGCCGGGTACGTGTGCTCGATCCCGGGGAAGACGCCCTCGCGCACCTCGCGGGCGTACGCGGCGACGCCCTCGACCATCGCGTCGCCGAGGGCGGCGTAGCGCTTCACGAAGACGGGCGCGCGGCCCTCCGTGATCCCGAGCAGGTCGTGCTGCACGAGTACCTGCCCATCGGCGGCTCCCGCGCCGATGCCGATGACGGGGATCTGGAGCGCCCGGCGGATCTCGTCCACGACATCGGCGGGCACGGCCTCGATGACGAGCAGGAAGGCCCCGGCCTCTTGCACGGCGAGCGCATCGCGCGCGACCCGGACCGCCTCGTCGGACGTGCGTCCCTGGGCGCGGAGGCCACCGAGCGCGGTCGCGGTCTGCGGTGTGAGCCCCACGTGCCCGACCACCGGGATACCGGCCTCGACGATGGCCCGCAGGCGGGACAGACGTGCCGGGTTCGCGCCCTCGATCTTGACCGCCTCGGCGCCGGCCTCGTGGACGAATCTGATCGACGTCGCGACCGCCTGTTCGTCGCTCAGCTCGGTTGAACCGAACGGAAGGTCGCACAGCAGCAGGGGCGTCTGAAGCGCTCTGCGAACGGCTTTCGAGAGCGTCAGCATCTCGTCGAGCGTCACCGAGGTGGTGTCGGGGTGCCCCAGCACCACCTGCGCGCCGGAGTCGCCCACCAGCACGATGTCGACCCCCGCGCGCTCGGCCACCCGGCCCGAGGCGTAGTCATAGGCCGTCACCATGACCAGCGGCGTACCGGCCTCGGCGAGCTCGCGGAGCCGGCGAAGCGTCACCCTGCGTCGTGTCACGCCCGGCTCCTCTCGAGGATGATGCGGTCATCGGAACGGGGATCGAGCACCACGTTGTCGATGAGGCGCACCTCTCCCACCCGTACGGCGAGCGCGAGCAGCGCCGGGCGCGCGATGACGGTGAGCGATTCGAGGCTGTCGGCGTCGACGATCTCCACGTACTCCTGATCCACTCCGGCTTCGCTGAGTCCCTCCTGCACGAGGGCGGTGAGGCGGCTCGTGTCCCGGATGCCGGAGGCGAAGGCATCCTGAGCTACGCGGAGCGACCGCGGGATGACCGCGGCGAGCGTGCGCTCCTCGGCCGACAATCGCGCGTTGCGGCTGGAGCGGGCCAGGCCGTCGGCGTCACGCGACGTCGGTCGGGTCACGATCTCGACGGGGATGCGCAGGTCGGTGACCATGCGCCGGACGACGACGACCTGCTGGGCGTCCTTCGCGCCGAAGTACGCGCGGTCGGGTTGGACGGCGAGCAGCAGCTTGGCGACGACCGTGGCGACCCCGTCGAAGTGGGAGCGGCCGCGGACGGCGCCCTCGAGCGTCCCGGTAAGGGCACCGCCGACCGACACGGTGGTGGCGAAGCCCGCCGGATACATCTCGGACGCCGACGGCGCGAAGACGACGTGGGTGCCGGCATGCTCGGCCAGCTCGATGTCAGCCTCTTCGGTACGCGGGTACGCCTCGAGGTCGGCGGCCTCGCCGAACTGGGTCGGGTTCACGAAGATCGACAGCACGACGGTGGCGTTGTCGGCGGCCGCGGCGCGCAGCAGAGAAAGGTGCCCCTCGTGGAGGGCCCCCATGGTCGGCACGAACCCGATCCCTCCGGAGCGGTGCGGTGCGAGTGCTGCACGCAGTTCGTCGACGGTGCGCACGATGCGGATTGTCACGGGAGGGACTCGATTCCGGGTCGTTGAGCGGTGGCGAGGTCGCGCGTCGCGTCGACGAGCGCGTCGAAGAGCGCCACGCGGTCGGGGAGACGCTCGACGACGGCGCGACGCTGCTGTGCCACCGTGGCGTCGTCTCCGCGCGAGACCGGGCCGGTGAGGGCCGCGGCCGCTCCGCGTTCCGCCCAGTTCTCGACGGCGGCGCGCACCAGGGGGACCAGGGCGTGTCTGCCGATCCCCGCGGTCGCGGCGAGCTCCTCGGCCATCCCCTCGAGCGTCACGAGGAAGTTCGCGGCCACGGAGGCGGCCGCGTGGTAGGCCGCGCGGTCGCGATCGCGCACCTCTACGCCCGTCATCCCGAGGACCTCCGCGAGGGCGGAGGCGATGGCGTAACCCGCGGGAGTCGTCGCAGCGAGGGCGGCCGTCACTCCGACGAACGATGCCCCGGCCGTCGTGACCGTCATGAGCGGGTGGATGCTAAAGGCGTCATGGGGTCGGAGCGCCGACAAATCGAGTGCTCCAGAGAGGTGACCGACCGTGCGGCCGGGAGCGATGGCGCGCGCGGCGGTGGCGATTGCGGCATCCGGAACCGCGAGGAGCACGATCGCGGCGTCTTCACCCGTCTCGCCCCGACCCGCAGGTCCCACGACCGGCACCTCGGCGGCGTGCAACGCGGCCACGAGTGCGCGCCCCATGCGACCGTCGCCGACGACGATCACGGGGCCCGGGAGCATCAGGGCGGAGGGGAGAGGAGGCGGTGTCATATGCGTGTGGCGCCGGCCCCGGGGGCGGCTTCGCCGCCTCCCACCGTACTCGCTCTCGGTCCCGGGGGAGCGGCGCTCACCGCGCCGCGGAGCGAGGTGGTCCCGTCGGCCGCGACCACGTCGGATCCGGCAGCGAGGGTCCGTCGATGAGACGCGGTCGCCGGCGTGATGCAGGGGATGCTGCCACTGCGTTCGCGGTCGGGCGAGCGGCGACTCCGCCGGGTGACGCATGGAGGCGCTCACGGCAAGTGCTGGCCCGCGGCGCCCGGGCCTGCGACGATTCGCGAATGGATGCCACGACAGACGACACCGCGCTGCTCCCCGATCGGCCGCGCATCGACCCGCGTCGCCCGATCGCCCTGATCGTCGGCGTGGTCGCAGCGGTGCTGTTCGTGGGCTTGCGTTTCGCCGTGGCCCTGAGCGGATCCGCGCCCTTGCCGATCGACCAGGCGTGGGATGACGCGATGGCGGCGCTCGCGAACCCCGTCGGCGTGATCGTGGCGTGGGTGCCGGCGATCGTGGGCGGAACGATCGGCATGATCGTCATCGGGGTCGCGACGACCATCGTCTTCCTCATCGTCCGCCGCCCCTGGGATGCTCTGAACGTCGCGGCATCCATCGCCCTCGTGGTGCTGATCGGTGCGCCGCTCGCGGCGGTCATCGCCCGCAGCCGTCCGGCCGACTCGCTCGCCGAGACCATGGCGACCTCGTTCCCCTCCGGGCACACCGCCGTGGCGACCACCATCGCGCTGACGCTCGCGCTCATCCTGCGGCGCCGATGGGTCTGGATCGTCGGGGCCGTGTGGGTGGTGTTGATGATGTGGAGCCGCACCTACCTGCACGCGCACTGGCTGTCGGACGTCGTTGCCGGCTTTCTCGAGGGCGTCGCCGTGGCCACGCTCGTGTGGGCGATGGTCGAGGTGTGGCGTGTACGCCGCGCGCAACGCCTTCACGCGTCCGCGGAGTGAGCGCTAGGGTTCGCGGATGACCTCCGCAACCGCCGCCGCCGACAAGGCACAGGACTCCACCGCGTTCCGGGTGACCGCCCGCGTCGGCTACGTCGTCCTCGGCCTCCTGCACCTGCTGATCGGCGTCATCGCCGTCTCGATCGCCACCGGCTCCGGCGGCGACAGCGCCGATCAGAGCGGGGCGCTGCAGCAGGTGCGCGACGCACCCCTCGGCACCGCCCTGCTGTGGGTAATCGTGGTGGGACTCGCCGCCCTCGCGGTCTGGCAGATCGCCGAGGCGGTCGTGGAGCGCGATCCGGATGCCAAGAAGCGGTGGGCGCACCGCGCGAAGTACGTGGGCACCGCGATCGCCTACGTGGCGATCGCCGCCACGGCCTTCACTCTCGCGACGGGCGGGAGCTCGGAGTCGTCGGAGTCGTCCAAGACCCTCAGCGCGCAGATCCTGGCGATGCCCGGCGGCGTGGCCCTGCTCGTCATCGTCGGCCTCGGCGTCGGCGTGATCGGCGTCGCATTCGTGGTGCGCGGCATCACGCGCGCCTTCGAGAAGAGCCTGTCGATCCCCGGAGGCACCGCGGGTCGTGGCATCCGGGTCTTCGGCACCGTCGGCTATGTCGCCAAGGGCATCGCGGTGGGGGTCGCCGGCATCCTCTTCATCGTCGCCGCGGTCACCCACGACCCGAACGCGGCCGGCGGGATCGATGCGGCCCTGCGGTCGCTCGCGAGTCTGCCCTTCGGCCAGATCGTGCTGTGGGTCGTGGGTGCCGGGCTCGTCGTCTACGGCGTGTTCTGCTTCGCCCGCGCCCGCTACGCGCGCATGTGAGAACGCGGACGAGCCGGAGACGACCGGCGGGGCGCAATCCCCAGAGCGCTCGCAGGTGCGACGGGTAGGACGGAACCACCGCAGCGCCGAGGAGGCCCCATGATCGACCTCGCACCCGTCGGCTCCGCCCGGCGCCCCCACGCATCGTTCCCGCGTCGACCGTCCGCCCGCTCGTCCTCTGCGATGGCGATCGTGCTCTCGCTGTTCGCGCTCGCCGGGTGCGCGGCGGAACGGGAGTCGGATGCCGTGCCGCCCGCCGCCGCACCGATCTCGACGCCGCCCGCGAGCGCCGCCGCGCCCACCCCCGGAGACGTCGCCCCCGTCGGGGTGCCCGAGGTCGTGGCATCCGGATTCACGACGCCGTGGTCGGTCGTCTTCGTCGACGACACCGCGCTCGTGAGTCAGCGCGACACGGGGGAGATCCTCGAGATCACGGGCGGGGACACGCGCGTCGTGGGGGAGGTGCCCGATCTCGCAGCGCGCGGAGAGGGCGGACTCCTGGGCATCGCGCACGCCGACGGCTACCTCTACACCTTCGTGACGATCCCCGGCGGCAACCGGGTGATGCGGTTCCCGCTCGAGGGCACGCCGGGCTCGTTCTCGCTCGGGGCCGCGCAGACCGTGCTCGATGGCATCCCCTCGGCGAACATCCACAACGGCGGACGGATCGCCTTCGGTCCCGACGGCATGCTGTACGTCACCGCGGGAGACGCCGCCGACCCCGACGCGTCGCAGGACAGGGCGTCGCTGGGCGGCAAAATTCTGCGGGTGACCCCCGAGGGAGAGGTCCCCTCAGACAATCCCTTCCCGGGGTCGCCGGTGTGGAGCCTCGGGCACCGCAACCCGCAGGGGATCGGGTGGGATGCCGCCGGCACCATGTACGCGTCGGAGTTCGGGCAGGACACCTGGGACGAGCTCAACGTCATCGAACCCGGTTCGAACTACGGCTGGCCCGAGGTGGAAGGGATCGGCGGACAGGCCGGGTTCGTCGATCCGGTGCAGCAGTGGGCGCCGGCGGATGCCAGTCCGAGCGGACTCGCGGTCGTCGACGGTGCGGTGGTCATCGCGAACCTGCGGGGTGAGCGCCTCCGTGTCGTCCCCACCGGCGACCTCGGCGCATTCGACGACTACTTCGTGGGTGAGTACGGGCGCCTCCGCGACGTCGCGGCGGCCCCGGACGGATCGCTGTGGGTGGTCACGAGCAACACCGATCGCGGTGGCGGCGACTCCGACGTGATCCTGCGGATCGGCGTCTCGCGGGGGTGAGGTGCGAACTCGGACGGGCTCGTGCCCTGGCCGAGAACCTGCGGGTCACCTGCCGACAGGGTGGGAGGTCGCCCACGACTCGCGTCGCTCCTCGTCGGGGCACCTCGCGCCGTTCGGCAGGGCGTTCTCCATCCGTGCCAGCGTCTCGCGCAGGGCGCGGGCAGAAGCGAAGCCCACGGTACGGGCACGTGCGTCGTCGCGGAGTACTCGCTCGCCGTTGACCCGGACAGCGGCCCGAGCAAGCGCGATCCGTGCGTCGCGGATACGTTCGCGCGGCGACGCTCCCGTTTGAGAGAGGGCGCGCGTCAGATGGCGGCGACTCACCCGCAGCATGCGCGCCAGCGCATCGACCGAGAACGCGGGGTCGTGAGCATTGCGACGAATGAGGCGCTCCGCATCGTGGACGAGAGACAGCGACACCGACGCGCCCGCGGCGTCCGTCCCCGCACCTGTCGCCGCGAACTCCACGGCGAGGCTCAGGTGACCGATCTCGGTGGCGCGGATATCCCGCGTGGTCGCGAGCAGGGAGAGGGCGAGAGAACGCGCCGCGATCGCCGCCGCGCGAGCGGGCGCGATGGAGAGCCCATGCGGCCACTCCACTCCCTTCGGTGCGAGCTCGACTTCGACGAGCTGGACGGGCGAGGACCATCGCACGCTGAACGCCCCCTCAGTCGGAAGGACGATGGCGGAGGGGGTATCGAGAGTCATGCGCGTCGGCGCCAGCACGGTGGCTTCGTCCGAACCGGTGAGGAGGATCCGTCGCCGCGGCGACGCCGTCGCCGCCCGTGACGGCGTCATCGTCACAGGCGTACTCGCGAGGGAGCGGATGACGATGTCGTCCAGCCGCATTTCGCGAGACTCGAAGCGGAGTGCGGTCGCGCCGCCCGCGGCCGATGCCACCCAGCCGCGCCGTCGGTACCAGTGCGTGGCGGCCGCTCCCTCGCCCGAGAACACCCGCACACGTCCGATGCCCGGGCGTGCGGACTCGTCAAGATCGTCGTCGCGTGGCATCCGGCGATCGTGGCATGCGCGCGAACACGTCCGCGGGGGTCTCCGCGTCTGGCCGCGCGTTTGTGACCCGACCGCTCACCCGGGTCGACGCGCATCGGACGTATTGAGACGCGAAAGACGCATCTTCGCGCCGAGGGGCCGTGATGAGGAGAGCCCGCTCGCAGGATGGAGCGCGGATGCCGCTTCGCGCGAGAGGAAACAACATGATGGAAAACGAAACGATCAACGAGCCGCCGACGGGTGGCGGTGGGCTGTCCCGTCGCACGGTGGTGGGCGCTTCCCTGTGGAGTGTTCCCGCCATCCTGCTGACGACCTCGACGCCGGCGCTCGCCGCGTCGAACTCCCGGTACAAGCTCAGCCTCGTCCCGATGACGACCGCCGTGGCATCCGGCGGCACCGCCGTGACCGGTGTGCTCACCACCCCGGCCGGCGCTCCCGCCGCGGGGCAGCCGATCGCGCTGACGCTCGGGACCCGGAGCGCGACCGGAACGACTGACGGATCGGGGAAGGTCACCGAGACGCTCGATCTCGGTCGCCCGTGGGCGACGCCGGGATCGACCACAACTGTCACAGCTCTGTCGCACAACCTCTCCGAGTCCGCTTCGGCGACGGTGGTGGGGGCGAACGTGTTGGTGGGTTCGAGCAACTACATGGGGCAGTTGGGTATCGGTTCGTCGGGGAATGATCAGACGGAGTTGCTGCAGACGTCGTTGACGTTCTCGTCGCCGGTGGTGGAGATCAGCGCGGCCGGGACGCATGCGCTGGCGTTGCTGGCGGATGGGACGGTGTGGTCCACGGGGTCGAATGGTGACGGCTCGTTGGGAGATGGGACGTTCACGAATCGGTTCGTCTGGGCAGTCGTGCCGGGGCTGTCGGATGTCATCTCGGTGACCACGACGCTCGGGGCGTCGCATGCCCTGACCTCGAACGGGGACGTGTGGGCTTGGGGCGATGGCACGAATGCGCAGTTGGGGCAGGATGATCCCTCGAAGTGGGGGTCGCGGTGGCCCACCCCTCAGAAGGTGAAGTCGCTGCCCGGGGCCACGCAACTGGCCTCGACCTCGCTGC
>NZ_CAUQWC010000045.1:0-18058 GCF_963521695.1 uncultured Microbacterium sp. | reverse complement strand
TGGACCCTCACCCGCGATCTCCCCATCGACGAGGCCGCTCTGGAGGCCCCCTCGGCCTCGATCCTCGACGACGCGGCGGTTCCGCTTCTTCGACGCCTCTCGCGCGGAGGGGCTACGGATGCAGCCCGCCTCCTCCGCGAGCACCCGGAGTGGGCCGCGATCATCCGGCGCGGGCGACCCGAGGCGGTTGCGGGGTGGTGGGCGGGACTCTCGCCCTCCACGGCTGCCGCGCTGGTCACGGGCGTGCCCGCCCTGATCGGCATTCTCGACGGCGTCGCCCTGTCAGATCGTGTGGCGGCCAATCGCAGTCGCGCCGCGGCGCACCTGACCGAGCTTCGCGCGAAGCGCGACCGGGCGGTCGGCATCCACCCCTTCACGGGTGTTCAGCGATCCCGCGCCATTCCCTCGGCAGATATCGATTCCATCGAACGGGAGACGGACTATTTTCAGGCCGTGGCCGATGGTCGGAAACAGCTCTACGCGTGGGACCCCCGTCACGGTTCACTCATCGAGATGTCGGGGAATCCGTCCACCGCGAAGGCCGCGCTCTTCGTCGTCCCCGGCACGAACACCAGGGCCGACTCGTTCTACGGCGACGCACCCGTGACCGGGTTCGCGAACTGGCAGGTGCGAGGCGGACGCGAACACGTTCTGGCGTTCACCGTAATGACCGGCCCCATGCCCCAGCTGACCGATATCCCCTTCGGCGGCGGCCCCCAGTGGAACCAGTACGCACACGAACGCGCACCGGAATACGCCCAGTTCGTCCAGGGTGTGCGCGCCGCAGAACCGAGCGTCTGGACCATGAGCTACGAGCATTCATACGGCGGTGGTGTCGGCAGCGCCGCCGAGGCATACGGCGGCATCGTGAATGCGCGATTCCTGGCCGCGTCCGTTGGTGCGGTGGACGGGTACGTGCCTTCGGATGGAACTATCTACTACTCGGCACAGGGGCCGGACGATATCAATCGCTATTACGCGGGACTCCAGCTGGGACCGCTGGGGTTCGGTGAAGGTCCAGAATCGTTCGGCCGCGTCCAACTTGTCGAGTCGGGGCTCCCGGGTATGAACCCGGCCAACGTCGCCCTCGGGGTTCCGTTGGTCGTGGCCGAGAGCGTAGAGCATCACAACGCGCTGATGAGCGATGACGAGAGAGTCAACGGCACAGTCTTAAACGCGGTCAACCAAATACTGAACAAGGCGAAGGCACATCAATGAGACGACTGACGGCATCGAGCGTGATAGTCATAGCGGCATTCCTCGGCGGATGCTCCGCACCGGCAACCACCTACGCGGAGGTGCGCTCCGAGACGCTGGATGCCCTGCAGACGTTTTCGGACTTCGTTCCCGAGCCGAAGGAGATACTCGTCACCCCAGAGTTCGAACCATATCCGTGCGGAGAGGGGCAGGCGCTGCAGACCGGCCAAGGCGCCTTCTATACGGGACAGTGGGCGCTCTTCGTACAGGACGATTTCGACATCCCCCAGTTCGTTCGAGAGGTCCCGCGGCTCTTGGGTGAGGACTGGCGAGTCGAGGAGCTGGGCATACCGGTGGACTTCGCAGAGGTCTACCTTGTCCGGGATTCTCCCCGCATGAGCCTCAAGGTCGAGGAGTCCACGATCGACGGTCGCAAAGCCATCGACGTCCTCGCCATTTCCCGCTGCGGCGGAATGTCCGACGACGAGCGCTCCGCGACGTTCCCGCCGCCGGCACCTCGACCGGCGCTGTAACGAGCGAGCCCGTCACCACACCCCGCGAACGAACTCCCCCACCATCGGACCCAGCCCCGCGCCGATCTCGAGCGCCGGCCGCCGCGCACCTTTCACCTCGAACGAGTGATTGCCGCCGACGACCCAGTGCACCCGGGCATCCTGGCACGAGGCCACGACCTCATCGAACTGCGCCCGCGGGTCGATGAAGGGGTCGTTCTCCCCCTCGACGAACAGCTGCGGAACCGCAATGGCGGGAAGGTGCTCACGGCGCGGCTTGTCGGGCCGACCGGGCGGGTGCAGGGGGTAACCCAGGTAGACCAGCGCCGCGGGGGCGATGACTCCCTCGGCGCAGGCGACCGACGCCATCCGCCCGCCGTACGACTTGCCCACGGCGGCCCAGGGACCGGGCGCCGCGGCGCCGAGCCACGCCTGCACGCCCGCCCACGTCGCGACGGCGTGAGCGGCGGGTCCGGGCATGCGGCGTCCGGCCTCGACGTAAGGGAAGACGAAGCGCAGCACCGACACACCGTCCGCCACCAGTGCGTCTGCCAGTCCGGCGAGGAACGGATGCTCCATACCCGCGCCCGCTCCGTGAGCCAGGGCGATCGTCGCCGTCGGCGAATCGGCCCGCGCCCACAGCCCGGACACCTCGGAGGGGCCCGTCGGCAACGCGACGGGAATGCGGACGGGTTCGGTCGTCACCGGGTGGGCGGCGCAGGGTCGCCGTCGGCGTCCTCGTCACCGCGCGGCGCAGGCGTCACGCGTTCGCCGTACCGGGGCGGCTCCTCACCGGTCGGAGCGGGCGATGACGCGGGAGACGCCGTGGGGGCCGGCGGGCGCGGCGGAGCGGCCGGGGCATCGCCCCGGGGCGACACGCGTTCCCCGTACTGCGGTGGCCCGGCCTCACCGACGGGAGCGGTGACCGGGGGTCGAGGCGCAGCCGCGGGGGCCTCGGTCCCCGGTGCCACACGCTCGCCGTATCGCGGCGGCGCCGCATCGTCCGGAGCGGGTCGTGACACGACGGTTCGCTGCGCTCCCGTGGGTCCGACGATGCCGCGAGCCTTGTGCGCACTGCCCGCGGCGACGCACACGTCGTAGTGGTCGGCGGCGACCTGCATGACCGACGCGAAATCACGGCGACGGCGCACGATCGAGTACGTGCCCAGGCTCAGCAGCATGCCGAGCGCCATTCCGACCAGCAGCACGCCGACGAAGGCGGAGATCTGCACCGTCGGGGTCCCGAGGACGAAGATGAACGCGAAGAGCAGCCCCAGCATGAGGCCGTTCAGCGCGCCGGAGCGAGCGGCCGTGGCGTAGCCGAGCTTTCCGGTGATGCGCTCGATCGACCGCAGGCCCGACCCGACGATGGCGATGTCGCGCGCGGGAACCTCGCCGGCGATCAGCGACGAGACCGTCTTCTGCGCCTGCTCGTACGTCGGGAACGAAGCGATCTTCTCGCCGACGTCGTCGCGGCCGGCACCCGGACGCTGCGCGAACATACTCATTTCACCATCCTGTCACGCGCGCCTGACCGTTCCCGAGGTGTTCACCGAGACCTGCGGACTACGCTGGACCGGTGAGCACGCAGAGGGTTTTCGTCGCCCGTTTGACGGGCTGCACGGTGTTCGACCCGGCGGGAGACCGTCTGGGCAAGGTGCGCGACGTCGTGGTGATCTACCGCGCGTCGGCGGCGCCGCGCGTCGTGGGGCTCGTCGTCGAGATCCCCGGCCGTCGACATGTGTTCGTGTCGATCGGGCGCGTCACCTCCATCCAGTCGGGTCAGGTCATCACGACCGGCCTCATCAACGTTCGCCGCTTCCAGCAGCGCGGTGGCGAAGTGCGCGTGATGGCCGAGATGCTCGGGCGCCGCGTGAGCCTCGTCGACGGCTCCGGCGGCGCGGTGATCGAAGACGTCGCGATCGAGCGCAACCGCCTTGGCGAATGGGACGTGGGCCAGCTGTTCCTGCGTCGCCCGCGCACGAGCGCCTCCCCGTTCGCCAAGGGGGCGACGACTTTCGCCGCCTGGGGTGAGGTGCGCGAGAACCAGACGCCCGGCGAAGCGCAGTCCGCCGAACAGCTCGTCGCGACCTACTCCGAGCTCAAGCCCGCCGATCTCGCCAACACGCTCCTCGACCTGCCCGAGGAACGTCTGATCGAGGTGGCGGAAGAGCTCAGCGACGACCGCCTCGCCGACGCCCTCGAAGAGATGCCCGAAGACGAGCAGGTGCACATCCTCGAGCAGCTCGGCGACGAGCGAGCCGCCGACATCCTGGATGCCATGGAGCCCGATGACGCGGCCGACCTCCTCGGTCAGCTGCCCGAGTCCCGTTCCGAGCAGCTGCTCGAGCTGATGGAACCCGACGAGGCCGACGACGTGCGCGCCCTTCTGCAGTACGGGCCCGACACCGCCGGCGGTCTCATGACGCCCGAGCCCATCGTGCTGTCGGCGGATGCCACGGTGGCCGAGGCCCTCGCCCTCATCCGCCGTCACGAGCTGCACCCCGCACTCGCGGCATCCGTGTTCATCACCCTCCCGCCGTACGAGACGCCCACCGGGCGGCTCCTGGGCACGGTGCACTTCCAGCGGATGCTGCGCTACCCGCCGCACGAGCGACTCGGCGCCATCATCGACGACACCCTCGAGCCCGTTCCCGCCGACGCCACCGCGGCCGAGGTGGCGCGCCTGCTCGCCAGCTACAACCTCGTGTCGCTGCCCGTGGTCGACCAGGCGCATCGTCTCGTCGGCTGCGTCAGCGTCGACGACGTGCTCGACTACCTGCTGCCCGACGACTGGCGCACGCACGACGGCGACGATCCGAAACCCCAAACGACGACCCGACGGCTCACGACGCAGAGCATCCCCACCCAGGTCCCGCACACCCCGAGGAGGCGCTGATGGCACGCACGAACCGACGTCCCGCCCTCGACGCACCCCGTGGACGCACCGGGGTTCTCGCCCCCCGCGCCCCGCAGCCCTCCCGCGACCGTTTCGGGCGCTTCACCGAGTGGGTCGCCCGTGCGATGGGCACGCCGACGTTCCTGCTCTCGCTCACGCTCTTCTGCGTCGTGTGGATGGCCTTCAACACTTTCGCACCCGACGAACTGCGCTTCGACTCGGCGGCGATCGGCTTCACCGCGCTGACGCTCGTGCTCTCGCTGCAGGCGTCGTATGCCGCTCCTCTCATCCTGCTCGCGCAGAACCGACAGGACGATCGCGACCGCGTTCAGATCGAGCAGGACCGCCAACGCGCCGAACGCAACCTCGCCGACACCGAGTACCTCGCCCGTGAGATCGTCGCGCTGCGGATGGCCGTGCGCGATCTGACCGACGAGGTCATCACGAAAGACTCCCTGCGCGCCGAGCTCAAGGCCGCCCTCGAGCGTCTCGACGAGCACGACGAGCACCCGCGGTCCGGCTCGTGACGAACGAGCTCGCGGAGCGCGTCCGCGCGGCCGTCGCGGCGGTCACCGACCCCGAGCTGCGCCGCCCGCTCGGCGAGCTCGACATGCTGCGCGGCATCGACGTGCACGGGTCGACCGCCGACGTCGCGATCGCCCTGACCATCGTCGGGTGCCCGGCCGCCGATCGCATCGAGCGCGATGTCCGGGATGCCGCGGTCTCCGTCGTCGGCATCGACACGGTCGATGTGCGGGTCGGCGTGATGTCGCCCGACGAGCGGAACGCCCTGACCGAGAAGCTCCGGGGCGGGCGGGCCAAACGGGAGATGCCCTTCGGCCCCGATTCGCTCACCCGCGTCATCGCGGTCACGAGCGGCAAGGGCGGTGTCGGCAAGTCGACCATCACGGCCAACCTCGCCGTGGCTCTCGCGGCGCGGGGCTTACGCGTCGGACTGGTGGATGCCGACGTTCACGGATTCTCGATCCCGGGCCTGCTCGGCCTGGTCGACGCCGACGGCCTGCCACCGGCACCGACGAGGCTCGACGACCTCATCCTCCCGCCCGTGGCCTACGGCGTGAAGGTCATCTCGATCGGGATGTTCCTGCGCCGCCCGGGAGAAGACGCCGCGGGCGCAGTCGCCTGGCGTGGTCCGATGCTGCACCGCACCGTGCAGCAGTTCCTCACCGACGTCTTCTTCGGCGACCTCGATGTGTTGCTGCTCGACATGCCCCCGGGCACGGGCGACGTGGCGATCTCGGTGGGCCAGCTGCTCCCCCACGCCGACGTGCTCGTCGTGACGACCCCGCAGGCGGCCGCCGCCGACGTCGCCGTTCGGTCGGGCCTCGTCGCGCGCCAGACGGGCCAACGACCCATCGGCGTGATCGAGAACATGTCCGCGATGACCCTCCCCGACGGCACCCTGCTCGACCTGTTCGGCGCCGGGGGCGGCGAAGCCGTGGCCCGCGCCCTCTCGAGCGAGAACGACGACGTGCCCCTGCTGGCATCCGTCCCCCTGAGTTCCGCCCTGCGGACCGGCGGCGACGACGGGCGTCCGGTCGTCATCGCGAACCCCGACGACCCCGCCGCCCGCGCCATCGACGCCGCCGCCGCGGCCCTCGCGGTGCGCCCGCGTGGACTCGCCGGCAAGCCGCTGCGCCTCGGCGTCTGACCCGGTCCCTCTGTTCTGCGGCGAGGGTCGGCTCAGGTGGCCTCGTCGTCGAACGGGGGTCGCTCCCCCGCGACGAAAGGCGTCGTCTCGGGCTTCTCGCGGGCGGCCAGCGCCGCCGCACCCGCCGCGCGCATCGTCGCGGTCGGCGTGTCGTCGAGCAGAGCCTCGCGGATGATGCGACGCGGGTCGTACTGACGCGGATCGAGCTTCTTCCAGTTGACGTCGTCGAACTCGGGGCCCATCTCATCGCGCATCCGCGACCGCGCGCCCTGCATGGTCTCTTTCGCGCGCTTGGTGAACTTCGCCAGCGCCTCGGCGTAGCGAGGCAGGCGCTCCGGTCCGATGAGGACGGCCGCGATCACGCCGATCAGCATGAGCTTCTCGATCGTCAGCCCAAAGAACATGCCTCCAGATTACCGGCCGCGCCTGGGGGTCCCGCACCGATCGGCCGTCTAGCCTGAACGAGGAGGTCCACGTGAGCGGTCAACAGGCGAACGAGCGGTTCGTGCAGGAGTCGACGGTCGAGCCCGAGCACATCGCTCGCGCACGGGCGCACGCTCTCGAACTGGGCGCTGCGCCCATCAGCGCGGCGGTCGGTGCCCAGGCGGCGGTCATCGCGGCGGCATCTCGAGCCCTCAACATCGTCGAGGTCGGAACCGGCGGCGGTGTCTCCGGCCTGTGGCTGCTCCACGGTTCACCGCGCGCGACCCTCACCACGATCGACAAGGAACCCGAGCATCTCGGCGCCGCGAGGTCTGCGTTCATCGAGGCACGCGTCCCCGCCGCGCGTGCGCGGTTCATCACCGGCCGAGCATCCGATGTCCTGCCGCGCATGAACGAGGCGTCCTACGACATCGTGTTCATCGACGCCGATCCCGAGGGTGTCATCGAATACGTCGAGCATGGGCTGCGACTGGTTCGCGCCGGCGGTACGGTCCTCATCCCCCGCGTGCTCGCGAACGGCGCCGTGGCCGACCCCGTGCGGCGCGACGCCGTGACGACGGCCTACCGCTCGCTGATCCAGGAGGTGCAGACCTCTCCGGCCGTCATCGGAGCCCTGTCGACCACCGGTGAGGGCCTCCTGCAGTTGACGACGCGCCCGACCGACGTCTGAGCGACGGAGCGCGGTCTCGGGATCGGAATCGGCAGACCCTTCGCGGGTCTCGAGCCGACGCGACAGCCTTCGCGGTTCGTCGGCGTTCCCGCGCACTCGCGGTCTCCGCGCCTCACGACGACCGGGTCACAGGTCGTCCGCCGAACTCGCGCAGACCATCCGCCCCGGGAAACACGGAAGGCCGACCCCGGAGGGCCGGCCTTCGCACGTTTGACGGTCGTCAGGCGGTGACGACGCCCCCGAGGACGTCGTAAAGTTCTTTCGCCTCGGCATCGTTCACGGAGACGACGAGTCGTCCACCCCCCTCGAGCGGCACCCGCACGATGATCAACCGACCCTCCTTCACGGCCTCCATCGGTCCGTCACCGGTACGCGGCTTCATGGCTGCCATCGCGGCCCCCTTCTCGTGATTGCTCTCCTACTAGTTTAGTCGGTCACCGGCGCAACCCGCCGTCAAAGGTCGTCACCGGACGTCGTAAGGTCACGGAATCTGCCAATACGTGTTCCCGAGCGCGTACATGTTGTAGATCCACCACCACTGCCCGGTCAGGGCGAGGGCGAGCATTCCGAGACGCCACGGCAACGATCGCGGAACCGCAAGGGCACCGAAGAGGGGCGACGCCGGCACGAGCAACCGGAAGACGCTCGACTGCGGGAAGAACACCAGCAGGAGGTAAACGAGGTAGCTCGCCGACCAGAGGCGCACCTCGATCCCGAGCTTCTTCACCTGCGGCAGCAGAAGCAGACCCGCCGCGACGGCGACGACCAGCAGGAAGAGGAAGATATAGCCCATCTCGGGACCGAGACCCCACTGCGTGAACCAGAAGCCCGCGGCCTTGACCCACCCGTCGACCGGCACGAAACCGCTCTCACCGCCCAGCCAGTTGCGCCGCCAGGCGAGCTCGGTGGCGAGGTAGGCACCCGGATCGCCGGTCACGACAGCGGCGACCCACTGCCAGGAGAAGCCCACGAGGGTGGCCAGAGCGCCCACCGACACGATGTGCACCACGTCACGCGCGGGCAGCGCCTCGCTGCGTCGGCGGACGAAACGATGGATGCCGTAGAGCCCGAGGAAGAGCGCGAAGGCCAGGATGCCGGGGCGGGTGAAGCCCATGGCCGGCACCAGGAGGTACAACCAGCCCCACCGTCGTCGCTGGACGCATCGGATCGACAGGAACAGCAAGAAGAGGAAGAGCGTCTCGGCGTACCCGACCTGGAACAGCGCGGCGAGCGGGCCGCACGAGAAGAGCACGACCGCCCACATCGCGGCATCCCCTCCGATGCGCTCCCGCAACATGGAGTACAGCACGACGCACGCCCCGTACCCCGCGACGAGCGAGACCACGATGGCGCCCGCGCCCCACGACCCGAGGAAGAATCCGAGACCGGCCGAGAGATAGGCGTACAGCGGCATGAACGCCCAGGCGTTCTCGGCGATGTGCCCCGCCTCGGCG
Organism: uncultured Microbacterium sp.; assembly: GCF_963521695.1. GTDB lineage: Bacteria > Actinomycetota > Actinomycetes > Actinomycetales > Microbacteriaceae > Microbacterium. Next base: position 9,210 of record NZ_CAUQWC010000045.1, on the reverse strand, counting down.
AGCGGCAGCTGCGACGGGTACCCCGACACCGCCACCGTCCAATACCACTGCGCATCCCATCCGATGGCGAGATCCGACAGCGAGGGGGCGATCCCGAATCGCGAACCCTCGGTCGACAGTGACGCCGCGAACAGGAAGAAGGCCGTCGTGATGAGACGTGCGATCACGTAGACGATGGCGATCCGCGCCGCGACGGGAAGCCGCGTCCACGCGTTCGCGATGGTAGCGGTGGCGGCTGGAGCGGTCACGACGCGCTCAGCCAGGCGCGGAGCCCGCGTTCGACCGCGTCGATCTGCGCGACGGGGACGCGTTCCTCATCGTGGTGCGCGAGGTGCGGGTCGCCGGGACCGTAGTTCACCGCCGGGATGCCGAGCGCCGAGAATCGCGCCACGTCGGTCCAGCCGTACTTGGGTGTGGGCGTTGCGCCGACGGCATCCACGAATTCCTTCGCCAGAGGCGCGTCGAGCCCCGGTCGCGCACCCTCGGCGATGTCGACGATGTCGACCTCGAAACCGGTGAACACGTCTCGGACGACGCGTGCGGCGCCCTCGGCGTCGCGGCTGGGAGCGAAACGGTAGTTCACCTCGACCTCGCAGGCGTCGGGGATGATGTTGCCCGCGATGCCGCCCGAGATGCGCACGGCGTTGAGTCCTTCGCGGTAGACGAGTCCCTCGACCTCGATCTCGCGGGCCCGGTACTCGGCCAGGCGGGCGAGGATGGGGGCGGCCTTGTGGATCGCGTTCTCACCGATCCAGGAACGGGCACTGTGCGCCCGCACGCCGTCGGTGCGGATGAGGGCGCGGAGCGTGCCGTTGCAGCCCCCCTCGACCTCGCCGTTGCTCGGCTCACCGAGGATCGCGAAGTCGCCCTCGAACAGGTCGGGGCGGTTGCGTGACAGACGCCCGAGACCGTTGAGCGTGGAGTCGACCTCTTCGTGGTCGTACCACATCCATGTGATGTCGACCGCGGGGTCGGTGAGCTCCGCGGCCAGCTTGAGCTGCACCGCGACGCCGGCCTTCATGTCGACGGTGCCGCGCCCCCAGAGGAACGCCTGTCCGTCGATATCCCGGTCTTCGACGGGCAGGTTGCGGTTGATCGGGACCGTGTCGATGTGCCCGGCGATGACGACGCGTCGGCGACGACCGAGCGAGGTGCGCGCGACGATCGTGTCGCCGTCGCGAATGACCTCGAGGTGGTCGTAGGCGGAGACGGCGGCCTCGATGGCATCCGCGAGAGGAGTCTCGTCATCGGACACGCTGGGGATGTCGCAGATCACCCGGGTGAGGTCGACGGAGGAGGCGGTGAGGTCGAGCACGGGCATGCCCCCGATCATTTCACACGCGCCCGCGCCGGTAGCCTGAGGGTGTGAGCAACGAACGACGCATCAGCGCTGCCGGCCTCTCCACGCGGACCCTCGACGGAACGGTGCTCGACGCCTGGTTCCCGCGGCCGGTCCTCGGCTCCTCCTCTGATCTGGATGCCGAGAAGGAGGCGCTCGAAGCCTCTGCCGGTCCCGACGAACGACGCGCTGTCGTCGTCGAAACGGTGGCGCTCACCATCGACGCGGACGCTCCCCCCGTTTCGACCGTCGACGCCTATCTGCGCCTGCACGCGCTGTCGCACCTGCTCGTGCGTCCGAACGAGATCAACCTCGACGGCATCTTCGGCCACCTCCCCAACGTCGCGTGGACCAATGCCGGTCCGGTGCACCCCGACGATGCGGCGCGGCTCCACCCGCTGCTGAAGCGCCACGGCATCGAGGTGCAGGGTCTCGACAAGTTCCCCCGCCTGACCGACTACGTTCTGCCGGCGGGCGTGCGTATCGCCGACGCGTCGCGCGTGCGCCTGGGGGCGCACCTCTCCCCCGGAACGACGGTGATGCACGAGGGCTTCGTCAACTTCAACGCCGGCACCCTCGGTTCCTCGATGGTCGAGGGCCGCGTGTCGCAGGGCGTCGTCATCGGCGACGGCACAGACATCGGCGGCGGCGCGTCGATCATGGGCACGCTGTCGGGCGGCGGCACCCACCGTGTCTCGATCGGCGCGCGAACTCTCCTCGGCGCGAACGCGGGTATCGGCATCTCGCTCGGCGACGATTGCGTCGTGGAGGCGGGGCTCTACGTCACCGCCGGCACGAAGGTGAAGGTCGGTGACGACACGCTCAAAGCCGGCGAGCTGTCGGGCCGCGACGGCATCCTGTTCCGTCGCAATTCCCTGACCGGCGCCGTCGAGGCATCGGCGCGCGCCGGTGTCGGCGTGACGCTGAATGAGGCGCTGCACGCCTGACGCCGCTGCACCCTTCCCTCGAGCCTCTCGAACCCGCCGACCTCGACCGTCCTGCGACGCCGCCCCGACCATGTCCCAATAAGCGCAAGCCATGTCCCAAATGTGCTGACTGAGGCCACCCCAGGCCACACAAAGTGGGACATGATCCACCGACTGCGACCCGGCGACGCGGCCCCCGACCATGTCCCAATAAGCGCAAGCCATGTCCCAAAATGTGCTGGCTGAGAGGGCCTCAGACCGCACAAAGTGGGACACACGTCTCAGCCCCACCCCAACGAAACGCCCCGCCCCTCGCGTGGAGGGACGGGGCGTCGTGGCGCGACGTGTCAGCCGATGCCCGGGTAGTTGCGCTCGGCGGCACCCGTGTACAGCTGCTGCGGGCGGCCGATCTTGGTCTGCGGGTCGGTGATGGCCTCGCGCCACTGGGCGAGCCAGCCGGGGAGGCGACCGATGGCGAACAGCACCGTGAACATCCGCGTCGGGAAACCCATCGCCTTGTAGATCACGCCGGTGTAGAAGTCGACGTTCGGGTACAGACGACGCTCCTTGAAGTAGTCGTCTTCGAGGGCGATCTGCTCGAGCTCCTTGGCGAGGTCGAGGAGCGGGTCGCTGACGCCGAGGGCCTCGAGCACCTCATCTGCCGCGCCCTTGACGAGCTTCGCGCGCGGGTCGTAGTTCTTGTAGACCCGGTGGCCGAAGCCCATGAGCTTGACGCCGGCTTCTTTGTTCTTCACGCGCTCGACGAAACGCTCGACGCTCTCACCGGAATCGCGCATGCGCCCGAGCATCTGCAGCACGGCCTCGTTCGCTCCGCCGTGCAGGGGACCGGAGAGGGCCTGGATGCCGGCGGAGATCGACGCGAACTGGTTGGCACCGGTGGAACCCACCAGGCGGACGGTCGAGGTGGAGGCGTTCTGCTCGTGGTCCTCGTGCAGCATCAGCAGCAGGTCGAGGGCCTTCGTCATGACGGGGTTGATCTCGTACGGCTCGCTCATGACGCCGAAGTTGAGCTTGAGGAAGTTGTCGACGAAGCCCATCGAGTTGTCGGGGTAGAGGAACGCCTGCCCGATGCTCTTCTTGTGCGCGTACGCCGCGATCACCGGAAGCTTGGCGAGCATGCGGACCGTGTTGAGCTCGACGTGCTCGGGATTGTGCGGGTCGGACTCCGACTCGTAGTACGTCGACAGAGCAGCCGTCGCCGCCGACAGCACCGACATGGGGTGCGCGGTCGGCGGGAGCGACGAGAACAAGCTCTTCAGGTCTTCGTGCAGAAGGGTGTGACGGCGGATGCGCTCGTCGAACGACGCGAGCTCGGACGCCGAAGGGAGCTCGCCGTAGATGAGCAACCACGCCACCTCGAGGTAGGTGCTGTTCTTCGCGAGCTGCTCGATCGGGTAACCGCGGTATCGCAGGATGCCCTGGTCGCCGTCGATGTACGTGACGTCGGACTTCGTCGAGGCGGTGTTGACGAATCCGTAATCGAGCGCCGTATGACCCGTCTGCTTGGTCAGCGACGCCATATCGATGCTCGGTACACCGTCGGTACCTCGCAGGACCGGGAATTCGGCGGTGGTACCCCCCACCGTGAGGGTGGCCTTGTCGTGCTGCGTACCCGCGTCGCTCACCGCGCCTCCTTGCGATTTCTGGTCGCCCGTGTGGTCGATAGCGGGGTCCTGAGGCTCCCGCGTCACGTCGACCAATGGATGCCACGGGTGTGTCATCCGGGTCGGCACGCGCACGGATGGTGACCCGGGCACAGTGCTTTTACAGCCTAGTAGTCACGCTGGCGTACAGACGACACCGCCAAAGGATGCCCCCACCGAATGGAGGGATCCTCCTTTTCGCGCCGCCGGCCTGGCGGCATCCGCTCATCGGCGCGTCTTCGGTATAACCAGCGGCGTGCCCGACTCGGGGTCGGTGATGATGCGGCACGGCAGGTCGAAGACCTCCTCGACCGCGGCAGCGGTGAGGACCTCGGCGGGCGACCCGTCGATCACGATCCGGCCCCGCTTCAGCGCGACGATGCGGTCGGCGTAGCGTGCCGCGTGGTTCAGATCGTGCAGCACGGCCACGATCGTGCGACCCCGTTCGCGGTGGATACGCCTGAACAGCTCGAGTGCGTCGAGCTGATGGGCGATGTCGAGGTACGTGGTGGGTTCGTCCAGCAGCAGGGTGTGCGTGTCCTGCGCGAGCGCCATCGCGAGCCACACCCGCTGACGTTGGCCGCCCGAGAGCTCGTCGACGTCGCGCCCGGCGAGGTCGGTGACGCCGGTGGCCTCCATCGCGTCTCGCACCGCGGTCTCGTCGACGTGCGTCCACGCGGCGAAGGGTCGGCGGTGCGGATAGCGGCCCCGGGCGACGAGGTCGGCGACCCGCATGCCGTCGGGTGCCGAGCTGGACTGCGGCAGGATCCCGAGCGAGCGGGCGAGCTCCCGTGGCGACCGGGCACGCAGATCCTGTCCGTCGAACACGATCGAGCCGGAGGCAACCGGCACGAGGCGGGCGATCGCCCGCAGCAGCGTCGACTTGCCGCACCCGTTGGGTCCGACGATCGCCACGAATGATCCCGCGCGGATTCCGAGTGACAGAGCGTCCACGACGGTCGGGCCGTGCGGGTAGGCGATCGACGCGGCGGTGACGGTGATGACCTCGGCGGGCACGGCATTCGAGAGCGGGGTCACAGGAGTCCTCTCTCGGCGAGCAGTTCTTCGAGGCGGTCTGTCTGTACGGCGTCGTCCGCGTCGGAGGAGAGCACGTCGTCGATCGCCCGGCGGAGGTCGGGTCCAGCCGCATCGAAGCGCGCGGACCAGCGCTCGCTGTCGCGGCGCCAATAGCCCATCGTCATCCAGCGGTGCGTCGGGATCCGACGCTCCCGGCGCAGCGTCGAGCGCACGGCCCGCATCTCGGCGGCCTCGCCCGCGAACCAGACGTAGGCGGCTGAGTCGCGCGCGCACAGTCGCTTCGTCTCGGCGACGAGCTCCTCGGCCGCGCACCACCGCACCTCGTCACGCGAGCGCACCGGAAGACGCTGCCGGTCGGCCGGATCGTCGACGTGCACCAGCACCGTCACCGGAGGCGTCGGTTGCTGCGAACGCGCCCGCTCGTCGAGGATGCGGCCGATCGCCGGCAGAGCCGTCGCATCGCCGCTGAGCACGATGCGCGTGGTGTCGACCGGGGGCGCGTAGTGTCCGCGGGGTGCGTCGAACGACACCGCATCGCCGACGGCGGCGCGCGCCGCCCATTCAGTGGCCGGACCGTGGCCGTGCAGCAGCAGGTCGACGACGATCTCGCCAGTCTCGGGACGCCGCTCGCGCAGGGTGTAATACCGCTTGACCGGGGCGCCGTCCGGGCCCGGCACCCAGAGCCCGAAGAACTCGTCGGCAGCCTGCGGCGGGGCGAGCACCGTGCCGTCGAGGCTTCGCACGTCGCCGAGGACCACACGCACCATATGCGCGCTCACGCGTGACACCGCCGCCACCACGGCTGCGTACGCGGGGCGATCGTCTCGATCGGTCATCTGTCATCCTTCTGTCGGCGGGTGAGGAGCCACGCGAGATAGACACCGCCGAGGCACACCGTCACCAGGCCCGTGGGCAGCATGGCGGGGGCGAGCAGGCGGGAGGCGAGCAGATCGCTCGCGCTCAAAAGCACGGCACCGGTCAGCGCCGATGCTCCGAAGGGGATGGCTCCGGTGTGCCAGAGCCGCCGGGCGATCTGCGGCGCCGCCAGGGCGACGAAGCCGATCGGGCCCGTCACGGCGGTGGCGACCGAGATCATCCCGACCCCGGCCACCATCGCCGCCCACCGCACGGTCGCCGGGCGCACGCCCAGGCCGGCGGCCCGGTCGTCACCGAACTCCAGCGCCTGCAACGCCGGCGCACCCGCGGCGACGGTGACGGCTCCGACGACGAGGGCCACGGCCGCGGGCAGGATCCAGGCCGCATCGACCCCGTTGAGCGAACCCGTCGCCCACACCGCCGCTGCGCGGGCGCGCACGTCATCCAAACGCAGGACGAGCACGATGTTGACCGCTCCGAGCATCGCGGTGACGCCGATCCCCGTGATCACGACGGTGAATCCGCGAAGGCCGCCGCGGGCGCTGAGACCGAACACCACCACCGCCGCCACCAGGCCGCCGACGACGGCCCCGCCGGTCAACGCGAGGAACGACGTGGCGCCGACGACCGTCGCCAGCAGAACCCCCGTGAACGCCCCGACCGAGAATCCGAGGATGTCGGGGCTCCCGAGAGGGTTGCGCGTCACCGTCTGGAACAACGCCCCCGACAGGCCCAGGAGCGCCCCGATCACGATGCCCAGCGCCGCCCGCGGCAGCCGCCATTCACGCACGACGAGAATCGTTCCCGGGTCTCCGGAGCCGGCGAGCGCGGCCAGTGCGTCGCCCGGCGCGACGCCCAGATCGCCCAGGGCCAGGGTGCCCAGGGTGACCGCCGCAAGAACGAGAGCGCACACCGTCCACGCCGCGGTACGGCGGCGGCGAAGCGTCGGCTGCGCCCGGATCGCGGAGGTCACGAGGGTCTCCGCCGCCGGTGCACGAGCGCGATGAGCACGGGAGCGCCGAGGAAGGCGGTGACCACCCCGAGCGACAGCTCGCCGGGCGCGACCACCGTGCGGGCGAGCAGGTCGGAGACCAGCAGCAGGATGGGGCCGGCGACGAGGCTGGCGGCCACCGTGCGCACCTGGTCGGCTCCGGTGACCGCGCGCACGGCGTGCGGGACGAGCAGCCCGACGAAGCCGATCGGGCCGACGGCGGCGGTGGCGGTGCCGCACAGGAGCACGATCGCCACGAGTCCCGCCGCGCGCACACGCGCGACGCGCGCGCCCAGGCTGTGCGCGGCATCCTCCCCCAGCACGAGGAGGTTCAGCCCGGGGCCGATCGCGACCGCGAGCACGAGACCGGCCGCGATCAGAGCCGCCACGAGCAGAGCGACGGGGGTGTCGCGCGCGGCGAGCGACCCGGCCTCCCACACGCGGATGCGCGCGTACTCGGCGGGGTCCACCAGGCTCAACGCCTGGGTCACCCCCGACAGCACGGCGCCGAGGGCCACGCCGGCGAGGACGAGCCGGGCGACGGATGCCGAGCGACCGACCCCGCCGAGGAGGGCGACGGCGAGGCCGGCGACGCCGGCGCCCACGAAGGCGAACAGCAGAGTGGTCCCGAAGCCGTGCAGTCCGAGCCCGACGAAGGCGACAGCGACGGCGAACGACGCGCCCGCGTTGACCCCGAGCAACCCCGGCTCGGCGAGCGGGTTGCGGGTGAGCGCCTGCATGACGACGCCGGCGACGGCGAGTGCGGCGCCGACGGCGATGGCGAGGAGAGCGCGGGGCACGCGCAGGGTGTGGACGATGATCGAGGCCGTCGAGGCGTCGGGATGCCGCAGCAGATCGAACACCTGCACGGGAGTGAGGAGAGGATCGCCGACGCACAGCGAGGCGACGGCGAGAGCGGCGACCGCGAGGAGCGCGGCGGCGGTCAGGCCCACGGCACGCGGACGGGTCGTCGAGGAGGGCCGCGTGAGACGGCCCGCCCCGACGGGGTCGACGCTCACCGACTGAGCGGCTGGAGGACGTTGTCGACCAGTTCGTGCACCCACTGCTGAGCCGTCTCGTAGTCGGTCACCGAGGAGCGCATCGCGTAGATGTCACCGGTCTGGGCGACATCGAGGCTCTGGAACAGCGGCGACGAGCGGATCTCCTCGATCGCGTCGTAGGGCGTGCCGTCGACCGCCGAGAAGGTGAGGGCGTACGTGACCCCGTCGAAGACGGTGGGCAGCTGTTCGAGCGGGAGGGAGACGTAGCCTCGCCCATCGGTGTCGACCAGGGAGGCCGCCCCCGCACCGTAGCGCAGACCCAGCTCGTCGACCACGAGATCGCCGGTGGCGCCGGTCGGGAGCTGTACCGAGAACTGCCCCGGCTCGTCGCCGAACGAGAAGTTGACCCACCGGTTGCCCTCGATCACCCCGCGGTAAGTCTCCGTGGTCTCATCGCGGAGGGTCTCGTAGGCCGCCTTGCTCGCCGTCCAGGTGTCTGTGGTGCCGGTGGCCGCAGCGGTCTGCTCGGTGATCTGCTGCCAGTCCCCGCGGTCGGCTCCCCCGACGATCACGGTCGGGGCGATGGTGCGCAGGCGCTGATACGTGCTCTCGTCGACCTCGTCGGCGTCGCCGACGATGAGATCGGGTCGTGCGGAGGCGAGCGCCTCGAAGTTGATCTCGCCATAGGTGCCGACCTTCGTGGCGTCGGAGATGTAGTCCATCTGCTCGGCCGTGTAGCTGTCGGCCCACCGCGAGTAGTCGATCGTGGCGACGGGCTTCACCCCGAGCGACATCAGCTGCCACGGGGTGTCGTACGACACCCCGGCCACGCGTTCCGGATGCTCCGGCACGTCCACCGGGCCGTACACCGATTCGACCGTCGCGGAGGTCGTGGGCGCCGACGTCCGGGCGGGCGAGGCGCATCCGGCGAGGAGGGCGAGGGCGAGCGCGGCGGTGGCGGCGACCACACCGGGGCGGCGTGTTCTGAGCACGGGAGACTCCTAGGAGATCAGGTAAGGGTTACCTAATTATCGCCGGGGATACCGACCCGTGCGGGCACGAGCATCCCCCCGTCAGCCGAATTCTTTCGCGAATCGGTCATCTCGACGCCCCACGGCGAACTCTCGCGGGCTCGCTCCCACGCTGTCGCGGAAGGCCGTCGAGAACGCGGCGGCCGAGTCGTAACCCACCCGCCGGGCGACGACGGCCACCCCGGCGCCCGCGGCGAGCGCGGCCATGGCCGCCTGCATGCGCAGCTGCACGCGCCAGCGCGAGAACGGCATCCCGGTCTCGTCGCGGAAGCGCCGCGCGAAGGTGCGCGAGCTCACCGAACTGGCCCGCGCCCACTCCTCGACCGTCCGCGCGTCTCCTGGCG
>NZ_CAUQWC010000044.1:0-18431 GCF_963521695.1 uncultured Microbacterium sp. | reverse complement strand
GCGCACTCCTGCCACCTCGGCTTCCGCTGGGGCCTTCCTCTCCCGTGTCGAGGGAAGCGTCGCTCGGGCGCGTGAACTCGGCGCCGTCCCGGCGTTGCGTCTCGAGCTCGAGCCCCTGACCGCCCCCGGCAGCCTCGAAGCGGATGCCGCGGGCACCCCGCGCGACTGGGCGTGGCGGCAGCAGCCCGACCACGTCCGCGCCTACTGGATGGCGATGAGCGGGGTGTCCTGGCCGATGCGCGCACGGCTGATCCTGCGGTTCGTGTGGCCACCCGACGATGTCGCGATGGCCTCCGCCCGCCACGCGGGCCACTCCGCCACGACCCCGCAGCGAGCGCGATGGATCCGCCTCCGGCGCGGCATCCGCGACTGGGTGCGACGCCGCCGCTGAAGCCCGCGCTCCCCGGACTCCCTCCCGGGTGACCACTTCGCTCTTGAGGGCGAAGCCGATGGTGAACAGAAGCGGCGAGCCGACGACCGGCGACGACGATCCAGGAGGCGACTCCCCCGGCGAGGGGGTGCGAGCCCGTGGGAACGGCAGTGTCCTTCACCCCCGGGGTCGCCGCACGCCTGCGCGCGCTCCGGGTCGCGACGACCGGCATCGTCGTGCACTCGGAGTCTCGAGCGGGCACCCGGCGCGCGCCTCCGACCGACGACCCGCGACGCCACCCGCGATGTCGCCTCCACCGAGAGGATCCGATGCCCCCGACCGCCCCTCCTCGCCGTCTCCCCTGATGGCGCGCTGCCTGGTCATCGGGGCCAACGGTTTCCTCGGCTCCCGCCTCACCGACGCCCTCGTCTCCTCCGGTCACGAGGTGACCGCTTTCGATCGCTTCAGTCGCGGCACGCGCGCCTTCTCGTCCACCGACCTCACCGTCGTTCCCGGAGACTTCCTCAGCGTCTCCGACCTCGCCGCCGCCGTCTCCGGCCAGGACTACGTGTTCCACTTCCTGTCCACCACCACGCCGGCCTCCGTCGACGCGGACCCCACCATCGACCTGCGTACGAACGTCCAGCAGAGCGTCGAGTTGCTCGCGTTGTGCGCCCGCGCCGGCATCCGTCGCCTGTTCTACGCCTCCAGCGGCGGCGCGATCTACGGCCCTCAGCCCGGCGCGACGTTCGTCGAAGACGCGCCCGCCGCCCCCGTCTCCCCGTACGGCATCGGCAAGCTCACGGTCGAGCGGTACATCGACTACTACGCGGCGACCGCCGGACTCGCCGCCGTCTCGCTCCGCATCTCGAACCCGTACGGAGCGAACGCGAACCCGTCGAAGCGGCAGGGCGTCATCCCGATCACCCTCAACCGCATCCTCCGCGCCGAGCCGATCGTGCAACTGGGCGACGGGTCGATGATCCGCGACTACATCCACGTCGACGATCTGATCCGGCGCATCCTGCGGATGGTGGATTCCGAGCCCCGGCACCGCGTGTACAACCTCGGCAGCGGCCAGGGCACGTCGGTGGCGGAGGTGCTCGCGACCGTCCGCGATGTCGTGGGCCGCGACTTCCCGGTGCGCACGGCCCCCAAACCCGCCACCTTCGTCGACCACGTCGTTCTCGACGTCAGCCGCTTCGTCGACGAGTTCGGCGCCGACGACGACCTGTCCCTGACCGAGGGCATCGCCCGCACCTGGATGGAGATGACGACCGCATGATGCGCGTTCTGCACGTGACCGAAGCGATGGGGAGCGGCGTCCTCAGCGTCGTCGACAGCATCTCGCGCCGTCAGGCCGAGGCCGGCGCAGAGGTGCGCGTGCTGTTCCTCCCGCGCCCCGAGACCCCCTCCGACGAGGCGCTGCGCGCGCGCTTCCACCCGGACGTCGAGCTGACCCGACTGTCCACGGGCGCGCGGCTCGGCGACCTCCGCGCGCTGCACCGCACGATGCGCGACGTCGGTGACGTCGACGTGGTGCACGCGCACTCGAGCTTCGCGGGGGCGATCGTCCGGCGGGCGCTGCGCGGGCGTCGAGACCCCGCCACGGTCTTCTATTCGCCGCACGGTTTCGCTTTCCTGCGTCTCGACCTGCCCTCCGCCGTCCGCGCCGCACTCCGCCTCGTCGAGCGACGCCTCGCCCGCCACTCCACGCTGATCCTCACGTCGCCGTCGGAGTACGCCCTGGCGCAGTCGGCCCTGGCTCCCCCGCGCGCTCACCTGCTGCAGACCGGGGTCGCCTCCGACACCGTCTCGCGGCGTCCGCGACGCCCCGACCGCATGCGGCGACCGGTGGTGGGCATGGTGGGCCGCGTCACCTATCAGAAGGCCCCGTGGCGCTTCGCCGCCGCCGCCCGGGCGCTCGAGGACCGCGCCGACTTCGTCTGGATAGGCGCAGGCGCGCCCGACGACGAGACGAAATGGTTCGCCGACGCTCCGGTGCGCGTGACCGGCTGGGTCTCCCCTCAGGAACTGGCCGCGTACATCGACGGGCTCGACGTGCTTCTGTTCCCCTCCCTGTGGGAGGGCATGTCGCTGTCGCTCATCCAGGCGCAGGCACAGGGCTTGCCCGCCGTGGTCTCCGACGTCGTCGGCAATCGCGACACGGTCGCCGACGGAATCACCGGGTTCGTCCGCCGTACCGACGAAACGCTGATCGCCGCGACCGCCCTTCTCCTCGACGACGCCGGACTCCGCGAGCGGATGTCCGCGGCGGCGCTCGACTGGGCCCGACGCACACTCACCGACGACCGGGTCGGCGAGGATTCGCTCGCCCTTTACGCCGCGGCCCTCGCCCCGCGAGAGCGGTCGTCACGATGACCATCGTCAACGCCCGCTTCCTCACGCAGCACACCACCGGCATCCAGCGCTTCGCCACCGAGATCGCGCGCGAGCTTCTCGTGCTTCGCGACGACGTGATCCTCGCCGTCCCGCCGGGCGAGGTCGACACGACCGGACTCGACCCGACCCGCATCGTGCGGGTCGGCCGTACCCGCGGTCACGCGTGGGAACAGCTCGATCTGCCGCTGTTCGCCCGACGGCGTCGCGAGCTCCTGTTGAATCTCGCGAGCACGGGGCCGACGTGGTATCGGCCGCAGATCTCCACGCATCACGACATCACCTACATCCGGCACCCTGAGAGCTTCGGTCGCCGTTTCCGGACCGTCTACGGCGTCGTCGTGCCGCGCCTGATCGCCCGCAGCGACGGTCTGCTGACGGTGAGCGAGTTCTCTCGCGGCGAGATCGCCGACCACTTCGGTGTCGATCCGGCACGTTTCACGGTGGTCCACAACGGCGCCGACGCCCGCTTCCGCCCGGGCGCGAACCTGGACGAGGGCGCCACAGGTCGCCCTTATCTGCTCGCGGTGTCCTCGCCCAACGCGCACAAGAACTTCGCCCGCATGCTGGCGGCTTTCGAGCGCTTCGCCGAGACGCACCCCGACGTCGAGCTGCGCGTGGTCGGCAGCCAGACGAACAGCTTCTCGCGGCAGCGTTACGACGGCTCCCACGCCCGGGTTCGCTTCCTCGGTCGCGTCGACGACAACGAGCTGACGGCGCTCTACCGCGGCGCGATCGCCTTCGTCTTCCCCTCGTTGTACGAGGGGTTCGGCATCCCTCCGCTCGAAGCGCAGCAGTGCGGGTGTCCGGTGATCGCCGCGCGCGCGGCATCCCTGCCCGAGGTGCTCGCCTCCTCGGCGATGTACGTCGACCCCTACGACGAGGCCGACCTGGCCGACGCCATGGGGCGCGTCGTCGACGATCCGACCCTGCGCGCACACCTCGTCGCCGCGGGCCTGGCCAACGCCGAGCGCTTCTCGTGGCGTGCCTCGGCGGAGCGCGTGTCGGGCGTGATCGACGACGTGCTGAGCGGCCGGTCGAGCCCCGTCGCCGCAACGACCGGTCGCGTCAAGGCCCAGGCCACGCGGCATCCGGGTGCCTAGCGTCGGGGCATGACCTCCGATCGCGACCAGTTCACTTTCGACAACCCCGTCACCCGCTACGCGCGCGTCGAGCCGCCCGTGCAGCACCAGCCCGAGCCCGGGGTCCAGGCCGACATGACGCCCGTCCCCGACCTCGGCGAGAAGACCTACCGCGGCCTCGGCCGCCTGACCGGGCGCAAGGCCCTCATCACCGGTGGAGACTCGGGCATCGGCGGAGCGGTCGCCATCGCCTTCGCCCGCGAGGGCGCCGACGTGGCGATCGTGCACCTTCCCGACGAGCAGCGAGACGCCGATCACGTGCTCGCGCAGATCCGGGATGCCGGACGCACGGGCGCCTCCATCGCGCTCGACATCACCGAGGCGGCGGCGTGCCGCGAGCTGGTCGATCGTGCGGCCGAAGCGCTCGGGGGCCTCGACATCGTGGTGAACAACGCCGGAAAGCAGGTGATGGTCGAGAAGGTCGAAGACCTCAGCGACGAGCAGTTCGAGTCGACCTTCCGCACCAACGTCTTCGCACCGTTCTGGATCACGAAGGCGGCGCTCGCGTACCTGCCCGAGGGCGGCACCATCATCAACACCGCGTCGCTCGAGGCGTACGTTCCCGCCCCCGACCGGCTCGACTACGCCGCCACCAAGGCCGCCATCAACAATCTGTCGAAGGGGCTCGCCCAGCAGCTCGCCTCGCGCGGCATCCGCGTCAACGTCGTCGCCCCCGGACCCACCTGGTCGGCGCTGCAGGTGAGTCAGGGCGTGTCCGACGACCAGATGGAGCACTTCGACGACGAGAGCACCTACCAGCGCGCGGGGCAGCCGGCCGAGATCGCCCCGGCGTTCGTGTTCCTCGCCTCGGCGGAGTCCAGCTACGTCTCGGGCGAGACGCTGAACGTCAACGGCGGCATGGTGACCCCGTAAGCCCACGACCCCGACCGCCCGAGCGCCCCGGCCGCCCCACGGTCGGGGCGTTCGGGTGCATCAAGGAGTCACGCAGCTCCGCCCGCGCAGACGTGCACGACTCCGGAAGATCGACGCGGCCGACGCCCCACGGCGTGAACTCCAGGTCGGGAGGCCCGAATCCTCCGGAGTTCGGCCCGCCCCGCTCCGCCCCCTCGGCCCCGGGATTCCCCGCCCCGACCCGGAAGACGGCCTGCCTTTCCGCCGACAGACGACGCTCTTGCGCAAAACGGCTCCATCCGCAACCGACCCTCGCCGACTCGGCCGGTGAGCGAGCGTGAGGACATGCCCTCCGAGAACGCCACCGCCCCGGGCGGGGCGCCCGTGACCCTTTATCTGCTGCACGCGCTCGGCGCGAGCGCCCGATCCTTCGACCGCCTCGCCGAACGTCTCGACGGCCGCGTACGCGTGGAGGGCATCGATCTCCCCGGCTTCGGCTCGCTCGCCACGGCCTCGGACTCCTCGCTCGACGGCTCGGTCGACCACGTGATCACGCATCTCGCCCGGCATGCGCGCGGTCGCTGGATCCTCGGCGGACACAGCATGGGCGGCAAGATCGCTGCCCTGGTGGCATCCCGTGTCCTTCGCGGCGACGCGCCGCTGGTCGGACTCGCCGGCATGGTGCTGATGGCGCCCTCGCCCCCGCGTCCCGAGCCGATGGACGAGGAGCGCCGCCGGCGCATGCTCTCGTGGGTGGCCGACGGTGCAATCTCCCGAGCCGATGCCGAGACGTTCATTGACCAGAACACGGCCGAGCCGCTCGATACCCCGGCACACGACCTCGCCCACGAGGATCTGGGACGTACCGCCCCCGCCGCGTGGCGGGCGTGGCTCGAAACCGGCAGCCGCGTCGACGCCTCGGCCGATGTCGGCACCCTCGATCTCCCCACCCTTGTCCTGGCCGGCACCGACGACGACGACCTCGGCGCGTCCGCGCAGCCGGGGCTCCTGGCATCCGTCTATCCGCGCGCCCGCTTCGTCACCCTCGACGACACCGGTCACCTGATCCCGTTCGAGCGGACCTCCGAGGCCGCGGAGGCCATCGCGCACTTCGTCGACGACGAGGTTCTCCCGGGCCCCGTCATCCCCGACGATTGGGCGGCGCTCATCGCGGGTGACCGCGTGGATGCCCGCGTGCGCGGCATCCTGAATCTCCGTGCCGTTCCCGACGACCGCGGCTACGCCCCCGCCGTGCTCGACGTCGCGCAGCTCACGCTGCTTCGTGAGATCGCCGACCTCGTCGTCCCGCAGGACAGCCCTCCCATCGATCTGGCTGCCCGCGTCGACGCACAGCTCGCGCGCGGCGAGGGCGATGGGTGGCGCAACGCCGACCTGCCGCCCGATCCCGAGGCCTACCGCGCCGGGCTCGACACCCTTTCCGGAGTCTGGCCGACCGACCCCACAGCCCGCGAAGAGGTGCTCCGCGCCGCGATCGAGGGCACGACGGATGCGGATGGCCCCCTCGACACGGCTCGCCTCAAGTCGTGGCTCGAAGACGCCCGCAACGACCTCGTGCGCCAGTGGCTGGCCCACCCGGCGAGCATGGCGCGCGTCGGGTACGACGGCTTCGCCACCGGGGGCAGCCCAATGCGCGGGTACGTGGAGCTCCGGCTCGGACGCCGCGAGGACTGGGAGCCCGCCGGTGTCGGCGGCACCGTGACGACAGGAGACGCGGCATGAACCTCGAGCAGATGCGCACATTCGGCACGGACGAGACGGTCGATGTCGTCGTGATCGGGACGGGCGCGGGAGGTGCGCCCCTGACGTCCGAGCTGGCCAGGAAGGGCCTGAGCGTCGTCGCGATCGAGGCCGGCCGCCACTTCGCACTCGACGACCTCACCGCCGACGAGACCGAGGCCGTCGAGATCAACTGGATGTCGGAGCGCCTGAGCGGGGGCGACGACCCCACCGCGTTCGGGCCGAACAACAGCGGCCGCGGCGTGGGCGGATCGATGCTGCACTGGGGCGCGTTCACCCCGCGTCCCGACCGACGCGACCTGGCCCTGCGCACCGAATCCGGCGTCGGACGCGATTGGCCCGTCGACCCCGATGAGTTGCTGTCGTACGTCGAGCGCGTCGAGGGCGACATCGGCGTCTCGGGCCCGACCCCCTACCCGTGGGATCCGGCCCGCACCTACGCCTACGCCCCGGCGAAACGCAACGCGCCGGCGAACCTGGTCGCGAAGGGCTGCGACGCCCTCGGCATCCGCTGGGCCGACGCCCCCGCCGCCGTTCTCACGCGCGCTCGACTGCAGGATCATCACGGCGAGCGCGGCGCGTGCGTGAATTGCGGCGAGTGCCACCAGGGGTGCCGGGTGGATGCCAAGGCCTCCACGGCGAACACGTACCTTCCCGCGGCGGTCGCCGCCGGCGCCGAGATCCGCGCCGAGGCGATGGTTCACGCGATCGAGCTCGACGCCCGCGGGCACGTCGCCGCGGTCGTGTACCGCCAGGGCGGTCGGGATGTGCGACAGCGCTGCCGGTCGCTCGTGCTCGCGGGTGGCGGGGTCGAGACGCCGCGCCTCCTGCTGCACACGGGCCTCGCGAACGACAACGGCCAGGTGGGCCGCAACTTCCTCGCGCACGGTGCGACGCAGGTGTGGGGCCGGTTCGACGAGCCGGTGCGCGGACATCGCGGCTACCCGTCGTCGCTCATCAGCGAGGATATGATGCGTCCGGCCGACGCCGACTTCGCCGGCGGCTATCTCGTGCAGAGCCTCGGCGTCATGCCGTTGACCTTCTCGACGACTCTCGTGCGCGGCGGGGGGCTGTGGGGCCGCGATCTGATGGAGCGGCTCGACCAGTCGCGGTTCATGGCCGGCATCGGCATCAACGGCGAGTGTCTGCCGTCCGACGACAACCGACTGACCCTCGTCGACGAGACCGACGAGTTCGGCATCCCCCGTGCCCGGGTGACTTTCAGCGCGGGCGAGAACGAGACGGCGATGGACCGTCACGCGACGGCGTTCATGCTGCGGGTGATGGAGGCGTCGGGTGCTCGCGAGACGATGGTGCTGGCCCGCACGGCCCACACGATCGGCACGTGCCGCATGTCGACCGATCCGTCGGACGGTGTGGTGGATGCGGACGGGCGCTCGCATGAGATCCCGAACCTGTGGATCTGCGACAACTCGGTGTTCCCCTCCGCCATCGCCGCGAACCCGGCGCTGACGATCATGGCGCTGTCGCTGCGCACCGCCGACCGCTTCCTCGCCTCCGCCGCCTGACCCGGCGCGACCGCCTCGCGACGTGACCGCCCCGTCCGGCGGCGGACCCGGTGTGCGGGGTCGGCCGCCGGCTCACCGCGTCGCGAGATGACACGATCCGCGCGAGATCACAGATCGCCGCACCTCCCCAGCGTGTGATCTGGTCGCGATCGTGTGTGGTCGCCGCCCGATCAGCTCATGCCGCGCCCACACCGGCGCTGCGCACACGGGAGAATGGATGCCATGAAGCTCGAGCACCTCGTCCGGTTCGCGGCCCTCGCCGAGGAGCTGCACTTCCCCCGCGCGGCCGAGAAGCTCCGCATTCCTCTGGCGTCCCTGTACACGACGATCGACAAGCTCGAAGAAGAGGTGGGGCAGCCCCTCGTCTCGCGCACCCCGCCGACGCAGCTCACGCCCGCGGGTCGCCTGCTGCTCGACGAGGCGCACCACCGCATCGCCGATGCCCCGCCGCCCGCCGCGAAACAGCAGGCACCCGGGGGTGGCAAGGCCAAGGCGTCGAAGGGCAAGGGCCGCGCCCCGATCGTCAAGGGACAGCCGAAGCCGTACAAGAAGCGCCAGGGCCGCTGAGCCGGCGCCCCTCCCACGCATAAACGCGATCCGCGCGCCGAAACGCTCTCTCAGCGCGTTTAGGTGCGCAGATCGCGTTTATGCGGTGAGTTTCCGCCCGGCATGCAGCGGGCGCGCATCGCGCCGCCCGGCATGCCTCGAGAGCGCACCACGCGGGGCCGACATCCGGCGAGCGCGCACCGCCCGCCGAAGGGCAGCTGGCGCGATGGGGGCGAAGCGGAACCCACCTCCCGAACGCGGCAGCGACCACTACAGCTCGGTGACGACCCCGGCCTCGACCCGCCAGCGCCGATCGGTCTGCACGGCCGCGAGCATGCGCCGGTCGTGCGTCACGAGCAGCAGCGTGCCCGTGTACGACTCCAGCGCCTGCTCGAGCTGCTCGATCGCCGGAAGGTCGAGGTGGTTGGTCGGCTCGTCGAGCACGAGCACGTTCACACCGCGAGCCTGCAGCAGCGCGAGTCCCGCGCGCGTGCGCTCACCGGGCGACAGCGCGTCGACAGGACGCGTGACGTGGTCGGCCTTGAGCCCGAACTTCGCCAGCAGGGTCCGCACCTCGCCAGCGGTGAGCTCGGGCACGAAACCCTCGAACGTCTCGGCGAGCGGTCGCTCCCCCACCAGCAGCGACCGGGCCTGATCGATCTCACCGATCTCGACGCTCGCGCCCAGGCTCGCGGTTCCCTCGTCGGGCGTCTGGCGGCCCAGGATGCCACGCAGCAGCGTCGACTTACCCGCACCGTTCGGTCCGGTGATGCCGATCCGCTCCCCGGCGTTCACCTGCAGCGAGACCGGTCCGAGGGTGAAGTCACCCTGCCGGAAGACGGCGCCCGACAACGTCGACACCACCGAGCTCGACCGCGGAGCCGAACCGATGGTGAACTCCAACTGCCACTCCTTGCGAGGTTCGTCGACCTCGTCCAGGCGGGCGATGCGGCTCTCCATCTGTCGGACCTTCTGCGCCTGCTTCTCGCTGGACTCCACAGACGCCTTGCGACGGATCTTGTCGTTGTCGGGCGCCTTCTTCATGGCGTTGCGCACACCCTGACTCGACCATTCCCGCTGCGTGCGGGCGCGTGAGACGAGGTCGGCCTTGGTCTCGGCGAATTCCTCGTACTTCTCGCGCGCCTGCCGGCGCAGTGTCGCGCGCTCCTCGAGGTAGGCGTCGTAGCCTCCGCCGTAGACGCGGTGCGCGTTCTGCGCGAGGTCGAGCTCGAGCACGCGCGTGACCGAACGGGCAAGGAACTCGCGGTCGTGGCTGACGAGCACGACCCCACCCCGCAAGCCCTTCACGAACGTCTCGAGGCGCTCCAGGCCATCGAGGTCGAGGTCGTTCGTCGGCTCGTCGAGCAGAGCGATGTCGAAGCGCGACAGCAGCAACGCCGCCAGACCCACGCGAGCGGCCTGTCCGCCCGAGAGCCCGGTCATGAACGCGTCCGGGCCGACGTCGAGCCCGAGATCGGCGAGCACCTGCGGCATCCGCTCGTCGAGGTCGGCGGCGCCGCTCGCGAGCCACCGCTCGAGGGCCGTCGCGTAGGCGTCGTCGGCCCCCACGGCGTCGGGGTCGCCGAGCGCCACCGCGGTGGCATCCATCTCGCGCGTCGCCTCCGCAGCGCCCGTGCGCCGAGCGATGTACGCGGCAACCGTCTCGCCGTCGACGCGCTCGTGCTCCTGCGGCAGCCAGCCGACGAACGCGTCCGACGGCGCGAGGCTGATCGCTCCGCCCTGCGCTTCGTCGACTCCGGCGAGCAGACGCAACAGCGTCGATTTGCCCGCACCGTTCGCACCGACGACGCCGATCACATCGCCCGGCGCGACCGTGAGGTCGACCCCTTCGAACAGCGTGCGGTGTCCGTATCCGCCGGCGAGGTTCTGGGCGACGAGCGTGGCGGTCATCCCCCTAGTCTCTCAGGGCAGGAGGCTCGCCTCGCGGCCTCGGCGTGCGGCCGATGCCCGTCGGTCGTGGTCGCGCTGAACGGGTCGCGATATCGACAGCGTACAGAGCGCGACGACCAGCGCCGGCGCACAGATGCCGAGGGAGACCGGCAGTTGTCCCCACACGTCCTCAGCGCTTTCTCGGTACCCCACCACCACGACGCAGGTCCATCCGACAGCGAGCATCGTCGTCGCGCTGGCGGCAATGCTGGCCGCTCCTGGACGCAGGCGCGACCGAACCGCGCGGACACGCAGACAGATCCACGTCAACACGGGCGCACCACCGACGGCAGCGACTCCCCCCAGCGTCCGCGTGACGTCGACCGACGATATGTCGCTCGCCGATAGCAGAGGGGCCACTCCGAGCGAGAGGACTGCGGACACCGCGAGCGCCAGCACCACTGCGATGTAGAGCAGCGACAGCCACCACGCTCCCCCGGCGTCACTGATCGTGCGCGTGCTCATGCTCCCCTCAACCGCCCGGCCCGACTCCCGCTGCATACTGCATTCGACGAAGAGCGGCTACAGCGATGAGACCCAGGATGCCGAGAACGGCGACGGGGACGGTGAAACCCGTCAGCACCATCAGGGAGAACGGCCAAGGCAGGTCGGGGAGATGGCGATACACGCTGGACCCCCATAGCGCGAAGACACCGACCGTCCAGGCAAGCGTGACGAGCGCAACGAGCACCCAGGCGCCTCCGCGCGGCATTCGCGTCCGGCGAGCCAGCGCGAGCGCGGCGAGGACGCTGAAGGCGACGCCGGTTCCAGCGAGTGCGAGACCGATCACGACGGTGGCCCACTCCTCGCCTTTCGAGCTGTATCCCCAGAGCGAGGCGAACATCACGACCGCCCACACACAGCACAGCACGGACCACGGAATGAAGGATGCGAGGAGCAAAGCGCCCTCGCCCCAGGCCCGCAACCGTCGCGGCGTGGGCGATGCGCTCATCGATGCCCTCTCACTTCGTCGCGATGAGGAGTACCCCGCAGGACACGGTCCACACGCGAGCCCTCCCCCATGACGACCATTATCCGGGGGTCCGCTATCTCTTGCTTCCCCAAGAGGGAGGAGGCCATGGTCTTTCCGCTCACCGCGCCCGCGGGTGCGAGGTCGCGTAGACGTCGCGGAGCGCCTCGACGGTGACGTGCGTGTAGATCTGCGTCGTCGCGACCGAGGCGTGCCCGAGCAGTTCCTGCACGACGCGTACGTCGGCGCCACCCTGCAGCAGGTGGGTTGCGAAGGAGTGCCGGAGCGTGTGCGGCGACACGTGCGAGGTGAGACCCGCGCGCTCCGCCGCGGCCTGGATGACGAGCCACGCACTCTGCCGCGACAGCGGCGCTCCCCGCACGCCGAGGAACAGACGCGGCGTCGCCCGCCCCTTCGCGGCGAGGGCCGGTCGCACCCGGGTCAAATAGGCCTCCACGGCCGCGCGGGCGTACGACCCGACGGGCACGATGCGCTCCTTGTCACCCTTGCCCCGCACCCGCAGCAGATCACCGTGCGCGGTGTCGTCGACGTCGAGCTGGACGATCTCCGACACCCGGGCGCCGGTCGCGTACAACAGTTCGAGCAGGGCCCGATCGCGGACGGCAGACGGCTCCGCCGCGGAGGCGTCGGCCGACCCGGGCGCAGGGCCCGCGGCATCCAGCAGGTCGTCGACCTGGGCGATGGTCAGGGCCTTCGGCAGGCGACGCGGGGCCTTCGGCGGGCGCAGACGACCGCTCGGGTCGGCTTCGACACGGCCCTCGCGCACGAGGAAGCGATGCAGGCCCCGCACCGACGATTGCAGCCGTGCCAGAGATGAGGATGCCGGAGCCGGGACCGCCGACGCTCGCTCGGCCGCGAATTCGGCGATCAGCCCCGGCGTGACGGCCTCGACCTCGGTCACGCCCCGCGCACCCAGCCATTCGCCGTACACCGCCAGGTCGCGGCGATATGCGGCGACGGTGTGATCGGAGAGCCCGCGCTCGAGCGCGACGTGCCGGAGGTAGGTCTCGACCGCGCGCTCGAGCTCCACGTCAGTGGGTGGCGGCCTCGCGGCGCAGCACCTCGGCCGCGGCGAGCACGCCCGTCGCGAGGATGCCGTTGCGCAGCCGTCCCGCCAGCACACCGTCGATGACGTCGGCCAGCAGCACCCGCTCGACCCGCATATCGGACTCCTCGTGCTCGCGCTCGTAGTCGCTCTCGACAGCCCGCAGTCCTCTGGCGAGGAACACGTGCACGACCTCGTCGTTGCCCCCGGGCGTGGTGTGCATCGAGATGAGGTGCTGCCACCGGTCGGCCTCGAGGTCGACCTCCTCGGTGAGCTCGCGCTTCGCGGTCTCGAGCGGCGGTTCGCCCTTCACATCGAGGAGGCCCGCCGGGATCTCCCAGTCGCGCTCCTTGATGGGGTGGCGGTACTGCTGGATGAGCACGACGCGCTCGTCGTCGTCGACGGCCACGACGGCCGCTGCCCCCGGGTGATCGACGTACTGCCGCGTCATCTCGCCATCGCCGTAGCGCACGGTGTCGCTGCGCACGTCCCACACCGCACCCTCGTAGACGAGGTCGCTTGCAACGACCTCGAGGTCGACGCGCTCGTCGCGCAGCTCTTCCACGTCAGTCCTCCTCGACGTCGAACAGCTCGCTCGAGCGGTGTCGCTCGAGAGCGGCGCCGACGAGACCGCGGAAGAGCGGGTGCGGCTCCGTCGGGCGCGAGCGCAGCTCGGGGTGAGCCTGCGTGGCGATGTAATACGGGTGCACGTCGCGGGGCAGCTCGACGAACTCGACGAGATCGAGGTCGGGATTGAGCCCCGAGAAGACCAGACCTGCGTCGCTGAGCTGCCGGCGGTAGGCGTTGTTCACTTCGTACCGGTGGCGGTGGCGCTCCGAGATGCGGTTCGCGCCGTAGACCTCGGCGGCGAGAGATCCTTCGGCGAGGTCGGCCGGATACAGCCCGAGACGCATGGTGCCGCCCAGGTCGCCGCTCTCGAGGATGTCGACCTGCTCGGCCATGGTCGCCACGACCGCGTGGGCGGTGTCAGGATCGAACTCGCTCGACGAGGCGCCCTCGAGACCCGCGACCGTCCGGGCGTATTCGATGACCATGCACTGCAGGCCGAGGCAGATCCCCAGCGTGGGGATGCCCTGCTCGCGCGCGAATCGCAGCGCCCCCAGCTTGCCCTCGATGCCCCGGATGCCGAAGCCGCCGGGCACGATGATGCCGTCCACCGCGCCGAGCGCTTTGGCCGCACCCTCGGGCGTCTCGCACAGATCTGAGGGGATCCACGTGATCTTCACCTGGGTCTCTTGACCGAAGCCACCGGCCTTGATCGCCTCGGTCACCGAGAGGTAGGCGTCGGGCAGGTCGATGTACTTGCCAACCAAGCCGATGGTGACCTCGTGCTTCGGGTTGTGAACGGCCTGCAGCACGCGTTGCCAGCGCGACCAGTCGACGTCGGCCGCCTTGTCGAGGTCGAGCGCGTCGACGATGTGGGCGTCGAGACCCTGATCGTTCAGCATCGAAGGGATGTCGTAGATGCTGGGAACGTCGACCGCGTTCACCACGGCGTCTTCGTCGACGTCGCACATGAGCGCGATCTTTCGCTTGTTCGACTCGGTGACGGGCCGGTCGCTGCGCAGCACGAGCGCGTCGGGCTGGATGCCGATAGAGCGCAGCGTCGCGACGGAGTGCTGCGTCGGCTTCGTCTTCTGCTCCCCCGAGGCGCCCATGAAGGGCACGAGCGAGACGTGCACGAAGAAGACGTTCTTGCGGCCGAGCTCGTGGCGGATCTGGCGCGCCGACTCGATGAACGGCTGCGACTCGATGTCGCCGACCGTGCCGCCGATCTCGGTGATGATGACGTCGGGCTGAGGACTCTCGGTGGCCTGCAGACGCATGCGGCGCTTGATCTCGTCGGTGATGTGCGGGATGACCTGCACCGTGTCGCCCAGGTACTCGCCCCGACGCTCGCGCGCGATGACCTGCGAATAGATCTGGCCCGTGGTGACGTTGGCCGCCTGACTCAACTCGATGTCGAGGAATCGTTCGTAGTGTCCGATGTCGAGGTCGGTCTCGGCGCCGTCGTCGGTGACGAAGACCTCGCCGTGTTGGAACGGGTTCATCGTGCCCGGATCGACGTTGAGATACGGGTCGAGCTTCTGCATCACGACGCGCAGACCCCGCGCGGTCAGAAGGTTGCCGAGGCTTGCCGCCGTCAGGCCCTTACCGAGTGAGGAGACCACTCCTCCGGTGACGAAGATGTGCTTCGTCGTGAAGGTTTTGCCGTCTGAATGTCCCGCGTCCGAAGTCTGCATCACGGGCTTCGATCCTATCAGTCGCGTCGGTAAGTCGTCTCGCAGTCTGGCACCACCCTCCGACATCCGCGTCACCGCATCATGACGATCGCGGGTCGATCGCCGGATCAGCCGACCGCGCGACCGGTCTCCAGCAGCTCCCGCGCGTGGGTCAGAGCGGCATCCGAATCACTCAGGCCCGAGAGCAGCCGCGCCATCTCGGCCTCCCGCTCGGCGCCGTCCAAGCGTCGGACACTGGATGCCGTGACCGCACCGTCATTGCCCTTGACCACCGTCAGGTGGTTGCCGGCGAAGGCGGCCACCTGCGCGAGATGCGTGACGGCGATGACCTGCGACGATTCCGCGAGACGCGCGAGACGGCGTCCCACCTCGATGGCCGCGGCTCCTCCGATGCCCGCATCGACCTCGTCGAAGACGAACGTCGGCACGGGGTCGACGCCGGCGATGACGACCTCGATGGCCAGCATCACGCGGCTGAGTTCTCCGCCCGAGGCACCGCGCGACACCGGTCGCGGATCGGCCCCGGGGTGGGGCGCGAGCAGGATCGACACCTCGTCGCGGCCGTGACCGGCGGCGGCTGCGGGTGCTACGTCGACGGTGAGGTGCGCGTCGGGCAGGGCCAGCGCGTGGAGTTCCTCGGTCACCGCCGCCCCGAGCCGTTCCGCAGCGGATCGACGGATGGCGGTCAGCGCCTCGGCCGCGCCGTCGAGTTCCGCCGCGGCCGCGTCGCGCTGCGTCTGCAGACGCTCGAGACGGTCGCCGTCGTCGTCCAGTTCCACCAGCCGCGCGGATCCGGTCGCGAGCAGGGCGATCGCGGCATCCACCGACCCGTGCGCTCGGGCGAGGCCGGCGAGCACGCCGCGGCGTTCGTCGACCGCGGCGAGTTCGTGGGGCCCCGACTCGTCGAGGTCGGCGAGGTATCCCGACAGCGCGACGGCGGCGTCCGTGGCGCGGTATCCCAGATCGGCCACCTGTTCGCCGATGACGGCGAGGGCTGCGTCGCTGCCCGCGATGCGTTCGAGAGCGCGACGCGCCTCGGCCAACAGGGACACGACGTCGGGCGTGCCGTCGTCGTTCGACAGGGCGGCGTGCGCGGCGTCGGCGGCCAGACGCAGTTCTTCGGCGTTCGCGAGGCGCTCGGCACGTCGGGCGAGCTCGTCGTCCTCGCCGGCGACGGGAGCCGCGGCCTCGATCTCGGCGATGGCCGCCCGCAACTGCTCGGCCTCGCGTGCGCGGTCGTCGCGGTCGGCGGTGAGCGTTGTCAGCTCGGCGTCCAGGGTCCGCCAGGCGTCCCAGGCGGCACGATAGGCGGCGCGTGCGGTGGCGACCGGTTCGCCTCCGAAACGGTCGAGCGCATCGCGCTGCGCCGCCGACGACTTCAGCCGCAGCTGATCGGACTGCCCGTGCACGACGACGAGGTCGTCGGCGAGATCGGCGAGCACGCCGGCGGGAGCGGTGCGGCCTCCGACCGTGGCGCGCCCGCGCCCCTCGCTCGACACCGTGCGCCCCAGGTACAGCTCGGCGGATCCGCCGCCGACGGGCTCGACGTCGCCTCCCGCCTCGCGCACCCGTGCCGCAACGGGGCCGTCCTCGGGGACGATCCAGACGCCCTCGACCGCGGCCTGGGCCGCACCCGTGCGTACGACGCCCGAATCGGCTCGCTGGCCGAGCAGCAGTCCGAGCCCGGTGACGACCATGGTCTTGCCCGCTCCGGTTTCGCCCGTGATCGCGGTGAATCCTCGACCGATGGGCAGCGTCGCGTCAGCGATGACACCGAGATCGCGCAGGCGCATCTCTTCGATCACGCCGCACCCCCCGGCATGCCGCGCCAACCCGTCACCGGCAGGCGGAACTTGCGCACCAGGCGATCGGTAAAGACGGCGGGGTGAAGACGCGCCAGCAGCACGGGCCGCGAAGACCGGCGCACCACCACCCGCGCACCGGGTGGCAGGTCGTGCGAGCGTCTTCCGTCGCACCACAGGATGCCGCTCCCGCTGGTGCGCTCGAGGACCTCGACGGCCACGCTCGCGTCGGGGCCGACCACGAGCGGTCGGGCGAAGAGCGCGTGCGCCGACAGCGGCACGACGGCGATGGCCTCGACCGTGGGCCAGACGATCGGCCCCCCGGCGGAGAAGTTGTAGGCCGTCGAGCCGGTGGGCGTCGCGATGACGACGCCGTCGCACCCGAACGACGACAGGGGCCGCCCGTCGACGGCCATGACGACCTCGAGCATGCGCTCACGGCTCGCCTTCTCGACGGTCGCCTCGTTCAGGGCCCACGTCTCGTAGATGACCCGGTCGTCGGCATCCTGGATCTTCACGGCGAGGGCCAGTCGCTCCTCGACCGTGTAGTCACGGGCGATCACACGGCGCACGGCATCGTCCATGTCGTCGCGTTCGATCTCGGCGAGGAAGCCGACGTGCCCCATGTTGATGCCCAGGATGGGCGCGGTTCCGCCGCGCACCATCTCGGCGGCGCGGAGGATCGTCCCGTCGCCGCCGAGCACGATCGCGAGCTCGACGTCGTCGATGGCCACGTCGACGCCGAGAGTGGCCACACCCTCGAGCGTGAGACGCTCCGCCAGTTCGGGTCGGTCTTCGGCGGAGACGACGGGAGTCGCACCCGCCGCACGGACCGCGGTGATGATGCGCTCGGCCGCATGCACGGTGTCGTCACGGCGCGCGTGGACGACGAGGAGGATTCGGCGATCGCTGGGGGTCATCGGCTTCCGGTCAGTCGGGTCACGGTGCTCTCCCATTCTGAGGGGTCGCTGCCGTGGGTGGCCGAGAACCACGCGACGTACTCCTGGTTGCCGTGCGTTCCGACGATCGGCGAGGCGATCAGACCGGCTGTGGGCAGACCCGCATCCCATGCGGACCAGAGCACGCCGTGCACCGCGTCGGAACGCAGCGCCGGGTCGGTCACCAGTCCACCCTTGACCGCCGTGCGGCCCACCTCGAACTGCGGCTTGATGAGCAGCACCACGTCGGCGCCGGGCGCGGCGGTGGCGACCACGGCGGGAAGCACGTGGGTGAGCGAGATGAACGACAGGTCGCCGGTCACCACGTGCGGGCGCGTCTCGATGCCCGTCGCGGCGGCGAGGGAGTCGGCGGTCATGAACCGCACGTTATACCCCTCCACCGATACGACGTCGGGATCGGATGCCACGACGGTGGACAACTGCCCGTGACCGACGTCGACGGCGAGGACCGGACGCGCTCCGCGCTCGCGCAGTACCTGGGTGAACCCCCCGGTGGACGCACCGAGGTCGAGCGCGATCTGCCCGTCGACGGCGATGGGGAACGCGTCGAGGGCGGCGATCAGCTTGTGGGCGCCGCGACTGACGTAGTGGTCGGCTCCGGCCACCTCGATCGCGCTCGACTCGTCGACCTGCGTCGAGGCCTTCACCACCGGACGACCGTCGACGTTGACGAGGCCCCCCGCGATGAGCTGGGTGGCGTGCGAACGCGAGCGCGCGAGTCCGCGTGCGGCGAGCTCGGCATCGAGGCGCGGGCTCACGGCCGCGCCGCGACCGACGCGTCGGCCGGGGCCGACGCGAGTCGTCGCGCGAGCTCGTCGTGCAC
>NZ_CAUQWC010000043.1:0-18677 GCF_963521695.1 uncultured Microbacterium sp. | reverse complement strand
AGATCTTGAATCCACTGTTTCCGAGGTAGCGATAACCAACCATCCCTCCACGCTAACGCTCCCCTCCGACACCGGGGCCGCGGCATCCCTTCCCTCCATCGAGAAACGCTGTTCGCGTGCACAAACGCCGAGAGCACGCGTTTCTGCCGGCGAATCGCGTTTCTCGCGAACCGATAGCGCCCACCCCGCGCGACCGTCGCGGCGTCCGCCCCCTCACGCATAATCGCGATCTGTGCGCAAAAACGCGAGGAGAGCGTGTGCATGGTCGCCGGAAGCGTTCACGCCGAGAGAACCGTGCGGGGCCGCCCGCGTGCGGCTGCCTTGCACGCGGGTGTGGATGCGTCGCGCCGCGTCAGGCGTCCTTCCGGATCCACCGGAACGTCACCCTCACCAGGGCGAGCCCGACCACCAGCCAGAGCAGGGTCACCAGCAGGATGAGCGGGTGGTCCCACGAGCCCGACGGCTCAGCCGCGGCGAAACTCTCGGGCAGAAACACCGACCGGAAGCCCTGCGCGAGCCACTTCAGCGGGAAGACGCTCGCGACGTTCTGCAGCCACTCCGGCAGGGCGGCGAAGTTGATGTAGACCCCCGAGATGAACTGCAGCAGCAGGACGATCGGGATGACGACGCCGGTGGCGCTGCGGCCGGTGCGCGGCAGCGCCGACAGCCCGATGCCGAGGATCGCGCACGTGGTGACGCCCAGTAGGAACACCCACGCGAACGTCAGCCACCGTTCCGGCTCGGTCGGCAACGGAACGCCGAAGAACACGGCCGCGACCACGATCAGCAGCACCGACTGCAGGAAGCCGGTCACCAGCACCTGGCCGAGCTTGCCGATGAAGTACGACACCGGGCTCAGCGGGGTTCCGCCGAGGCGCTTGAGCGTGCCGTCGCTGCGCTCCATCGCGATGTCGATCGACATGTTCTGCAGTCCCGACAGCAGCACGCCGGCGGCGAGCATGGCGGGGAGGTAGAACTGCGCGGCATCCACCTCGTCGCCGGGCGGGCCGAAGGTCTGCGCGTCGAAGGCGACGGCGAAGATCAGCAGGATCATCACCGGGAAGAGGAACGTGAAGAAGACCGAGTCGCCCTGCCGGAAGTAGGCGCGCACCTCGAACGCGACGCGCGCGGCCCCCAGTCGCAGCACCCGGCTCACGCGAGATCTCCGGCCGTGGACCGCCGCGCCTCGTCACCGAGGAACGAGAGGTATACGTCCTCGAGGCTCGGGCGCACGACCTCCAGCCGCTCCGGCTCGCCGCCTCGGGCGTACAGGGCGGAAACGAACGCTCCCGGGTCGTCGGTGCGCTCCTCGCGCGTCACCCCACCCTCGCGCCACCGCACGAGCGGCACCCGCGCGTCGGGCCCGCCCAGCTCGTCGATACGACCGACGGATGCCATCTGCCCGCCGACGATGATCGCTGCGCGCTCCGCGAGCTCGGCGGCCTCGTCGAGATAATGGGTGGTGAGAAGGATCGTCGTGCCCTCGCGTTGCAGGTCGCGGATCAGGTCCCAGAACTGCCGCCGCACCTCGGGGTCGAAGCCGGTGGTCGGCTCGTCGAGGAACAGCAGCTCCGGGCGCCCGACGATGCCGAGCGCGACGTCGACGCGGCGACGCTGTCCGCCCGAGAGCTTTCGCACGGAGATTTTGGCCTTTTCGCTCAGTCCCACCGACGCGATGACCTCGTCGACGTCACGGGGCCGCGGGTAGAAGGAGGCGAAGTGCGCGAGGAGCTCTCGCACGCTCGCCGTAGGCACTTCGCCCGTGTTCTGCAGCACGATGCCGAGGCGCGCCTTCCAGTCGAGACCGCCGCGGTGCGGGTCGACGCCGAGCACGCTCACGTCGCCTCCGGTGCGGTCGCGGTACCCCTCGAGGATCTCGATGACGGTGCTCTTGCCCGCGCCGTTCGGTCCGAGCAGCGCGAACGTCTCACCACGACGGATGTCGAAGGTCACGCCGCGCAAGGCCTCGACGCCTCCGCGATAGGTCTTGCGCAGGTCGTCGACCCGCACGACGGTTTCCCTCATGTGCTCAGTCTGGGGGGCGCGGGGCAGGAACAGGAACGACGAGTCGGTGAAGGTTGCATCCGCTGCCTCGGTGAACGGTCGCCGCGTCCCGCCGGCGCGAGGGGGCGAGCGGCCGGACGGAGAGCCCGTGGGGGTCAGAACGGCTCAGCCCGGGCTGGTCGGATCGACGTCGATCGTCCACGCGGTGATCGCGACGGTCGACCCCTCGACGATGTCGAGTTCGATCGGCCACGAGCCGCGCACCATACCGGCCGTCTGCGCCGCCCACACCGTGTTGGTCACGAGGGCGCCGTGCGGAGAGGCCGCATCCCAGCCGAGGATCGCCACGGCGTACCCGCCCGCGGGGACCTCGATGCGCTGAGGGCCGGGATCCTGGGCCATGAACGAGCCTCCCTGCTCGATCGTGACGTCGAGGAGGTGTCCGTTCTGGTCGCCGAACGCGATGTCGGGGTACCCCTCGATCACGCAGGGTTCATCGGAGAAGTTCATGAGCTGGATGGGCATGCCCCGGTGCCCCGTCGCCGCGTCGGGCTCCCCCTTCAGGACGGTCGCCCTATCTTCGGTGCACCACTGCGGATCGTCGGGGAGCGCCGCATCCGCCGTCTCGGGAACGGGGACGCCCGGCGCATCCGGGTCGGGGAGCGCCCCGAAGGAGGAGGCGGAATCGATCTCCTGCTGCGCAGCGACCTCGGCCTCGATCGACGCGTTGCGCCCGGCATCCGTCACCGCACCCGCGACGACGACGGCCACGAGAGCGGCGGCAGCGGCGGGCAGCAGCCAGAGGGGCGTGCGCGAGGGCACCGACTCCGCGGCAGGAGCACGGGCGATGAGCGCCGGAATCCAGCCCGCCGCGAGGCCCCACAGCGCACCCGCCGCCGTCGCGACGCCGAATCCGCTCGAGAGCAGTCCCCGCGGCCCGAACGAGACGATCCACGACCATCCGGCGCCGAGGTCGAAGGCGAGTCCCACCAGGGCGCTCGCCGACACCAGCGCGAACCACGGGGTGACCACGCTCGCTCCCCGGTGCCGCAGCACCACGGCGAGCCCGATGAAGACCACGCCGAGCACGACACCGCCCACGACCGTTGCGACCGTCCCGCCGCCCCCGGCTTGATAGGCGGTCAGCGTCGTCGGCACGAGCTGAGGCAGAACACTTGCCAGTTGGGCGATCCCGCTCGGGATCTGCAGGAGGGCGTCGCGGACACCGGCGGTGACGATCCAGAGGACCACCGCGACGGCGGCAGACGAGGAGTGAGGAGGGTGCGCATCGCGCCCATCCTGTCGCACCCGCCGCGCGAGAACCGGCGAACCCGCCGCGATAGTCAGCCCACGGGCGTCGCGGCGGCCGCGACCGCGTCTTCTTCGGTCGCGACGAGCTGGCCGCACGCTCCGTCGATCTCTTTGCCGCGCGTGTCGCGAAGGGTCGTGGGGATTCCGGCGTCGTTGAGCCGGCGCACGAACTCGTTCTGCACCGGCACCTCGGATGCCGTCCAGATCGACCCCGGAGTCGGGTTCAGCGGGATGGGGTTCACGTGCACCCAGCCGCGGCCGCGCGCGTTGAGCTTCTCGGCCAGCAGGTCGGCGCGCCAGGCGTGGTCGTTCATGTCTTTGATGAGGGCGTACTCGATCGAGACGCGGCGGCCGGTCTTGTCGAAGTAGTTGCGCGCGGCATCCAGTGCCTCATCGACCTTCCAGCGGGAGTTCACCGGGATGAGCTCGTCGCGCAGATGGTCGTCGGGCGCGTGCAGCGAGAGGGCGAAGGTGACCGGGATGTCTTCGTCGGCGAGCTTGCGGATCGCGGGGACGAGACCCACGGTCGACACCGTGATGCCGCGGGCGCTCATGCCGAGCCCGTGCTCTTTGTCGACCATCACGCGGACGGCCTGCATGACCCGCGCGTAGTTGGCGAGCGGCTCGCCCATGCCCATGAAGACGATGTTGCTGACGCGATCGAGCGAGTGGTCGGAGCTCTTCTTGCCGCCGAGGCCGCCGGCGGCGATGAGGGCGTTGGCGCGCACGATCTGCTCGATGATCTCGCCCGCCGACATGTTGCGGGTGAGTCCGGCCTGGCCGGTGGCGCAGAACGGGCAGTTCATTCCGCACCCCGCCTGGCTCGACACGCACAGCGTGATGCGGCCGGGGTAGCGCATGAGCACGGACTCCACGAGCGCACCGTCGTGCAGCTTCCAGAGGAACTTGATGGTGTCGCCGCGGTCGGTCTCGAGCCGACGCACCTCGGTGAGCAGAGGCGGAAGGAGCCCCGCGACGAGTTCTTCGCGACCGGATGCCGGAAGGTCGGTCATGGCGGCCGGGTCGGAGGTGTAGTGCGTGAAGTAGTGCTTCTCGAGCTGCTTCGCGCGGAAGCCGGGGAGGCCGAGCTCCTTCAGCTTCGCGATCCGCTCGTCGTGCGTGAGGTCGGCGAGGTGCACGGGCGGCTTGCCGCGCTTGGGGCTGGCGAACTGGAGGAGCGGGCGACCGGTCTCGTCTTTCGCCTGCTGCCAGCCTTCGGTCTTCGGCCGCACCTGGCGGATGCCGGTGTCTTTCGGCCGCGTCTCGCGGACGGCGGTGTCGGCCGGGGCCCCCGCGGGGCGCGCCTGCCGGGGTGTGGTGGAGCGCACGGGGGGCTGATCAGTCATGCTTTCCAGGGTACCGGGGCGCGCCTGCACCGCGGCTGGGCGCGGAGCCGCGCCGCACAACTCCGGCACATCGCGGTCCCCCGCATCCCGCGTACGGCACGGCGGCCGATCTGCAGGAGTCATGCCACCACAGCCACCGGCCATCAGCGCCGGCCACCGCCCTAAACTGCATCTCATGCCCGGTGCCGGTGACGCCCCCATCCCGCCCGGCGGCGTGCAGAGGCTGCTGAACAACAACGTCGTCGTGGCGATCGACGCCGACGGCCGTGAGCGCGTGCTGATGGGCCGGGGCATCGGCTTCCAGCTGAAGCACGAGGGGCGCGTCGATCCCGCGAAGGTCGAGAAGACCTTCGTGCTCGACCAGGCAACCGACACCGCGCACGCGCAGAAGCTGCTGACCGACGCCCCGTACGCGCTCGTGCAGGCGGTGCTCCACGCCGTCGACGAGGCCGAGCGCGAGCTCGGTCGCGATCTGGGTCGGCGCCTTCCGCTCGCGGTCATCGATCACGTGAACTACGTCATCGAGCGCCTCGACCAGGGCATCCGCATCCCCGGCACCTCGATGCCCGAGCTGCGCATCCTCCACCCCGACGAGTCCCGCGCGGCGGAGCACATGGCGGCCTCGATCGCGGCATCCCTCGAACGCGAGCTCCCGCCCGAAGAGGGGGTGTTCCTCACGATGCACCTGCTCAACGCCACCCGCGACGAACCCAACGGCACCGCAGCGCTGCTCTTCCGCCGGGTTCAGCACGTCGTCCGCACCGTCGAGACCGGCCTCGGCGTCACGCTCGACACCGACAGCCCCGACTACGCGCGGTTCATTTTGCACGTGCGTTTCCTGCTGCAACGTCTCGTGAACCGCGCGATGCTCACCAGCGGCGACTCGTCGTTCTTCGAGTTCGCGAAGCACCGCTACCCCCGTGCGTTCGGTATCGCCGAGGCCGTGAAGGCCTACGTGCTCGCGGCGACCGGGTCGACCCTGACCGACGAGGAGGTGCTGTACCTCACGGTGCACGTCGAGCGCCTCGCGACGAGCCTGGGTCGCGCAGACACCTCTGGCGGACCCGACGCACCGGTGCTATAGTCGCCGACGCAGGTTCACACCTGCCGACGATTTCCGGATTGTTACCGCGCGAGCGGGCAAGACCTGAATCCACATCGCTGACGAGCGATGAACGGATTCGGGTCTTTTTTATTGCCCGAAACACCCGGGGTCGTCGCCACAGAACATTCGAACAGGCCGCACCGAAGCGGCGAAAGGCAGGCGGATTCCGATGGTGGATCACGCGAAGACAGCGGCGGCGGTTCTGACCGGCGTCGGCGGAGAGACGAACATCACCTCGATGGTGCACTGCGCCACGCGGCTCCGGTTCGTGCTGAAGGACGAGGGCAAAGCGGATGCCGCAGCCCTCCGCGCCACCCCGGGCGTCATCACCACCGCGCAGGCGGGCGGGCAGTACCAGGTCGTGATCGGCAACGACGTCCCCGACGTCTATGCCGCGATCCAGGCGCAGACGAAGCTGGGCGGCGCGGGCGGCGAAGGCGGCGACGAGGGACCCAAGGGCAACCTCTTCAACCGCTTCATCAAGATGATCTCGGCCATCTTCACGCCCATCCTCTGGGCCCTCGCCGGCACGGGTCTGCTGAAGGCGTTCCTCGCCGCGGCCGTCACCTTCGGCTGGCTGGATGCCACGACCACCACCTACACGATCCTCAACGCCCTCTCCGACGCGCTGAT
Organism: uncultured Microbacterium sp.; assembly: GCF_963521695.1. Lineage (GTDB taxonomy): Bacteria > Actinomycetota > Actinomycetes > Actinomycetales > Microbacteriaceae > Microbacterium. Next base: position 12,278 of record NZ_CAUQWC010000043.1, on the reverse strand, counting down.
CAACTTCCTCCCCATCGCGCTGTCGATCACCGCGGCCCGGTACTTCAAGGCGTCGGAGTTCACCTCGTTCGCTATCGCCGCAGCCCTGGTCTACCCCTCGATCGTCGCGCTCAACGGCCTGCCCGACATCACCTTCTTCGGCATCCCGGTGACGATGGTCAGCTACGTCTCCAGCGTCATCCCGGTCATCATCATCGTGTGGCTGCAGAGCCACGCCGAGCGGTTCCTGCTGAAGGTGCTGCCGGGCGCCGTGCGCCGCTTCCTGACGCCGATGATCGTCGTGCTCATCGCGGTGCCGCTGGTGTTCCTCGTCATCGGCCCGATCTCGAGCCTCGTCGGTGGTGGCCTCGCGGCCGGTATCGGCTGGGTCTTCCAGACGCTGCCGTGGCTCGGCGGTGCCATCATGGGCGGCCTCTGGCAGGTCTTCGTGATCTTTGGCCTCCACTGGGGCCTCGTGCCGCTGTTCCAGCTCGAGTACCAGACCACTGGCACGATCTTCCTGCTCGGCCCGGTCTTCGCCGCCGTGCTGGCTCAGTCGGCCGCCGTCGCAGGAGTCCTCGTGCGCACCCGCAACAAGAACCTGCGCTCGCTCGCCGCCCCGGCCACCCTCTCGGGCTTCCTCGCCGGCATCACCGAGCCCGCGATCTACGGCATCAACCTGCCGCTCAAGCGCCCCTTCGCCTTCGGCATCGTCGGCGGCGCCCTGGGTGGGGCGCTCATCGCGATGGGCGGGGTCTTCTCGAAGGCCTTCGTGGTCCCCTCGGGCCTGGCGCTGCCGGCCCTGCTCGGCAACGGCAACATGGTCATGCTCGGCATCGGTCTCGCGGTCGCGATCCTCGTGCCGTTCCTGCTGGTGGTCCTGCTCGGCTTCAAGGACCCGGTCGACGCCACCGCCCCCGCGACTCCCGCCGTCGCCACCGACACCGTGGTGCGAAACCCCGTCGACGGGACCGTCGTGCCCCTCGCCGAGGTTCCGGATGCCGCCTTCGCCGACGGCTCACTCGGCAAGGGCGTCGCGATCCGTCCGACCTCGGGCGCGGTCTACGCCCCCTTCGACGGCACGGTCGTGGCCGCGTTCCCCACCGGTCACGCGATCGGTCTGCGGGGAACTGACGGGGTCGAACTGCTCATCCACGTGGGCCTGGACACCGTCAAGCTCGGCGGCAGCCACTTCACCCTCAAGGTGCAGTCCGGCACCGAGGTCAAAGCGGGCGACCTGCTCGTGGAGTTCGACGGCGCCGCCATCGAGAAGGCCGGATACGACCTGATCACCCCGGTCGTCGTCACCAACGGCGACCTGTACCCCGACGTCGCCGACGTGGCATCCGGACCCCTCTCGCACGGCGAGACGCTGTTCCGCGCCGTCTCGGTCGACTCCCTCACCACCGCCCGCTGATCCCCCGGAGACACGAACAATGACGAACACCCCCTTCCCCGACGGCTTCCTCTGGGGCGGCGCCACCGCCGCCAACCAGATCGAGGGCGCGTACGACGAGGGCGGCAAGGGACTGTCGGTGCAGGATGTGATGCCCCGTGGCATCTCGGCTCCCCGCAGCGACCGCCCCACGCCCGACAACCTCAAGCTCGTCGGCATCGATCACTACAACCGCTACGCGGAGGACATCGCGCTCTTCGCCGAGATGGGCTTCGGCGTCTACCGGTTCTCGATCGCATGGAGCCGGATCTTCCCGAAGGGAGATGAGACCGAGCCCAACGAAGAGGGCCTCGCCTTCTACGACCGCGTGCTCGACGAGCTCGAGAAGCACGGCATCGAGCCGCTCGTGACGATCTCGCACTACGAGACGCCCCTGCACCTGGCCGAGGCCTACGGCGGATGGACGAACCGCGAGCTGATCGGCTTCTACGAGCGCTACGCCCGCACGCTCCTGGAGCGCTTCGGCTCGCGCGTGAAGTACTGGCTGACGTTCAACGAGATCAACTCGCTGCTGCACGCGCCGTTCATGAGCGGTGGCATCCCGATCCCCGAGGGCGGCGTGCCCGAGCAGCAGCTCTACCAGGCGATGCACCACGAGCTCGTGGCATCCGCCCGCGCCACCCGGATCGCCCGTGAGGTGGCACCCGAGGCCCAGGTCGGCTGCATGGTGCTGTCGATGCCGATCTACCCGCTGACCCCGTCGCCCGACGACGCGCGCGCCGTGATGGATGCCGACCACGGCAACCTCGTCTACGGCGACGTGCACACCCGCGGCGAGTACCCCGGGTACTTCCTGCGGACGCTGCGCGAGAAGGGCATCGCCCTCGAGATCACCGACCAGGACCGCGACGACCTGACGAACACCGTCGACTTCGTCTCGTTCAGCTACTACATGTCGATCGCCGAGACCGCCGACCCCGCGAAGCGCGCCGAGGGCGAGGGCAACATCATGGGCGGCATCGCCAACCCCACGCTCGAGGCGAGCGAGTGGGGCTGGCAGATCGACCCGGTGGGGCTCCGCCTGGTGCTGAACCAGTTCTGGGACCGGTGGCAGAAGCCGCTGTTCATCGTCGAGAACGGCCTGGGCGCCCGCGACCAGCTCGTCGAGGTCGACGGTGAGAAGACGGTCGTCGACGACTACCGCATCGCCTACCTCAACGACCACCTCGTGCAGGTCGGCGAAGCGCTCGAAGACGGCGTCGACGTGCTCGGCTACACCTCGTGGGGCTGCATCGACATCGTCAGCGCCAGCACCGCGCAGCTGAGCAAGCGATACGGTTTCATCTACGTCGACCGAAACGACGACGGAACCGGAACGCTGGATCGCTACCGGAAGAAGTCGTTCGGCTGGTACGCCGACGTCATCCGATCCAACGGCGCATCCCTCACCCGCTGACCCCCGTCCGGTTCGGCCCCGGGCCCTCTGGGTCCGGGGCCGGCCCTTTGGAGCGCACCATGACCCGCATCGCCTTCCTCGACGTCGACGGCACGATCCTCGAGCACGGCTCGGTGATCGCGCCCTCCACTGTCGAGGCCATCCGCCAGGCCCGTGCGAACGGGCACCTCGTGTGGCTGTGCACCGGCCGCGCCGAGGCCGACATCCACCCCGACGTGATGGCCATCGGCTTCGACGGCGCGATCTCCAACGGCGGCGCGTACGCCACCCGCGGGGGCGAGACGCTCATCGAGCGACCCCTGCCGCGCGTCGACGTCGAGGCCCTCGAGGGCTACTTCCGGGCCCACGGCATCCACTACTTCCTGCAGACGCACGACGCCGTCTACGCCTCGCCCGGGATGGCCGAGACGATGGAGCAGTTCCTGCGCGCCCGCCACGCCCAGCAGGTGGAAGAACTCGCCGCGCTCGGCATGCCCTCCGACGTCGACCACCGCCAGCGCGACCTGCGCGCCGTGGCCGAGGTCGACCGCGATCGCGTCGCGAAGGCGGTGTTCGTCAGCTCCTCCCCCGACACCGTGGCGCACGCCGCGTCCGAACTCGGTGCCGGATTTCACGTCATCCCCGGTTCGATGCCTCTGCCCGGCGGCTCGAACGGCGAGATCGGGCAGGCGGGCGTGACCAAGGGCTCGGCCATCACCGAGGTCCTCGACGTGCTCGGGCTCTCGGCGACGGATGCCATCGGCATGGGCGACAGCTGGAACGACGTCGAGATGTTCGAGGTCGTCGGCACCCCCGTGGCGATGGGCAACGCCGAACCCGAGCTGCAGCGCCTCGCCGGCCGCGTGACCACGGCGGTGCTGGAGGACGGCGTGCACAACGCGTTCGCGGAGCTGGGCCTGATCTGAGCTCACCCCCGCGCGTTGGCGGCGGCTGTTGCGACGCAGCTGCGGCTGCGGCTCGGGCTGCGGCTGCCGCGTCGAGAAACGCGATTCGCGCGCAGAAACGCGTTGACAGGGCGTTTCTGCCCGCGGATCGCGTTTCTCGGCGGGCAGGGCCGGCCCACGCCGCCCCGCGCGCGCCTCGGCGACGACCCGGCGAAACCCGGACCCGACAAGCGCGGATCACGCCGTCGGCGCGACCCGTCGCGCCCGGCGGCGACGCTCCACCCGCTCGACGGGCGGAAGGCGCTCGGTCAAGCCGGGCATCGACTCGACGCGGGCCCGCTCGACGTGCGCGGCGGCGAGCGTCTGCGCCAGCGAGACGTGCCCGCCCACGATCGCCTCCACCATCTCGGCGTGCTCGTCCCATCGACCGACCGTGTCGCGTTCGGGCGTGAGGCGGAAGAGCCACCGGGTGCGGCCCGTGAGCAGACCGCTCATCCGCGAGAGCAGCGCGTGACCGGCGAGGGCGAAGATCTCGTCGTGGAGATCGGAGTTGCGCGACGACGCAGACGCCGCAGCGACCGAGGCGACGTGCGCCACGTCGAGCGCGGCCCGCAGCGCTGCGGTGTCGGCGCCCGCGGCGGCGCGCTCCGCGGCGAGCACCGCGGCGAAGGGCTCGAGGTGCATGCGCATGTCGAACAGCTCCCTCGCGTCGTCGACCGTGAAGCGGTGCACGACGGCGGCACGGCGATGGGCCGACGACACGAACCCCTCGGCCTCGAGCACGTGCAGCGCTTCTCTGACGGGCACCCGCGAGACGCCGAGCTCCTCGGCGATGTCGCGTTCGCCGAGCTTGTCGCCCATGTCGATCTCACCGGTGATGATGCGCTCGCGCAGGATGTGCGCAATGCGCCGGCCGGTCGCGTCGATGTCGTCGTCCACGCCTCCATCCTGACAGGGGTGGGACGTGCAAGGAAACCGCCGTTTGGTATTCCAAAAGTGGATTTGCAGGCCGTTGGGGCGATCGAGAACCCCCTCTGGTACTCCAAAGTGACGCCCGCGTAAGAATCACATTGCGTGTTCGTTACAACGCGTTGGTATACCCGTTGCGCACCGTAGCGTCACCTCCGTGCTCGCCTTCCTCCTCCGCCGCCTCGCCCTGGCCGGCGCCACGGTCTTCCTCGTGGTCACGATCGGCTTCGTCCTCGGTCGCCTCACCGGCGCCCCCGGCGCACTCCTGCTCCCCGACAACGCCAGCAGCGCCGACGTCGACGCGCTCAACGCCAGCCTCGGCTTCGACCGCCCGGTCCTCGTGCAGTACCTCGACTTCCTCCGCGGGGTCGTCGTCGGCGACCTCGGCGACTCATACCGCCTGCACGAGTCCGCACTCGGACTCGTGTGGGAGCGCCTCCCCGCCACGGTCGAACTCGCCTTCTGGGCGTTCCTGGCCGGCTTCGCCCTCGCCCTCGTGGCCGCCGTGGTCATCCACCTCAGCGGCAGTCGGATCCTCCGCGCGATCGTCGGCTGGCTCGGCGCCACGCGACAGGCCGTCCCCGACTTCTTCTTCGCCCTGCTACTCGTGCTGATCTTCTCCGTCTCGCTCGGCCTCCTGCCGTCGCTGGGCCGCACGAGTCCCGCGAGCCTCGTGCTCCCGGTCGTGACCCTCGCCACCGGCCAGTTCGTGATGTATCTCCGCCTGCTCGACGCCGCGCTGAGCGATCAAGCCGAGCAGGACTACGTCCGCACGGCCTTCGCCATCGGCCAGTCCCGACCGACCATCTTGTTCACCCAGATGCTCCCCAACGCCCTGCCACCGGTGCTCGGCATGGCCGGCCTGAACCTCGGCGGACTGCTCGGCGGCACGGTCGTGGTCGAGGTGGTGTTCGCCTGGCCCGGGCTCGGCAGCCTTCTGACCGCCGCCGTGAGTCAGCGCGACTTCCCGATCGTCCAGGCGGGGCTCCTCTTCGTCGCCGTCGCCTTCGTCGTCGTCAACACCCTCGTCGACCTGCTCGTCGCCCGCATCGACCCCCGAACGGCCACCTCATGACCACCGTCGCCCTGCCCCCGATCCCCGAGGCCGCGACCTCGGCACCGCCCCCTCGCCCCCGTCGTCGGCGCCTGCGCCCCTCGGCCGTCGTCGGCATCGTGATGCTCGCCGTCGTGATCGGCGCGACGGCGCTGCGTCCCGTGCTGCCCGGCTTCGATCCGTTCGGGCAGGACCTGTCGCGCGCCCTGCTCCCGCCCTTCGTCGATCCGGCGCACCCGCTGGGCACCGACCCGCTCGGGCGCGACCTGTTCAGCAGGATCGCCCTCGCCTCCGCCGTCACCCTTGGCATCACGGTGGCCATCGTGTGCCTCAACGCGGTGATCGGCACCACCGTCGGCATCCTGGCCGGCTTCTTCGGAGGGCGGATCGAGTCCGCCCTGTCGGTGCTGTCGAACACCGTGCTGGCGATGCCCGTCGTGCTGCTGCTCATCGCCGTCTGCGCCGTCGTGCCGCCCAGCGCAGGGCTGACGATCCTCGTCGTCGGCTGCACCTGGTGGGTGGGCTACGCCCGGGTGACGCGCAACGTCGCCGCGGCCCTTCGGGCGCAGGACTTCGTGGTCGCACCGCGCACGCAGGGCGCCGATCGCTTCTGGTCGCTCACCCGACACGTGCTGCCGAACGTCTGGCCGCACACGCTCATCATCGCGGCCACCGACGTCGCCACGATCGTGCTCATCGAGGCGTCCCTCGAATACCTCGGTCTCGGCGTGCAGCCGCCCACGCCCAGCTGGGGCGCCATGATCTTCGACGGCCAGAAGTATCTGGCCACCGACCCCTGGCTGGTGATCCTGCCAGGCGTCGCGATGTTCCTCGCCGTGGGAGGGGTGCAGTTCCTCAGCCAGCAGTTCACCGCCGAGGCGCGTGGCGCCTTCCTGCGCAAGGGAGCCCGCCGATGACCCGTCCCGTCCTGTCCGTCGAGAATCTGCGTCTGGATGCCACGACCGACGACGCTCCCCGCACCGTCGTGCACGACGTCTCGTTCGAGGTCGCGCCTTCAGCGGCCCTCGGCGTCGTCGGGGAGTCCGGTTCCGGCAAGAGCCTGACGATGCTCGCAGCCCTCGGCCTGCTGCCCCCGGGCGTGCGCGTCGCCTCGGGGAGCATCCGCATCGACGGCCGCGATGTGACGTCGATGGGTGAGCGCGACCTCCGCAGCATGCGCGGGCGCGTCACCGGAATGGTGTTCCAAGACCCGATGTCGGCGCTCAATCCGCTGCGCTCGGTAGGGGCGCAGGTCGCCGCCGCGGTCAGGGCCCACTCCCCCGCCACCTCGCGCACCGCCGCCCGTCGGCGCGCGGTCGAGCTGCTGCAGTCGGTCGGGGTGCGAGACGCCGCGGAGCGCGCGACATCGCGGCCCCACCAGTGGTCGGGCGGCATGCGCCAACGCGCGGTCATCGCCATGGCCATCGCCAACGACCCGCTGCTGCTCATCGCCGACGAGCCCACGACCGCTCTGGACGTGACTGTCCAGGCGCAGGTCATGGCCCTGCTGGACGAGGTGCGCGAGCGCACCGGATCGGCGTTGGCCCTCATCAGCCACGACCTGGGCCTCGTGGCCCAGCACACCGACGACCTCGTCGTGATGCGGTCGGGACGAGTCGTCGAAAGCGGTCGGACCCGCGCGGTGCTGTCGGCCCCCGCACACGAGTACACGCGTCGGCTGCTCGCGGCGGCGCCGTCGACCCGCACCGGGGCGGATCGCCCGGTGCTCGTCGAGACCGCCGAGGAGCCCGCCCTCGAGGTGACCGACCTCGTCGTGGAGTACCCCGGTCGACGTGGCCGCCGCACCCGGGCGGTCGACGGCGTGTCCCTGCGCATCCGCGCCGGAGAGACGGTCGCCGTCGTCGGCGAGTCCGGATGCGGCAAGTCGTCGCTGCTGCGCGCCATCCTGGGCCTCACCCCGGCAGGCTCCGGCACCATCCGCTTCGAGGGGCGCACCGTCTCACCCGACATCGCCGGGCGCAGCGCCGAGCTGCGCTCCCGTGCCCAGGTGGTGTTCCAAGACCCGTCGTCGGCGCTGGATCCGCGTATGAGCGTCGCCCGCTCCGTCGGAGAACCGCTGAAGATCCGCCGGGGCTTCACGTCGGCGCGCGTGCGGACACTGCTCGACGGGGTGGGCCTCGACAGCTCGTTCGACGATCGTCTGCCCACCCGCCTGTCGGGCGGGCAGCGCCAGCGCGTCGGCATCGCCCGCGCGCTCGCCCTCGACCCCGCGATCGTGCTGCTCGACGAGCCCGTCTCGGCACTCGACGTCTCGATCCAGGCGCAGGTGCTCGACCTGCTGGGCGGTCTGCAGCGCGAGCAACGGCTCGCGTATCTCTTCGTCTCGCACGACCTCGGCGTCGTCCGCGGCATCGCGGACCGCGTCGTCGTGATGCAGGCCGGACGCATCGTCGAGGAAGGCCCGACCGAGCGTGTCTTCGCCGAGCCCCGGCATCCGTACACCCGCACCCTGCTCGACGCCATCCCGCACCTCTTCCCCGACCCGCCGGCCGGTTCGCCGTCGCCGGATCCCGCCCCCTCCCGCACGCTCTCCGACTCGCCCACCCGAAAGGCCCTCTCATGACCCCCTCGACAGCCCGCCGCGCCCTCACGGGCTTCGCCGCCCTCACCCTCGGCAGTGTGATCCTCGCCGGATGCGCCGGCGGATTCGACTCCCCCGCAGGCGTGGGCGACACCGCCCGCACGAGCCTGACCGCCGCCCTGCCCACCGACCCGAGCTCCATGGACCCCATCCGTTCGGGGGCGCTGGTGGTACTGTCGGTCTTCTTCCACACCCACGATCAGCTCGTGAAGATCGCCGCCGACGGCACCCTCGAGCCGAAGCTCGCGACCGACTGGACGGCGAACGACGACCTCACCCAGTGGGAGTTCACGCTCACCCCTGATGTGACCGCGAGCAACGGGGAGGCCATCGACGCCGACGACGTGGTCTTCACCTACGAGACGATCCTGGGTGACCCGAGCGGCGAGAACTACGCCTACCTCTCCTCCCTCGACAGCGTCGAGGCGGTGGATGCCACCACCGTGCGCTTCACCCTCAAGCAGCCCTTCTCGGCCTTCCCCCGCAACACCTCGCTGATCTCCATCGTCCCCGCCGACACCTACCGGGAGATGGGGGCCGACGCCTACGCCCGTGAGCCGATCGGATCGGGACCCTACGTCTTCGACAGCATCACCACGGGCGTCTCCTACGACCTGAAGCGCAACGACGACTACTGGGGTCCGGCCCCGGCCATCGAGGAGATCTCGCTGCAGCCGGTGTCATCCACCGAGTCGCGCGCGAACGGCGTGCTCTCGGGCAGCCTCGACGTCGCCCAGATCGGACCGACGCAGGTGGCGTCGGTGCAGGCCGCGCCGTCGGCGCAGACGTTCTCGGCCGCCTCGAACGGGGTCGTCTTCCTCGGCGTCAACTCCACCGCCGGTCCCCTGCAGGACGTGCGCGTCCGCGAGGCGGTCGCGAAAGCCATCGACACCCAGGCGATCGTCGACTCGCTGCTGTCGGGACTCGCCAAGCCCGCGAAGGCCATGATCGCGCCGGCGGTCGAGGGCTACTCCGACTCCGTCGAGCCCATCGCCTACGACCCCGACGGCGCGCGAGCCCTGCTCGCCGAAGCCGGCTACGACGGCACGCCGATCCCCTTCGACTACGCCACCGACGGTCGCATCCCGCTCTCGAGCGAGGTTGCCCAGAGCATCCAGGGCTACCTGCAAGACGTCGGGATCGCCGTCGACATGCGCGGCGCCGACCAGCAGAGCCACACGCTGAAGGTGCGCGGTCGCGAGATGCAGGGCGTCTACCTCAACACCTGGGCCCCCTCCACGCTCGACGGCGACCTGCCCCTCACTGACTTCTACGAGACCGCCGGCAACAACAACTACGCGCAGGACCCCGCCACCGCCGCCTGGGCGGCCGAGCAGCGCGGTGTCGAGGGCGACGCGCGTCAGGAGGTGTTCGCGAAGCTGCTGGACTACAGCAACACGCAGGGATACTTCGTGCCGCTGTACGTGCCGTTCAACAACTTCGCGGCGGTCAGCGGACTGCGCTGGACCCCGCGCGCCGACGGACTGTACGACTTCACCGGAACGAGCTTCGAATGACCTCCACCGTCCTCACCGACGTCCGCCCCTGGGGCGGCCCCCTCTCCGACGTCGCCGTCGCGGACGGCCTGATCACCGGCATCCATCCGGCGGGCACGGAACCGATCGAGGCGTCAGCCGAGACGGTGTCGGGCCGGGGTCGCATCCTGCTGCCGTCGTTCGCCGACGTGCACGTGCACCTCGACTCCACGCGCATCGGTCTGCCCTTCCGGCCGCACACGGGTGTGCCGGGGGTGTGGGGGATGATGCTGAACGACCGCGACAACTGGCGTCACGCCGAGCGGAGCATGGAGCACCGCGTGGCGACGACGCTCGAGAGCGCGATCGCGCGCGGCACGACCCAGGTGCGCACCTACGCCCAGGTCGACGTCGACGCGGATCTCGAGAGATTGGATGCCGTGCTCGCGGCGCGCGAGGCCAACCTCGACCGGTGCGAGGTCGAGATCATCGCGTTCCCGCAGGCGGGTCTGCTGCGGGAGGCGGGATCGATCGAGGTGCTCGATCGGGCCATGGACCGCGGCGCCGATGTGGTCGGCGGCATCGATCCGTGCGCGCTGGACCGCGACCCGGTTCGCCATCTCGACGCCGTGTTCTCCATCGCGGAGCGCTACGGCGCCCCCGTCGACATCCACCTGCACGAGCCCGACCAGCTGGCGAAGTTCTCGGCCGAGTTGATCATCGAGCGCACTCGCGCCCTCGACATGCGCGGTCGCGTCACCATCTCGCACGGCTACGGCCTGGGGCGCCTCCCCGACGCGCAACTGCGCGGGCTCCTCGAGCAGTTCCGCGACCTCGGCATCTCGATGGCCACGGTCGCCCCTCAGGCCCCGCTGCCCACGCACCTGCTCGACGAGTACGGCATCGCGCTGGGCCTGGGGCAGGACGGCCAACGCGACTACTGGTCGCCCTACGGCAACACCGACATGCTCGACCGCACCTGGCAGCTGGCCTTCACCAACGGCTTCCGCCGCGACGACGACATCGAGCACTGCGTGGCGATCGCCACCGTAGGGGGTCGCGCGGTGATGGGCAGGGCGGCCATGCCGGCTCATGGCGCCGAACGCCCCGGCGTCGGAGTCGGCGACCCCGCCGACCTCGTGCTGGTCGCCGGTGACACCGTGACGGCGGCCGTCATGGACCGCCTGAGCGACCGCACCGTGCTCTTCCGCGGCGCCGTCGTCGCCGACGCCCTCGAGCTGACCGACGGGAGCCGCGCCTGATGCTGCTGCTCAGCACGCCCCAGCTCGAGTGTCTCGTCGACCGCGAGGCCATCGCCGACGCCGTCTCCCGGGGGTTCGCCGAGATCGCCGAGGGCCACGCCGACCAGCCCGGCCCGACCTCCATGTCGACGCCCGCGGACTCCAACCGCTTCATCCTGATGTCGGCGGTGTCCGAGGCGTCCGACCTCGCGGGGGTCAAGCTCCTGGCCGACGTGCCCGACAATGCGGGGCGTCGACTGCCGACCCAGCGCTCGATGATCCTCGTCGTTGATCGCGTCGACGGATCCCCCGTCGCGCTGCTGCACGGCGCGGTGCCGACCCGGGTACGCACCGCCGCCGCCAGCGCCGTGGCCACCCGGACGCTGGCCCGTCCCGACAGCCGGACCCTGGGTCTCATCGGCGCCGGCGCGCTGGCCCGCGAGCACGCTCTGGCCCTCCGCGACGTGCGGCCCTTCGACCGCGTCGTGGTGTGGTCGCGCACCCGGGAGCGCGCCGAGGGGCTCGTCGCCGACCTGCGCGGCGAGGGGTGGGCCACCGCGATCGAGATCGCGGCATCCCCTCGAGAGGTGGTGGAGGGGGCTGACGTCGTCTGCACCCTGACCCCGTCGGTGCAGGCCATCGTCGAGGGCGCGTGGCTGCGCCCGGGGCAGCACCTCAACGTCGTCGGGGCCCGCCCGCGCGCCGACGAGCGAGAGGTCGACGGCGAAGCCATGGCGCGCTCCTCGATCTGGGTCGACGACCGCGCGACGGCGCGCACGAAGTCGGGCGACCTGCTGCGGGCGATCGCCGAGGGCGCGATCTCCGAGGCCGACGTCGTCGGCACGATCGGAGAGGTCGTCGCCGGTCTCGCGCGGGGCCGTATGTCGCCCGACGAGATCACGCTGTTCGACTCGGTGGGGATCGGCGCGCAGGACGTCGCCGTCGCCGACGTCTTCATCCGCGCCGCCCGCGCGCAAGGCCTCGGCACGACCGTCGACCTGAGCGCCTGAGCCTGTCGCTCGCCGGCGGCATCACCCCCGTGGTGACTCCCTCGCGCGATGATGCCTCGGCACGGTGATGCCGGCGCGCCGATGCCGCCGTGCGGTGATGCCGCAGCGCTGAGAAACGCGATCCGCGCGCAGAAACGCAGTGACAACGCGTTTGTACGCGCCGATAGCGTTTGACACCGCCCTACCCCACACGCCCCCCCCCCGAAACCGCG
>NZ_CAUQWC010000042.1:0-18795 GCF_963521695.1 uncultured Microbacterium sp. | reverse complement strand
CAACGAGGAAGCCGGCATCGCCGCCACGATCCAGGGTCTGCAGAACCAGACGTCCCCGCCCGATCACATCGTCGTGATCGCCGACAACTGCACCGACCGCACGGTCGAGATCGCCCAGGCGCACGGCGCCGAGGTCTTCGTCACGACCGGCAACACCCACAAGAAGGCGGGGGCGCTCAACCAGTTCCTGGCAGAGACGCTCCCCCACCTGCGCGAAGACGACGTCGTGCTCGTGCAGGACGCCGACTCGGCCCTCGACCCCGACTTTCTCGAGATCGCGCGCAAGAACCTCCGCGGCCGCATCGGCGCCGTCGGCGGTGTCTTCCGCGGAAGCGAGGGCGGCGGCTTCGTCGGGCACCTCCAGCGCAACGAGTACGCGCGCTACGCCCGCGATGTGCGGCGCCTGCGCGGCAAGTGCCTTGTGGTCACGGGAACCGCCGCCGTGCTGCAGGTCGGCCTGCTGCGCCGGATCGGAGAGGCACGCCTCGCCGGCGAGCTCCCCGCGGGAGATGGCCGAGGCGGCGTCTACGACACGTCGGTGCTGACCGAGGACAACGAGCTCACCTTCGCCATCCGCCACCTCGGCTACGACGTGCTCAGCCCCGCCGGGTGCACGCTCGTGACGGAGGTCATGCCGACGTGGCGCGAGCTGTGGAACCAGCGTCTGCGATGGAAGCGCGGGGCGGTCGAGAACTGCGTCCAGTACGGGCTGACGAGGGTCACCGCGCCGTACTGGGGGCGTCAGCTGCTCACGATGATCGGCTGCGTCATCACCTACATCTACCTCGCCACCATCGTCTACGCGATCGGGTGGGGCAACTTCGCCGTCCAGCCGTTCTGGCTGGGCGTCACTGTGATCTTCGTCGTCGAACGCATCGTCACCGTCCGCGACCGCGGATGGCGGCACATGGTCCTCGCGGGCCTGATGTACGAGCTCGTCATTGATCTCTTCCTGCAAATCGTCCACACCAAGGCATACCTGGACGCGTTGACACGACGTCGACGCGACTGGTGAACGGAGAAAACACCATGTACAACAACATCGCATCGTCCACCGGCGCAGGCGTCGGCGCCGGAGCACTGGCCATGACCGGATTCAACTCGGTGTGGCTCGGCCTCGCCGCCTTCGCCCTGATCGCCGCCGGCACCGCCGTCATGCGCATCGTGCCCCGCCGCACGCGCGAGTCCTGAAGAAAAGACCCCACCCCTAGACGGCCGTCGGCGCGCCCGCGTCGACGGCCGTCGCTCCGTGGACTGCCGACGCCCAGCATCCACCGGCTCTGAGAGACAACAAGCGCCCGCCCCCGAATTCGACGACGACCACCGTGTCGTTCGAAGCGGGCCTTCGTTCGCAGCCGACTCTCACGATCCGAGACACGGACGAAACAAGGGCCCCCTTGAATGCGGGTCACTCGGGCGGCGGTGCGAGGATGTGGACATGGCATTCGGGATGGCCCGGAACGTGCTGCGCCCCGCGGACTCCGCGCGCGCGGATCGCGTGACGTACGTCGAGCTGTTCTTCGACCTGGTCTTCGTCCTCGCGTTGACCCAGCTGTCCGCCTACATTTCCGAGAATCACACGCCACTGGGGGCCTTGGAGGGCGCCGTCATGGTGTGCGCCTTGTGGTGGTCATGGGTGTCGACCACCTGGGTGACGAATTGGCTCGACCCCATGAAGCTGCCCGTCCGCGGGGCGGTTATCGTGCTGGCCTTCGTCGCCCTCGTGATGAGCGTCTCGATCGCCGAGGCCTTCGGCGACCGCGCGTGGGCGTTCGCAATCGCTTACGTCATCCTTCAGGTGGGGCGCACGGGGTTCATCGTCTGGGCGACGATCCGCCACGACCGCGCGGTCGCCCGCGACTTCGCTCTCGTGCTCGGCTGGACGGTCGCCAGCAGCGCCCTGTGGATCGTCGGCGCGCTGCTGCCCCTCACCTGGCAGTTGCCGCTTTGGGCCGCGGCACTCGCTGTCGAACTGGCCGGTACGATTCTGGGGTTTCCTGTCCCGGGCCGAGGCAAAGTGATGCTGCAGTCATGGGATCTGTCCGGCCCCCACATCGCCGAGCGCACAACGCTGTTCGTACTCATCGCCCTGGGCGAGGGGTTGCTCGTCACGGGCTTCGCTTTCGTCGAGAAGGAGTCGTCCACATCATCGATCGCCGCGATGGTGACGGCGTTCGTTGCCGCGGCGGCCACCTGGTGGATCTACTTCGACCACGGCGAGCGCGTCGGCACAGAAGCGATCGAGGCGTCGGATGAGCCGGGCCGGCTCGCTCGCACCGCCTACACCTGGGTGCATCTTCTGATCATCGCGGGCATCGTGCTGATGAGCGTGGGCGACAAACAGATGCTCACGCTTCCCGACCAGCGCGGTCTTTCGACCACGGTCGTGATCGTGGGCGCGCCCGTCCTGTTCCTCAGCGGCACCGTGGCGTTCCGTCGCGTCCTCGAGGGCCGCTGGTCACGACCTCAGCTTCTCGGTCTCCTCGCTCTCGCCGTGCTCACTGGTGCGGCCTCCGTCGTCCCGGTCTTCGATGCGCTCAGCTTGTCGATCGCGTGCGCGATGCTCCTCGTGGGTGTCGCCGCGGGAGAGACCGTCGAGCGCGTCCGTCGCGGCCGTCGCGCCGGCGGATGACCGGTCACGCTGATGATCGATCTCGACCTGAACACCGCCGGGTCTCTGTTGTGCACACCTGGCTCTCTGTCGAGCCGTCTCGTTGCGATATCTCCTCGCGATGCAGGAGGGCGTTCGACCCCGACGACCTAGCCGTGGTTCGTCGCACCGTACGTCATGGCGCGGGACGGGCGCCATCCTGGACAGCGACGACTCATCCCGCTCCTCAGCCGAGCAGCGCCACCCCGAACCCGGCGACCACCTCGCGCACCTCCCCCAGGTAGCGCTGAGCTTGCTCGGTGAGCGGGATGGCACTGCGTCCGATCCATCCGATCTCGATACGCTCGTCGACCTCCAGCGGCACCGCCACGATCTCGGGATCGAGGTCGTCGCTGATGATGCCCGTCGAGATGGTGTAGCCGTCGAGGCCGATCATGAGGTTGAAGATCGTCGCGCGGTCGGACACCCGGATCTCCTGGGGGCTCGACAGGGTCGAGAGGATCTCCTCGGCGAAGTAGAACGAGTTGTTCGCCCCCTGGTCGAACGTGAGTCGCGGCAGGCCGGCGAGGTCGGCGAGGGTCGCGCGCGAACGGGACGCCAGGGGATTCCGTCGCGAGACGAAGATGTGCGGCGCGGCGACGAAGAGCGGGTGGAAGACCATTCCCGAATCGCGCAGCAGCTTGTCGAGCACGTTGCGGTTGAAGTCGTTGCGGAAGAGGATGCCGAGCTCGCTGCGCAGCGTCCGGACGTCTTCGATGATGTCGAACGTCCGGGTCTCGCGGAGCGAGAACTCGTACTCCGCGGCATCCGTCGCCTTCACCATGCGCACGAACGCGTCGACGACGAAGGAGTAGTGCTGCGCCGAGACGCCGAGGAGCCGCCGCGACGGCGGGCGGCCGAGGTAACGCTGTTCGAGCAGCTCCGCCTGCTCCACCACCTGTCGTGCGTAGCCGAGGAACTCGACGCCGTCGACGGTGAGCGTCACCCCGCGGGCGGAGCGGGTGAGCAGATCGCGCCCCACCCGCGTCTCGAGATCACGCATCGCCGCCGACATCGTCGGCTGGGCGACGAACAGCAGGTCGGCTGCGGCGCTGATCGATCCCTCAGCGGCCACCTCGATGAAGTACTGGAGCTGCTGCAGCGTGATACCGCTCATCCGCTTGGCCATAGGTCGAGGCTATATCAGGGCATAGCGTCACGGAATTACCCGATGCCCCCTCTCGCACCGCACGATGAGGGGACTGACTTCTTCGAGACCCGGCCGGTCTCCCCGCTCCCCGGATAGGCATCCCCATGTCGAACGACATCACGTTCCGCATCACCACCACCCGTTTCGACGAGGACTACGCACCCGCCGAGGGATCGCGCGTCACAACGAACTTCGCCAACCTCGCCCGCGGGGAGGGTCGTCAGCAGAACCTACGCACCGCGCTGTCGATGATCGACCGTCGCCTCAACGACCTCGCGTCCGACGACCCGGACGGCGAGCGGTATCGCGTCGAGCTCGACATCGTGTCGGTGCAGCTGCAGTTCGCCGACGGCGCCGACGAGGAGTTCCCGGTCATCGAGGTGCTCGACGTGCACATCCTCGACACGCACACCGGCGAGCGCCACCAGGGCATCGTCGGCAACAACTTCTCGTCCTACCTGCGCGACTACGACTTCAGCATCGTGCTGCCCGCAGCGCAGGCCGCCGCGGGCGGATTCTCGGTGCCCGCCGACTTCGGCGACCTCCACGGCAAGCTGTTCTCGCACTTCCTCGACTCCGCGGCCTACCGCGAGCGCTTCCCGCTCCCGCCCGTCATCTGCATCAGCGTCTCGACCAGCCGCACCTACCACCGCACCGGCGTCGTTCACCCCGTGCTGGGCACCGAGTACGCGCAGGATGCCACCTCGTCGCTGACCGACGAGTACTTCGGCAAAATGGGGCTGCAGGTGCGCTACTTCATGCCGCGCGGCAGCGTCGCGCCCCTGGCGTTCTACTTCCGGGGCGACCTGCTCGCCGACTACACCGATCTGCAGCTGGCCGGCACGATCAGCACCATGGAGACCTTCCAGAAGATCTACCGCCCCGAGATCTACAACGCCCGCGTCCCCGCGGGCGAGGTCTACCGCCCGAGCCTCGAGGCGGCCGACTTCGAGCCGACCGAGGTCACGTACGACCGCGTCGAGCGCAGCCAGCTCGCCGTCATCCAGGGCCGTTACGCCGAGGAGCACTTCGTGAAGCCGCACCGCGCGATCCTCGACCAGTGGGCCGCCGACTACGCGCTGGCCGCCCGATGACCCGCGAAGGATCCACCGCCGTGTCGACACTCCTCCCTACCTCCACCGTCGGGAGCCTCCCCAAGCCCGCGTGGCTCGCCAAGCCCGAGGTGCTGTGGTCGCCTTGGGAGCTCGAGGGCGATGTGCTCGTCGAGGGCAAGCACGACGCCCTGCGTTCTGCGGTGCAGGAACAGGAGCGCCGCGGCCTCGACATCATCAGCGACGGCGAGCAGACCCGTCAGCACTTCGTCACGACCTTCATCGAGCACCTCGAGGGCGTCGACTTCGAACACCGCGAGACGGTTCGCATCCGTGACCGTTACGACGCGAGCGTACCGACCGTCGTCGGAGCCGTCAGTCGTCGAGGTCCGGTCTTCGTCGAGGATGCCGCGTTCCTTCGCGCGCAGACCGATCGGCCCATCAAGTGGGCGCTCCCCGGCCCCATGACGATGATCGACACGCTCGCCGACCGCCACTACCGCAGCCGCGAGAAGCTGGCGTGGGAGTTCGCCACCATCCTCAACCAGGAGGCGCGCGAGCTCGAGGCCGCCGGGGTCGACATCATCCAGTTCGACGAGCCCGCCTTCAACGTCTTCTTCGACGAGATGAAGGACTGGGGCGTCGCGGCCCTCGAGCGTGCAGCCGAGGGCCTGAGCGCCCAGACGGCCGTGCACATCTGCTACGGCTACGGCATCAAGGCGAATACCGATTGGAAGGCCACACTCGGTTCGGAGTGGCGACAGTACGAGGAGTCGTTCCCGTTGCTGCAGCAGTCCACCCTCGACATCGTCTCGCTCGAGAGCCACCGCTCGAACGTGCCGATCGACCTGATCGAGCTCATCCGCGGCAAGAAGATCATGCTCGGCGCCCTCGATGTCGCCAGCGAGCGCATCGAAACGCCCGAAGAGGTCGCCGAGACCCTGCGCCACGCGTTGCAGTTCGTCGACGCCGACAAGCTCATCCCCAGCTCCAACTGCGGTATGGCGCCATTGCCCCGCCAGGTCGCGTTCGACAAGATCAGCGCGCTCTCCGCCGGTGCGCAGCTGCTACGCGACGAGCTGGCCGGCGCCGCATCCTGACCGACGCCTCGATCGAAACAGGCGGACGCCTCGATCGAAACAGGTGAGGGGTGCCGCGGCATCCGGGCCGGGGGTGGGCTCGGCACTCGGGGTCGACAGGATGCGATGACGCCCTGGTCTGCCGGAGAGCGCGCACCGGGGCGGGCATGGCAGAGTCGAGGCATCCCGCTTACGCCATTCGAGGAGCACCATGCCCATCGACGCCGATGACCCCCGCCTGACCTCTCCGTTCGAGGCCGCCGCCACCCGTTACGACGACGTGCCCTTCCTGCGCGCAGGCTCGAGCGGCATCCCGCTCTCCCGCATCTCGCTCGGGCTGTGGCAGAACTTCGGTAGCGCGCGTCCGCTCGACACGCAGCGCGAGATCCTGCGGCACGCGTTCGACCGGGGTGTCGTACACATCGACCTCGCCAACAACTACGGTCCGCCATACGGGGCGGCGGAGTCGACCTTCGGAACCGTTCTCGACAGCGACCTGCGTCGGTACCGTGACGAGCTGTTCGTCTCAACCAAGGCCGGGTACGACATGTGGCCCGGTCCCTACGGCGACGGAGGGTCGCGCAAGTATCTCGTGCGCTCGCTCGAGCAGAGCCTGACGCGCATGCGCACGGACCATGTCGACGTGTTCTACTCGCACCGCGTCGACCCCGACACGCCGATCGAAGAGACCGTGCACGCGCTCGCCGACATCGTGCGCAGCGGCAAGGCCCTCTACGCCGGCATCTCCAACTACCCCGCCGACCTCACCCGCCGTGCGCACGAGTTGCTGGCCGCCGAGGGCGTGCGCCTGTTCATCCACCAGCCGCGGTACTCGCTGTTCGACCGCACACCCGAAGCGGAGCTGTTCCCGACGCTGCGCGAGCTCGCCGTCGGCAGCGCCGTGTTCTCCCCTCTCGCGCAGGGCCTCCTCACCGCGAAGTATCTCGACGGGACCGTGCCCGCCGACTCGCGCGCTGCCGACAGCCGCTTCCTCGACGCCTCGGCGCTCACCGACGACTACCTCGAACGCATCCGCGGCATCGACGGCGTCGCCCGCGAGGCGGGGCTCTCGATCCCCCAGCTCGCGGTCGCCTGGGTGCTGCGCGACCCGGTCGTGACCACCGCGATCATCGGAGCCTCGCGAACGAGCCAGATCGACGACGCGGTCACCGCGAGCTCCACGCCCCTGCCCGACGACGTGGTCGCAGCCCTCGAACCGTTCGCGGCCGCAGTGGGCGAGCGCATCGCCTGAATCCCGGCACAGCACACCCGAACGTGCGGCGCAAGCGTGGCGGCATCCGTAGGCCGATCCTGTCTGCTGGAGTCTCCAGACGCGAGAGAAGGAGGCGCCATGGGTGTCGGACGATGGATCGGAACCGGAGCCGTAGGACTGGCCGGGGCTGTGCTGGCACGCACGGCGATCGGGCGTGCGGTCGCCGCGGGCACCGTCGCGTATCGGGTGTGGAACGACCCGAAGGTGCAGAAAGTACGGCGCCGGGTGGTGACCAAGCTCGCCAAGCAGCGTCGCGCGCGCTGACCGGGCGGCGTTCCCCTCGCGTTCACCGCGGTCTCGTAACCTGAGGCCACCGGAGCGCGAGGGGAGCCACGGATGCCGAGGTCGCTGGGGGCACGGATCGGCATCGGTGCGGCGGTGGTCGGTGTCATCGCCGTGGGAGGGGCGGGGGTGGTCCTCTTCGGCGTGACGGTTGACGAGACCCATTTCGATCGCCCGAGCGCGGAGTTCGACGCCCTGCGGACCGAGATCGCGACCGTCGATGGTGTCGAGGTCGTGGGGAGCGAAAGGTGGGTGGAAGCACCGACGTTCTCGGACCTATCGTCCTCGATGTCGGTGACGGTCCGTGCCGACGCGCTCCCCGACCTGCTCGCTCGTGTGTGCGAGAGCACCTACCCGGATGCCGTGTCGTGGGCGATCGAGGTCGACACCGCGGCCGAGACGCGCGTCACGCTCTTCTCCGACGCCGCGCACGGGTGCCCCGCGATCGGCTTCGACCCGACACCCGTGGTCGCCGAGATCGACCGCGTCGCCCCGGGAGTCCAGGTGCAGGCGGCCGTGATGGACAACGGGATGTTCTCTCTGTTCGCGATGGAGAACGGCTTCGAAGAGCTCGTCCCCCTGGTCGCGCAGGCCGAGACAGTGCGCGACGCGGCGGAGCTGGCTCCCGGCGGGGCGGTCGAGGTGGCGGCGACTCGCCTCGGCGTAACCGTCGGCCCCGGGGAGGGACCCGCCTATGCGGCCCTTCTCACGCGACTGATAGACGACTACGGCGTGACGTATTTCTCGGCGGCCTCCGGCGGCACACCCATCGACGGCGTCGAGAAGGTGCAGCTGGCCGCGCCCGAGCGGCATCACGCGGCCGTGGAGGCTGCGATCGCCCGGTCGGCCCTCCCCCTCACCGCCCTGCCGGTCGCCTTCCTTCCGGAGTGAGTCGGGGGCGACGGGCCGAAAGCTCGCGCCACGGCATCGACGAAGACCAGCGTGCCGGTGATGGCACCCCCTCCCGCTCGGTACCGAGCCCCCGTTCATGGCGGCGATGCACGACCGCGCCGCGCGGGCCTGGCATCCGATCGCCCCTCCGCTCCGAAGAAGAAGCGAGACGGAGTTGCGCGTGCGTGGCACCGGAAACGAGGATGCAATGACCACCGACACCGCGGCCCGCACCGATGACGTGACGAGAGTGCGCCGCCCGCACGCGTGGATCTGGGCGGCCATCGCCGGCATCGCATCCGCCGCCGTTCTCCTGGCCGTCGCGGAGCTGTTCGCCGCGCTCGTCGCGCGCTCGGCCAGCCCGGTGCTCGCGGTCGGTTCGTTCATCGTCGACATCGTGCCGCGCCCGCTGAAGGAACTCGCGATCACGCTGTTCGGCGAGACCGACAAGATCGCCCTGCTGGCGGGCGTCGGTGTCGGCGCGGCCGTCGCCGCCGCTGCGGCCGGCATCGTGCAGTACCGCTTCCGTCCGGTCGGCGCGGTGCTGATCGGCGTCGGCGGAGCGCTCGCCACCGCCGCCATCATCACCCGCGCCGGAGCCGGAGCCCTTGCGTGGCTGCCTCCGGTGCTCGGCACGATCGCCGGGATCCTCGTCCTCGTCTTCACCGTCGGGCGCCTGAAGCGGTGGGTCGCCGCCGCCCGCGAGAACGACGCGCGGACCGCCGGCACGAACCGCCGTCAGTTCCTGCTCGTCACCGGCATCTCGACCGTCGGCGCCGTCATCGTCGGCGTCGGCTCGCGCCTCCTCAATGCCGCCACCTCGTCGGTGGCCGCGGCACGCGACGCGCTGCGGCTCCCCGCGGCTCGCTCCACCGTCACGGTCCCCGACGGGGCGAGCTGGCAGATCGACGGCCTCACGCCGATCATCACCCCCAACGACGACTTCTACCGCGTCGACACCGCGCTGACCGTCCCCAACGTCGACCCGACCACGTGGAGTCTGTCGATCGACGGCATGGTCGACAGCCCGATCGAGCTGAGCTTCGACCAGCTGGTCGAAATGGGCCTCGACGAGTACGGCGTCACCCTCACCTGCGTCTCGAACGAGGTCGGCGGCGGTCTCGTCGGCAACGCCATCTGGACCGGCGTCCCCATCCGTGACGTCCTGCGCATGGCGGGCGTGCAGGCCGACGCCGACATGGTGCTGTCGGAGAGCGTGGACGGGTACACGGCATCCACTCCCCTGTCGGCGCTGACCGACGAGAACCTCGACGCCATCTTCGCGGTCGCGATGAACGGCGACCCGCTGCCGTTCGAGCATGGCTTCCCCGTGCGCATGGTCGTTCCGGGCCTGTACGGCTACGTGTCGGCGACCAAGTGGGTCACCAGACTCACCGTGACGCGCTTCGATCGCGACGAGGCGTACTGGACGCCGCGCGGGTACTCCGCCGAAGCGCCCATCAAGATGTCCTCGCGCGTGGACACCCCCAAGATCGGTTCCCCCGTCACCGCCGGTGCGATCGTCATCGCCGGCATGGCCTGGGCACAGCCCGTGGGCGTGGCGAAGGTCGAGGTCAGCATCGACGACGGCGACTGGCAGGAGACCCAGCTGTCCACCCCCATCAACGACCAGTCGTGGGTGCAGTGGAAGCTGGACTGGAACGCCGACCCCGGTTCGCACTACATCGCGGTACGCGCGACCGACAAGCAGGGCAACCTGCAGATCCAGGACCAGGCCCCCATCGCCCCCGACGGATCGAGCGGCTGGCAGCGCACGCTGGTCACCGTCTCGTCGTAACGGAGCAGACGGGCACCGGCGTCACGGTGTCAATCGCTGTCCGACGAGGCGCCGACTCGGGCATGATCGCTGTATGCCTTCCGTACGCACCCTGCTGACCGGCGGTGTGCGCGCGTGAATGCCGTACCCGCCCCACACGCGCTGACCAGCATCCGACGCTCGGTCCCGCGCGATTGGGACGAGCAGGTCGACCTGTTCGCGATCGTGAAGCTCGACAGCGGCGGCTTCGTGCGCGGATGGAACCTGGGCGCGGAACGCATCAAGGGCTACACCGAAGAGCAGATCATCGGATGCCACTTCTCGCAGTTCTACCGTGAGGACGCGCGTCTGCGCGGCGTTCCCGACCAGCTGCTCGCCGCCGCTCAGCGCGACGGACACGTCGAGGACACGGGCTGGCGTGTCCGTAACGACGGCAGCGAATTCTGGGCGCGCGTGACCATCTCAGCGATCCGCAACGATCAGGGTCAGGTGCTGGGCTTCGTGAAGATCGTGCGCGACCTCTCGAGCGAGAAGCGGGCGTCCGACGACCGCGCCGCCGCCCGGCGTGCCGTCGCCGAAGATCTGCTCTCCCCTGCGACGGCGCTGCGCGAACACCTCGCGCTGCTCCGCGAAGAACTCGGTCCCGACCATCGTGTGCTGCGGCTCGCGTCAGAGGCGGGCGATCGCATCCTCACGGTCGCCGAGACGCTCGGGGGCGTTGCCGACGCCCACGTTCGACAGGGCCGGCGGAGCGAGACCTTCGCCATGGTCGCCCGCGACGCGGTCTCGATCGTGCTCCCCGGTGACACCCACGGCCGCGTCGTGTTCGGACAGATGGATGCCGTGCCCGTCTGCGCGGACGTGCGGGGACTGCGCAACGCCGTCGCGCACGTGCTCGAGAACGCCGCCAAATACTCCGACGACGTCATCGATGTCGACGCCTACGAAACCGACGAGGGCGCCGCCGTGCGCGTGCACGATCGTGGCCGCGGCATCCACGCCGACGATCTGGTCACCATCATGCGGGGAGGCCGCCGCGGACGATCCGGCGATGCGGAGGACGGCGGTCACGCAAGCGGGCTGACGAACGCGCAGCGCATCGTCGGCGAGCACGGTGGCATCCTGCGCATCACCAGCGTCCCGGGAGAGGGGACGACCGTGACGATCACGATCCCCCGCACCGACGACTCGCTGTCGTGCTGACCGGGGTTCAGCCCTCGGACACGGCCAGTTGTGCTCCTGCGGCGGCGATCTCGGCCAGTGCAGCGTCACTCGATTCGGCATGGACGCCCGCGACGAGATCGGTGAGCACGCGCACGCGGCGTCCGGCCGCCAGCGCGTCGAGAGCCGACGCCCGCACGCAGTAATCGGTGGCGATACCGACGACGTCGATGTCACGGATGCCATGGGCGTCGAGGATCTCCGCCGCGGTCTCGCCGTCGTCCGACACGCCCTCGAAGAGCGAGTAGGCGGGCTTGCCCTGCCCCTTCTTGAGGTGGTGGGTGACGCGCGTGATGTCGAACACGTCGTCGTACGCGGCGCCATACGTGCCGCCGACGCAGTGCACCGGCCACGTGTCGACGAAATCGGGCTCGGCCGAGAAGTGCCCGCCGTTGTCGTCGTCGCCGTTGTGCCAGTCGCGCGAGGCGACGACGAGCGCGTACTCGACGGCGTGGGCGTCGAGGTAGCGCGAGATGCGCTCGGCCACCGCGTCGCCTCCCTCGACCCCGAGGGCGCCGCGCTCGGTGAAATCGTTCTGCACGTCGACGATGAACAAGGCCCGGGTCATGCGTCGAGCCTACGCGCGCGCCGTCCGGCCATGCCTCGCTCGGGGACGTCGCGGCCGGACGCGTCGGCATCCCTCCGGCCCAGCTTCGACGGCCACCAGATCCGGCGCCCGAGATCGTAGGCGAGCGCCGGCACGAGCAGGGAGCGCACGACGAAGGTGTCGAGCAGCACCCCGAAGGCGACGATGAAGGCGATCTGCGCGAGGAACAGGATCGGGATGACGCCGAGGGCGGCGAAGGTAGCGGCCAGCACGAGGCCCGCCGAGGTGATGACACCGCCGGTGGCGACGAGGCCACGCAGGATGCCGGGTCGGGTGCCGTGCGCGAGCGACTCCTCCCTCACACGCGACATGAGGAAGATGTTGTAATCGACCCCCAGGGCCACCAGGAAGACGAACCCGTACAACGGCACCGACGGGTCGGCGCCGGCGAAGCCGAAGACGCCGTCGAACACCAGCGCACTCACCCCGAGCGCCGCGCCGAACGACACGATCACCGTGCCGATGAGGATGAGGGGCGCGACGACCGAGCGCAGCAGTGCCATCAGGATGAGCAGGATGACGACGAGCACGATCGGGATGATGAGCGTGCGGTCGCGGATCGAGGTGTCGACCGAGTCGATGTCGGTCGCCGTCACACCGCCGACGATCGCGGTGTCTTCGCCGAGCTCGGCGGTCAGAGTCGCGCGCAGCTCGCGCACCGTGTCGTCGGCGGCCGCCGAGTCGGCGGTGTCGGCCAGTGTCGCCGCCACCAGCACCTCCCCGTCGGAAACGATCGGGGCGGGGGCGGGGGTTCCGGGAGGACCGAGCGCGGTGGTCTGCAGAGTGCCGTCGGCGGCCGTGACGGGCGCCTGGCCGCCGGGCGCATCGGACGAGAGGATCCCGATGCTGTCGATTCCCGAGGTCCGCTCGAGCACGGCGACCGCCTCGGCGGCGCGGTCCTCCGGCACCAGCACGTAGGCCGGGCTTCCCGAACCGCCCGGGAAGTGCTCGGCGAGCGCAATCTGGCCGTCGCGCGCCTCCGAGGCGCCGAGCACCAGATCGCTGGCGGGCACGCCGTCGGCGCGCAACTGCGTGACACCGACGCACGCGGCCAGCAGCACGAGCGTGCACACGATCCACACCGGGCGCGCGCGACGCGCGACGAAGCGCGCCTGGCGCGGCCAGAGACCCTTCGCGGGTGCGGTGAGATCGGCGGGCAGCGCGGCGGCTCCGGGCTTCGGCGCGAAGGGCCAGAAAGCGGCGCGGCCGAAGAGCGCGAGCAGCGCGGGCAGGAAGGTGAGTGCAGCGAGCACGGCGAACGCGATGCCGATCGAGGCGATCGGGCCGAGAGCACGGTTGGTCGCGAGATCCGACAGCAGCAGGCAGAGCAGTCCCGCGATGACAGTTCCCCCCGACGCGAGGATGGGCTCCACTGCTCCCTTCCACGCTCGCACCGTTGCATCCCATCGACGCTCGCCCGCCCCGATCGCCTCACGGAACCGCGCGACGTAGAGCAGGGCGTAGTCGGTGGCGGCGCCGATGACGAGGATGAACAGGATGCCCTGCACCTGTCCGTTCAGAACGACGATGCCGGCGAAGGCGAGCCACCACACCGTCAGCAACGCGACGCACAGTGCGAACACCGATGTCAACAGCACGAGGATCGGCAGCAGCGGCGAGCGGTACACGATGACGAGGATGACGAACACCGCCGCGAGCGCCACGATCAACAGCAGACCGTCGATACCGAGGAAGCCCTTCACGAGGTCGGCCGTGAAGCCCGCGGGGCCGGTGACCCAGGCGTCGACACCCCCGGGAGCCTCGCTGGCGACCACCTCACGCACTAGCTCGACCACCTCGCGGACTTCGCCGGAGCTGTCGATGGGCACGAAGATCTGCGCCGCCTGCCCGTCGGCGGAGACGACCGGCGGGGAGGCGTCTCCGGCTACCCCGTCGATGGCGGCGATATCGGTGGCCAACGTCTGAAGCGACGCGACCTGGGAGTCGCTGAGGGCGCTGCCGTCTGCGGTGGCGGCCACGACGATGGCGGGAATGGTGTCGCCGCCGGTGAAGTCCGTCAGCCGCTCGCTCACCCGCGTCGCGTCGGCCGACTGCGGCAGGAACGACGACTGATCGTTCGTGGCGACCTCATCGACCTTTCCGAAGAACGGCCCACCGATCGACCCTCCGATGACCCACAGCAGCACGAGCAGGCTCGGGATGCCGATCCGGAGCCAGCGCGAGACGCGGCCAGCGCCGTCGGAGCGCCGCGAACGGCGGAGGGTGGGGCGGGGCGAGTCGGACATATAGCTAGCTTATCTAGCTAGATGCGCGTCGCGCCAATCTCTTAGCCGCGGACGAACAACATCACGATCGATACGACGAAGGCCACGAGTCCCAGCGCCAGGACCCCTGCCGCCAGCAGGGACATGAATCGCACGAGCGGCGACGATCGCGTCAGGCGCATCCGGTGCTCGCTCCCCCGCCGGTAGAAGATGTCGATCATGTCGGCGGGTCCAATCTTGGCATCGTCGTGCGCCGACAATGCCGCCTCGTTCACGCCCCCGTCGTGGTCGAACCACCGCACGACCCGGCCCTCGTCGACACGCTCCACCACGGCCCGGGCGGGGAGCCACGTGCCGTCGGCGAGCAGGAGGAACACCGCGGCGAGGGCGAGGAGCAGCCCCGCGCCCAGGCCCACCCACGTGAAGATCTCGATGAGGGCGTCGATCGCGTTCGACACGGGAACTCCAGCAGGTAGCGGACGGGCACGACCGTCGTGGGGGCGGATTGTCAGCCTACCGGTCGGGTCCGCCGGTCCCCGCGCGGGGCCTGCGGTCGCGCGCACCCGATGAGCGGGCGCCGGTGCACGATGGTCCGTCGGGACGACAGCCACCGCGCGCCGTGCCCGCGCCTCGGGCGGAAAGCCGGATGGCGGAAGGCGGATGGCGGATGCCGGATGCCGGATGCCGGATGCCGGATGCCGGATGTGGGATGTGGGATGTTACCGACGACAAAAAGGCCCCCACCCGGTGGAAGCGGGTGAGGGCCTTCGGAGCCGCCTAAGGGAATCGAACCCTTGACCTATTCATTACGAGTGAATCGCTCTGCCGTCTGAGCTAAGGCGGCACGTGCGCGCTGTCGCGTGCACGATCATCGAGTTTACATGCTCCAGCGCGCTCGGACGCACATGCCCGATGAGGCGATCAGTAGTCGCCGCTCGCGGACCTGTCGGCGAGGATGTCGCGGCTGGACGACAGGCCCAGGCGCGTCGCCCCCGCGGCGATCATCTGCTCGGCGGCGGCGCGCGTGCGCACGCCACCCGAGGCCTTCACCTCGGCGCGATCGCCGACCGTGCGCTTCATCAGCTCGACCGCGTGCACGCTGGCGCCGCCGGCCGGGTGAAACCCCGTCGAGGTCTTGACGAAGTCGGCTCCGCAGGCGACCGCCGCCTCGCACACGGCAACGATGGCCTCGTCGCTCAGCGCCGCCGACTCGATGATGACCTTGAGCACGGTCGGTGCCGGGGCGGAGTCGCGTACGGCGCGGATCTCGGCTTCGACGAGGTCGTAGCGCCCTTCGACGGCGGCACCGACGTCGATCACCATGTCGATCTCGTCAGCTCCTTGCGCGACCGACAGGGCCGCCTCCGCCGCCTTGATCTCGGCGTGGTGCTTGCCGCTGGGGAAGCCGCAGACGACGGCGAGCTTCAGACCCGCGGGCACCTCCACCGGCAGGAACGACGGCGAGATGCACACGCTGTAGGTGCCCAGCTCGGCGCCCTCGGCGATGAGTCGTTCGACGTCGGCGCGGGTGGCCTCGGGCTTGAGCAGGGTGTGGTCGATGTACGTCGCCAGGTCGGCGGTGGGCGCGGTCATAGGGGTCTCCTCGGGGTGTGACGAACCAAGCGTAGGTGAGGTCGCTACTCGCAACGCAGCCCCACCTCGGGGACGGTGCCGTCGACGAGGTAGTCGTCGACCGCACCGTTCACGCAGGCGTTGCCCTTGTTGTAGGCGAGGTGGCCTTCGCCGACGTAGGTGACGAGCACGCCCTGCGAGAGCTGCTCGGCGAGCGCCTGCGCCTCGGTGTAGGGAGTGGCCGGGTCGCCGGTGGTGCCGAGGACGACGATGGGCGGCGAGCCGGGCGCGGTGATCTCGGCGCGCGTCCCCGTCGGGGGCGCGGGCCACGCGGCGCAGGGGTCGGGACCCACCCAGTAGGGAGCGACGACGGGGGCCTCCTCCGCGAGTTGCGCCTCGAGCGCCTCATCGTCGGTGTCGGCCTCGTCGGGGTAGTCGACGCAGTTGTACGCGCGCAGCGCCTGAAGGGTGTTGCTCGGGTACTGCCCGTTCTCGCGGCCGTTGTAGAAGTCGGCCAGTTGAAAAGCGACCGACGCATCACCGTTCTGCGCATCGGTGAGGGCGATGCGCAGATACGGCCAGCTCTGGTCGCTGTACAGCGCGGCGAGGACGGCCGTCACGAGGGTGTCCGCGCCGAGGCTGCGGCCGTCGCCGTTTGTCAGCGGCCGGGCGTCGACCCGCTCGAGCAGCGCGGTCAGATCGCTCAGCGCGTCGTCGACGGAGCCGGCGAACGGGCAGTCCGAGCGCGTCAGACAGTCGGCCATGAAGGCGCGCAACGCGTTCTCGAAGCCCACGGCCTGCGCGATGCCGCTCGCACTGCCGGCAAGGCTCGGATCGATGCCGCCATCGAGCACCATCCGTCCGACCCGTTCGGGGAACAGGCCGGCATAGGTCGCTCCGAGCAGCGAACCGTACGAGAACCCGAGGTAGGAGAGCTTCGCATCGCCCAGCACCGCGCGCAGCAGATCCATGTCGCGCGCGGCGTTCTCGGTCGAGATGTAGGGAAGGATGCCGTCGCTCCCCGCCTCGCACGCCTGGGCGAAGTCAGCCTGCCGCTGCTCGAGAGCCGCGTTGCGTTCGTCGCTCCCCCGCTTCCCCGGCGGGATGTCGTAGAGGAAGGCGTCCATACCGGACGCGTCGTAACAGCTCACGGCCGACGACTGACCGACACCCCTCGGGTCGAATCCGATCACGTCGTAGGAGGCGGTGAGGGTCTCATCGGCAACGAGCGACAGCGAGTCGCGCACGGTGTCGACCCCGCTCACGCCCGGTCCTCCGGGATTTGTGAGCAGCGAACCCAGCGGCTCGCCCGACGTCGCACGATGGCGGATCACCGCCAGCTGCAGGTCACCGGCCGACGGATTGGCGTAGTCGCGGGGGGCGGTGACCGTCGTGCAATCGAAGCCGGCACTGCCGCAGTCGCTCCACGCCAGCGTCTGGCCGTAGTACGACAGGAGGGACGCCTCGACGCCGTCGGTCTGCGGGGCGAGAGAGCGCCCCGTGTCGGGCGCTATCGGCGGGATCTGGGCGTAGAGGCACCCGCTCAGCACGAGGGCCAGACCCGCCATCCCCGCGAAGACGGCGGTCATGCGGCAACGCAGGCTCACGGCGCCGACCCGTTCGCCACGGTGATCATGAGGCTCTCGAGTGCCAGCAGCGGAGCGGCGTTCTGCTCGAGGTTGCGGCGTGTGACCGAGATGCGATCGAGCACCCCGAGCGTGCGGGAGGGCGTCCACTCGGCCGCGAGCGCGCGCAGGGCGTCGATCCGCTCGCTGTTGACGAGATCGCCCTCTCGGCCGTACTGGATCATCACGACATCGCGGAACAGCGACTGCAGGTCGGTGAGCACCCGGTCGATACCGTCGCGGAGGCTGCGGGTGGCCCGGCGCTTCTGGTCGTCTTCGAGGGCGTTGACCTGCCCGCGCACCGACGGCGGCACGGCGGCCCCCTCGACGACGCCGAGCATACGCAGCAGCGACCGGCGCTCCTCTTCGTCGCGGGCGGCGGTGAGGGCCTTGGCGTCGTCGGTGGCCAGGCGCACCATACGACCCGCGACGTCGACGGCGTCGCCGATACCTCGCACCGCGAGGACGGCGGCGAGCGTCTCGGCACGGCGTGCCCGTGCGTCGTCGTCGGTCGCGAGTCGTTGGGCCATGCCGATGTGGCGCTGCGCATGGCGAGCCGACTCTTCGGCGATCTCGGCGGAGACGCCGGTACGCTCGACGATCAGCGCCGCGACATCGGCGACCGACGGTTCGCGCAGCCGGAGTACCCGCACCCGTGAGCGGATGGTGGGCAGCAGGTCGGCGTCGCTCGGCGCACAGAGCACCCAGACGGTCTTCTCGGGCGGTTCCTCGAGTGCCTTCAGAAGCACGTTGGAGGTGCGCTCCGACATGCGATCGGCATCTTCGACCACGATCACGCGGTGCCGACCGAGCGACGGCGCGAACGATGCGCGCTCCACGAGGCGACGGGCCTCGTCGATCCTGATCACGACCTGTTCCGTGCGAAGCGCCGTCAGATCGGGGTGCGTGCGCGCGAGCACCTGCCGTTGGGCACGCTCGTCGCCCGGGTCGGCGATGAGCGCGGCGGCGAACGCGTAAGCGAGGGTGGAGCGCCCCGACCCCGGCGGACCGGTGATGAGCCACGCGTGCGCGAGGGAGGAGGGGGTGGATGCCGCCGAACGCAGCGACGCGACGGCCTCGTCTTGCCCCCATACGGCGTCCCAGGGGAAGGGCGCCGCGCCGACGGCCTGCGGGGACGGATCGAGGGCGACGGACATGGGCTCCAGCCTAACCGCGGGGTCCGACACCGCCGCTGGCGTTCGGCTGTGCAAACCCTCGGCGCCGTGGGCGGGGAGCACCGCAGCTGCCGTCGCAGCCGGGACGGTGGAGCCGGGACGGTGGATGCCGTGGCGCGTCGACCGCCGCGGGGCGTTCCGTCGGGCGCCGGGCGTCGAGTGGCGGGCTGCGGGCGTCGAGTGGCGGGAGTCGAGGGTCCGGCGCCGGGCATCGAG
>NZ_CAUQWC010000041.1:0-18947 GCF_963521695.1 uncultured Microbacterium sp. | reverse complement strand
GGTCACTGATCCACCGGCCCAGGCCGGGAACGTTCCGGGACGAGATTCCGGACGACACGCTCAGGAGGAGCATGCCGACCACGGCAACCGCCGCCCGTAGCTCGACCCAGCGGCGCAGAAAGACCACGTCATCCCGACGCGACGAGGAAGCCCCCGTCATCCCGATCCTCGCCCGCAAGGTGCGCGAGGTCGAGGCGAAGGCGCAGCGCGGCAAGCTCGGGCCCACCAACCGCGTCAAGTTCCAGGTGATCGCCTTCCTCGTGCGCGAAGAACGCGCCCGGGTCAAGGCCGACACCGAGATCACCGACGCCGCCCGCGCCGAGCTGCTCAAGCGCCTTGACGGGGTCGCCACGATCCTCGCCAAGACGGCAGCCCGCGACACCTCGCTGATCCAGCTGCTCGAGGTCGATCAGGCGACTTCTCCCGTCGCCCGCCGCATGCGCCGCGACTGGCTGCTCGAGGCCGGCTCAGACCTGCCGCCCGATGAGCTCATCATCACCGACAACGCGCCCAAGATCGCCCCCGTGGTGCCGGCGTCGCTCGCCGAGAAGCAGGTCATCCCGGCATCCATCGAGGCACGCCAGATGGCCAATCCGTTCCTGCCGCCCGACCTCACTCCGCGCACGAGCGGTGATGCCCCGCGCCGCCGCCTCGACGGGTGGGAGCTCATGGGCCCCCTCTACAAGGCGTTCGAGATCGGCGCCGGCGGTTCGGCGGCGAGCATGGAACTGCCGCCCGTCCCCGAGTTCGACAGGCTGTCGCCGCGCGGGCTCGAGGTCATGCCGCACCAGTCGCGCTTCCTCGAAGCCGTCCGCACCGGTCACCGGTCGTTCCTGCTCGCCGACGAACCCGGCCTCGGCAAGACCGCCGAGTCGGTGCTCGCCGCCAGCGTCGCCGACGCCTATCCGCTGCTGGTCGTCGTGCCCAACGTCGTCAAGATGAACTGGGCCCGCGAGGTGCAGCGCTGGACGCCGCAGCGTCGCGCGACCGTCATCTCGGGCGGCGGTGCCGACATCGACGCCTTCGCCGATATCTTCATCGTCAACTACGAGATCCTCGACCGGCACCTGTCGTGGCTGTCGTCGATCGGTCTCAAGGGCGTCGTCGTCGACGAGGCGCACTTCATCAAGAACCTCACGTCGCAGCGCTCGCAGAACGTGCTGGCCCTGGCATCCCGTGTCCGTCAGCAGACACGCGATCCACTGATGCTCGCCCTCACCGGTACCCCCCTGATCAACGACGTCGAGGACTTCGACGCGATCTGGCGGTTCCTCGGGTGGACCAACGGCGAGAAGCCCGGTCCCGAGCTGATGGAGAAATTGGATGCCACGGGCCTGACGCCCGCCGACAAGGCGTTCTACCCCGAGGCCCGCGAGGCCGTGATCTCGATGGGAATCGTGCGGCGCAAGAAGAAGGACGTCGCCGCCGACCTGCCCGACAAGCTCGTCGCCGACCTGCCCGTCGAGCTCGACGATGAATTCGGTCGCTCCATCCGCCAGGCCGAACGCGAACTCGGCGCCCGCCTCGCGGCGAAGTACCGCCGCATCATCGAGGCGCGCGGCGATCGAGGTCTCGCCGCCGGCGCGATCGACGAGGACATCGTGCGTCTCGTCGCCCACGGCGAACTCGAGGAGTCGAAGGCTGCGGGTTCGGGCAGCGAGAACGTCTTCACCATGGTTCGTCGGATCGGTCAGGCCAAGGCGCACCTCGCCGCCGACTACGCCGTGCAGTTGCAGCGCTCGGTGGGCAAGGTGGTCTTCTTCGCGAAGCACATCGACGTCATGGATGCCGCGGAGGCCCACTTCAAGGCCTCGGGTCTGAAGTCCGTGTCGGTGCGCGGCGAGCAGACCTCGACCGCCCGTCAAGCCGCCATCGACGCGTTCAACAGCGACCCCGGCGTGGGAATCGCGGTGTGCTCGCTGACCGCCGCCGGTGTCGGCCTGAACATGCAGGCGGCGTCCAACGTGGTGCTCGCCGAGTTGTCGTGGACGGCCGCCGAGCAGACGCAGGCCATCGACCGCGTGCACCGCATCGGCCAGGGGGAGCCCGTGACCGCGTGGCGCATCATCGCCGCGCACACGATCGACACCAAGATCGCCGAACTCATCGACTCCAAGGAGGGACTCGCGCAGCGCGCCCTCGACGGCCAGTCGATCGAGCCCGGTTCGAGCGACTCGGTGCAGCTCTCGGCGCTCATGCACCTGCTGCGACAGGCACTCGGCAAGGCCTGAGTCGGTTCTTCGCGAACGCCCCGGTCGCTTCGGCGCCGGGGCGTTCGTGCGTTCGCGTCCCCGGGTCGCGCGTCTGGACGTTGCGAGAACAGGGGATCGGTCGAGGACAGGATGAGCCGCGCTTGGCACGGCCTGTTCTGGCGCGATCGCCTGTGCTCGCCGTGCGCGGAGCACGAGCGTGCCCCGGCGCCGGGGCGATGGCATCCACTTTCCGCGAGGTTCGCCGGCGCGAGAACAGGGGATCGGCTGAGAACAGGATGAGCCGTGCCCGGGACAGCCTGCTTCGGCGCGATCGCCTGTGCTCGCCGACAGTGGCGGAGCCGAGCGGGCCCGGAGTCGAGATCGCGGTATCCGCCCGCCCGTCGTCACCGTGTGGCAGCGGCTGCGCCCGCGGCGATAGGGTCGAAGACGGCAACGGCGCCGTCACCTCCACCCGAACAACAGCACTAGAGGACTCTGCCCATGAAGATCGGCATCCTGACCAGCGGCGGCGACTGCCCCGGGCTGAACGCGGTCATCCGTGGCGTCGTGCTCAAGGGCACGACCAATTACGACATCGAGTTCGTCGGCATCCGCGACGGGTGGCGTGGCGTCGTCGACGGCGACTTCTTCCCCCTCACGCGTCATGAGGTGAAGGGCCTGTCCAAGGTGGGCGGCACCATCCTCGGCACGAGCCGCACCAACCCGTACGAGGGCGCGCGCGGCGGCGCCGAGAACATCTCCAAGACGCTCTACGGGCACCGGATCGACGGCATCCTGGCCATCGGCGGCGAGGGCACTCTCGCCGCGGCCGACCGCCTGTCGAAGGACGGCATCAACGTGCTCGGCGTCCCCAAGACCATCGACAACGACCTGCGCGCCACCGATTATTCGTTCGGCTTCGACACCGCCGTCAACATCGCCACGGATGCCATGGACCGCCTGCGCACCACGGGCGACTCGCACCAGCGCTGCATGGTGGCCGAGGTCATGGGCCGCCACGTCGGCTGGATCGCGCTGCACGCGGGTATCGCCGCGGGCGCGCACGTCATCTGCATTCCCGAGGTGCCGATGTCGATCGACGAGATCGTCGAGCAGGTCACCCGGGCTCACGACCGCGGCCGCGCGCCCCTGGTCGTCGTCTCCGAGGGTTTCAAGCTCACCGGCATGGACGAAGCCTTCAGCGACAAGGGCCTCGACGCCTTCAACCGCCCGCGACTCGGCGGCATCGGTGAGCTGCTCGCGCCCGAGATCGAGCGTCTGACCGGCATCGAGACCCGCTCCACGGTGCTCGGCCACATCCAGCGCGGCGGTTCGCCGTCGGGCTTCGACCGCGTGCTCGCCACGCGTCTCGGTCTGCACGCTGCCGACGCGCTGCACGAGGGCGCGTGGGGCCAGATGGTCGCGATGCGCGGCACCGACATCGTGCGCGTCCCCTTCGGCGACGCCCTCGGCGAGCTCAACAGCGTTCCGCTGTACCGCTACGAGGAGGCCGCCGCGCTGTTCGGCTGAGCGCGCGAGCTTTCGACGCCCCGTCCCGCTTGCGCGGGGCGGGGCGTCGCGGCGTTCGCCTGCACGTCGCCGGACCGCCGCGGTTCAGTCGTGCCGACGGCGTTGCAGGGGCGGGGTGAACCGTGCGCTGCCTGACGCCCTCCGTGCGCGCTCGGGTGCGGTCCGGCTAGCGCGCGCGCACCCCTCGTCCCACTTTGAGCGGTAGATGTCCCCATTTCGGTAGGTCAGATCGCCCTCTACCCGCCATAAGTGGGACACCGTCTGGCGGAGGGCGACAGAAGGAGGCGGGTCCTCCACAGACCTCGGCTGAGGCGAGAGGGGTGTGGATGCCGCCGACATGAGCGAGGTCGTTCGGGATCCTGGGGCATGACCCGACGCCACCCCCTACCAGACGACCTGCCCGAACGCTTCCGCGTCGCCGACGCACGCGAGATGGGCGCGAGCAGGGGTCGGCTGCGCGCCTCCGACCTCGTGACCCCTTTCCATGGGGTGCGTTCACGATCTCCCGGAAACGACACCATGCTCGACCGATGCCGGGCCTATGCACCCCGATTGGCCGAAGGGCAATTCTTCAGCCACGAGACGGTGTTCGCTTTGAGGGGCCTCAGCACACCGGAATGGCCCTACTTGCCGCGTGTCCACGTGTCGACACACCGCCCCGCACGTGAACCTCGCACGCACGGCGTCGTCGGACATCGGTTGCAGACCAGGGAACCGGCCATCGAAGCGGGACCCGAGGGGATGCCGATCGAGAACGCGGTGCGCGCGTGGCGGCAGTGTGGTCGGCTGTGGCGTCTGGATGATCTCGTCGCGGGGGCTGACGCGCTTCTGGCGGGCCCGAAGGCAATCGCCTCCGTCGCCGACCTGGATGCGGAGGTAGCCACAATGGGCGACGTCCGGGGTGGCGTCCTGCGTCGGGCCCTCACTCTCGCCCGTCCGGGGGTGAGGTCGCCGCGCGAGACCCACCTGCGTCTGTTGCTCGTGCGCTGTGGACTACCGGAGCCGGACGTCAACGTCGACATCTTCTCGACGCGAGGGAGTTTCGTCGCCGAGATTGATCTCGTATTCGCCGCGTGGCGGGTCGCCGTCGAGTACGACGGGCGGGTGCACGCAGAAGATGCCCGACAGTTCGCCCGGGATGCCGACCGTTGGGCGGCGATCCGAGACGCGGGCTGGGACCACGTCCGCATCCTGAATCACCACCTTCGCGGGGATGGTGCCCCCGCCGTCGCTCTCGTGAGAGACGCGTTGGTCAGGGCGGGCTGGCGGCCCGGTCAGTGAGACCTCGTCCCACTTATGGCTGGTTGGAGTGTGCTGGGCCGACACTTTTTGGGACACGCACCGCGATAAATGGGACGAGGTTCCCTTAGCGGCCCTTACTCCGCCAGGCCCAGCACGTCGAGCAGCCACGCGAGTTCGAACGCGCGCTCGCGCCACGCGTTGTAGCGGCCGCTCACGCCGCCGTGACCGGCCACCATCTCGCACTTCAGCAGCGCGTCGGCGCCCACCTCGCGGAGGCGCGAGACCCACTTCGCGGGCTCGACGTACAGCACACGGGTGTCGTTGAGGGACGTCACGGCGAGTATGCGCGGGTACTCGACGCCCTCGCGGACGTTCTCATAGGGCGAGTACGACTTCATGTAGGCGTACACGTCGGCGTCGTGCAGCGGGTCGCCCCATTCGTCCCACTCGATGACGGTGAGGGGGAGGGAGGGGTCGAGGATCGTGGTCAACGCGTCGACGAAAGGGACGTCGGCGAGGACGCCGGCGAACAGTTCCGGAGCGAGGTTGGCGATGGCGCCCATCAGCAGCCCGCCGGCGCTGCCGCCTTCTGCGACGACGCGGTCGGGGGTCGTGTAGCCCTCGGACACCAGGTGACGCGCCGCCGCGACGAAGTCGGTGAAGGTGTTGCGCTTGGCCAGGAGCTTGCCGTCTTCGTACCACTGACGTCCCATCTCGCCGCCGCCGCGGACGTGCGCGACGGCGAAGACGACGCCACGGTCGAGCATCGACAGCCGGGCCACCGAGAAGCCGGGCTCGATGGAGTGCTCGTAAGAGCCGTACCCGTACAGGTGCACGGGCCGGGGGGTCGCCCCGGGCTCGCCGAAGGAGCGCTTCCACACCAGCGACACCGGCACACGGGTTCCGTCGTCGGCGGGTGCCCAGACGCGCGCCTGACCGTAGTCGGCGGGGTCGAAGCCGCCGAGCACGGGCTGTCGCTTGCGCAGCACCAGCTCGCCGCTGTCGATGACGTAGTCGTAGACGGTGCCGGGAGTGACGAACGATCCGTAGCCCAGTCGCAGCACGGGAGGAGCCCACTCGGGATTCCCGCCGGTGCCGACGCTGTACAGCGGCTCGTCGAACGGAATCTCGTCGACCGTGCCGTCGGTGTACGACAGCATGCCGAGGCGGGCGAGGCCGTCGCGGCGGTAGCCGACCACACCCCAGTCGCGGAACGTGTCGACGCCGAGCAGGCGGTGCCCGGTGCGGTGCGGGATGACGGTCTGCCGCGCACCCTGAGGATCGGATGCCGAGACCCGCACGAGCTCGAAGTCGAGCGCGCCGTCGTTGTGAAGGATGTAGAGAACGTCTTCGCCGTCGACGACGGCGTGGGACGACGAGTACTCGACGCCGTCGCGTCGCGGCCACACCACCCGCGGCTCGCCGCGGAGGTCGTCGGCATCGAGCAGCCATTCCTCCGACGTGATCGACGAGCCCATCTCGATGACGAGGAAGCGATCGCTGCGCGTGAAGTCGGCGCCCACCCAGTAACGGTCGTCGCTCTCGTGGAAGAGCTTCACGTCGGCGTCGACGGGGGTGCCGATCTCGTGCAGCCACACGGTGTCGGGGCGCCAGGCGTCATCGACGGTCGTGTAGACGATGAAGCGGCCGTCGGGCGAGAACGATGCACCCGAGAAGGTGCCGGGGATCTCGTCGGGGAGCGTCTCGCCCGAGACGAGGTCGCGCACGCGCACGGTGTAGCGCTCGTCGCCGGCGACGTCGATGCCGTAGAGCATGCGCGTGCCGTCGTTCGTGATCTCGAAGCTGCCGAGCGAGAAGAACTCGTTGCCCTCGGCCTCGACGTTGCCGTCGAACAGCACCTGCTCGCCGGGTACAGGGCGATCGGGGGACAGGGTGGGCGGGGTCCAGTCGTCGGGGGAGTCCAGCGGAGCGCGGCATTGGATGCCGTACTGCGCGCCCGCGACCGTGCGGCCGTAGTACCACCAGTCGCCCCGGCGGGCGGGCACCGAGAGGTCGGTTTCGAGGGTGCGGCCCTTGATCTCGCCGAAGATGGTGTCGCGCAGCGGTGCGAGGTGGGCGGTGCGCGCCGACGTGTAGGCGTTCTCGGCCTCGAGGTGGGCGATGACCTCGGCGTCGTCTTTCGCGCGGAGCCACTCGTACGGGTCGTCGAAGGTGTCGCCGTGGTGCGTGCGCGCCGCGGAGCGGCGTTCGGTGACGGGTGGGGTCGGCTGGTGCGGGAGGTCGGTCACCGTTCCACGCTACTGCGCCGTCCCGACATCGGGCCGGGCGGCGCGATCCGTGCGCGTTTGACCACCGCCCCCGCCGATGAAAGGATGACGTCGTGACCTCGGTGAACGAGTGTCGAACTCCAGGTGAACTCTTCGTTCGTCACGCCGATTTCGTCGGCATCCCTTCCTCCTTCTCACGGAAAGCGAACGGTGGAGAGCGCAGCCCTCATCATCGTGCTGGTCATCGTGCTGGCACTCTTCTTCGATTTCACCAACGGTTTCCACGACACCGCCAACGCGATGGCCACGCCCATCGCGACCGGTGCGCTGAAGCCCAAGGTGGCGGTCCTCCTCGCCGCGTGCCTCAACCTGGTCGGCGCCTTTCTGTCGACCGAGGTCGCGAAGACGATCTCGGGCGGCATGATCCGCGAAGATCAGCTGAGTCCCGACATCTTCCCGCCGATCATCTTCGCCGGCCTCATCGGCGCGATCACGTGGAACATGCTCACGTGGCTGCTCGGACTCCCGTCGAGTTCGTCGCACGCCCTGTTCGGCGGACTGATCGGGGCGACGCTTGTGGGGGTCGGCGCGAGCGCCATCGACACCGGCGTCGTGCTGAGCAAAGTCATCCTGCCGGCGCTCATCGCCCCGCTCACCGCGGGCATCATCGCCTTCACCGTGACCAAGATCGCGTACGGCGTCACCCGTCGCTACGACGCGAAGGCCGACGGGCGGGACGGCTTCCGCTGGGGTCAGATCTTCACCTCGTCGCTCGTCGCCCTGGCGCACGGGACGAACGACGCGCAGAAGACGATGGGTGTCATCACCCTCGCCCTCATCACCGTCGGGTGGCAGTCCAGCGCGAACCCAGACCCGCAGCTCTGGGTCGTCTTCGCGTGCGCCATCACCATCGCGCTCGGCACGTACATGGGCGGCTGGCGCATCATCCGCACCCTCGGCAAGGGCCTGACCGACGTCAAGCCCGCCCAGGGATTCTCGGCCGAGACCTCGACGGCGGCGACGATCCTGGCATCCAGCGCCCTCGGTTTCGCGCTGTCGACGACGCAGGTGGCGTCAGGATCGGTCATCGGCTCGGGCCTCGGCCGCCGCGGATCGACCGTGCGGTGGAACACCGTCGGACGCATCATGATCGGCTGGGTGCTGACGCTGCCCGCCGCCGGTGCCGTGGGGGCGGCCGCCGCGCTGATCGTGGTGTGGCTGGGCGGTTGGGGTGTCGCCGTCGACGCGGTGATCGCCGTCATCATCATCCTGGGGCTGTTCCTGCGCTCGCGCCATGATTCGGTCACGTCGGCGAACGCGATGAGCGAGGTCGCCGACTCGGGAGCGGCGGTGAAGGTGCCCCGCAAGCCCGGGCCGACGCGCCATCAGCGCCGGCTCGACCGCGACAAGGCCGGAAAGGACGCCTGATGGTCATCGACTGGGGAGCGTTCCTGCAGGTCTTCGTCGCAGCCCTCGTGGGGGCGTCGATCGTCGTCACGTCCTACGCGCTGGGCCTGCGCCTGCTCGTGCGCGGCGGGCGCCCTCCGCTGGTCACCCCGGCGGAGTTCACGGATGCCATCACCGTGCTCACCGACAAGCAACGCCGCCGCGGCGAGAAGGCGGTGGCGAAGGCGGCGCGGAAGAATCCGCTGAGCGACGGGCAGAAGCGCCTCTCGCTCCTCGGTGCCTACGCCTGCTTCGCGGTGTGCGCGTCGGCGGTGCTCGGCGCTCTGCTGCTCATCCTGTTCAACCACTGACCCCGGACGCGATGTCGGAGCCCCCTCCTAGGCTGAGGGAATGGCATCCGTGCACTTCGGTCAGCACGCGCCCGCTGCGCGCGTGATCCTCCACCTCAGCGACACCCATCTGCTGGGCGGCGATCGACTGCTCGGTGAGCGCTACGACACCGCGCGGCACCTGCGGCGCACGCTCGAGGCCGCCGAGGCGACCGGTGTGCGGCCGGATGCCGTGGTGTTCACGGGCGACCTGACCGACCTCGGCGAGCCCGAGGCGTATCGGGCCCTCCGCGCCGCGGTGGAGCCCTGGGCGGCGCGTCTCGGGGCGCCGGTCGTCTGGGTGGCCGGCAACCACGACGAACGTCCAGCCCTGCGCGCCGAACTTCTCGATGCGGAGGCGAGCGAAGAGCCCGTGACCGGCGTGTGGGACCTCGGTGGTCTGCGGCTCATCGCCCTCGATTCCACGGTCCCGGGCTGGCACCACGGCGACCTCGACGCCGCGCAGCTCGAGTGGCTCCGCGGCGAGCTCGCCGAGCCGGCTCCGCTCGGCACGATCCTGGCCCTGCACCACCCGCCCCTGCCCACGCACATCCCGTTCTTCGACATCCTCGAGCTCCGCGACCAGCGCGGTCTCGCCGAGGTCATCCGGGGAAGCGATGTGCGGGCCATCCTCGCCGGCCACCTGCACTACTCGACATCGGGCACGTTCGCCGGGGTCCCCGTGAGCGTCGCCGCAGCCTCGTGTTACACGATGGATCTCGCCCGTCCGGCCGATGAGGTCAACGGCATGGATGCCGGGCGCTCGTTCCACCTCGTGCACGTCTGGGACGACACCGTCACGCACGCCGTCGTCCCCGTCGTCGACGAGGAGGCAGCGGGGTTCTTCACGCCCGAGTGGACGGCGCGCATGGCGGCCTTGAGCGCCAAGGAGCGGCTCGAGGCGTTCTCGCGAAAGCGGTGAGCCGCTGCCCGTCGCCCCCGGGTGGGCAGCCGGCGCGTGGGGGCATGCAATAGACGCACCGGACGGTGCGGATGCGGCGGCAGGCCGCGACGGCCACCGACGCCGCCCGACGCGGTCGTTAGGCTCAGGGCATCCCTGCTCGCCGTGACACCCACAAGGACGTACCCATGGCTTTGGACGCGATGACGCGCACCCGTACCGAGACCGACTCCCTCGGATCGCTCGAGATCCCCGCCGACGCGTACTGGGGCATCCACACCGCTCGTGCGTTGGAGAACTTCCCGATCGCCAAGCGCCCGATCTCGGTGTACCCCGACCTGGTTCGCGGCCTCGCCATGGTCAAGCAGGCCTCGGCTCGCGCCAATCGCGAGATCGGCGTGCTCGACGAGGCGAAGGCCGACCTCATCGACCGCGCCGCCCAGCGCGTCATCGACGGCGAGTTCCACGACGAGTTCACCGTCGGCGTCATCCAGGGCGGCGCCGGGACCTCGACGAACATGAACGCCAACGAGGTGATCACCAACATCGCCCTCGAGATGGCGGGCCGAGAGAAGGGCGACTACGCCTTCCTCTCGCCGATCGACGACACCAACCGCAGTCAGTCGACCAACGACGTCTATCCGACGGCGATCAAGATCGGTCTCTCTCTGACACTGCAGAGTCTGCTCGAAGAGCTTTCGCTGCTGCGGAAGTCGTTCCTGGCGAAGGCCGAAGAGTTCCACGACGTACTGAAGGTCGGGCGGACGCAGCTCCAGGATGCCGTGCCGATGACGCTGGGTCAGGAGTTCCACGGCTTCGCCACGACACTCGGCGAGGACTACAGCCGCCTCACCGAGAACGCCTACCTGATGTACGAGATCAACATGGGCGCCACCGCCATCGGCACGGGCATCACCGCCCACGCCGGGTACGGGGGAGCGGTGCTGCGGCACCTGAGGGCCATCACCGGCCTCGACCTCGAGACCGCGACCGACCTGGTGGAGTCGACGAGCGACACCGGTGCCTTCATGTCGTTCTCGTCGTCGCTGAAGCGCAACGCCGTGAAGCTGTCGAAGATCTGCAACGACCTGCGGCTGCTCTCATCCGGCCCGCAGGCGGGGCTCGGCGAGATCAACCTGCCGCCGCGCCAGGCGGGTTCCAGCATCATGCCCGGCAAGGTGAACCCGGTGATCCCGGAGGTCGTGAACCAGGTGGCCTTCTCGGTCGTCGGCGCCGACATGACGGTGACCATGGCCGTCGAGGGCGGCCAGCTGCAGCTCAACGCCTTCGAACCGGTCATCGCGCACTCGATCTACCAGTCGATCACCTGGATGCGGCAGGCGATGTGGACCCTGCGCGTGAACTGCGTCGACGGCATCACCGCGAATCGCGAGCGACTGGGGGCGATGGTGGGCTCCTCGGTCGGCGTCGTCACCGCGCTCACGCCGTTCATCGGTTACGCCGCGTCCGCGGCGCTGGCCAAGACCGCGCTGCTGACCCACCGCAACGTCGCCGACCTCGTCGTGGAGGCGGGCCTGATGACCCGTGAAGAGGTCACGAAGCAGCTGTCGCCCGCACGCTTGTCGGGCCTGCAGGCGGTCACCGCGGCCATCCCGATCGTCCGCGCCG
The DNA here is from genome assembly GCF_963521695.1 of uncultured Microbacterium sp. Taxonomy (GTDB): domain Bacteria; phylum Actinomycetota; class Actinomycetes; order Actinomycetales; family Microbacteriaceae; genus Microbacterium. Next base: position 7,450 of record NZ_CAUQWC010000041.1, on the reverse strand, counting down.
CCGACAGCGTCGTGGAGGAATGACCCGCTGAACGATGATGGGCCGGGACGATGCGTCCCGGCCCATCACGGTGGATGCCGCCTCTCGTGACGCCGAGACCGCTTCTCGCCGACGTCCCGTCCGCGCCGTAGCGCTATCGTCGGTGAGACGCCGTCTCGCGGAGGCGGGGCCGCCTCAGTCGAGGATGCGGCAGTGGGTCGTCAGCTCACCGATGCCGTCGATCCCGACGGTCACGGTCGAGCGGTCGCGGAGGAAGATCTGCGGGTCGCGCGAGTAACCGGCGCCGCCCGGGCTTCCCGTCGAGATGAGGGTCCCCGGCAGCAGCGTCACCGACTCGGACAGTTTGTGGATCAGCGTCGCCACCGACCGCACCATCTGGCCGGTGCTGGCATCCTGCACGGTGTGCCCGTCCACGACGGTCCAGATGTGCAGGTCCTGCGGGTCGGGGATCTCGTCTGCCGTGACCACGAACGGACCCGTCGGGGTGAAACCGTCGAAGGACTTGCAGCGCGACCACTGCGCCTCGGAGAACTGGATGTTGCGGGCGGTGATGTCGTTTACCACCGTGTAGCCCCACACGTGTCGGAGCGCGTCAGCCTCGGCGATGTCGCGCCCGGGCCGGCCGATGATGACGCCGAGCTCGGCCTCGTAGTCGACGGCCTCGCTGAGCGCGCGCGGCCACGAGGTGGTCGCCTCGTGCGCGGTGAGCGAGTTGGGCCACAGGACGAACACCGTCGGTCCCGCGTCGGTCTTGAGCCCGAGCTCGCCCGAGTGGGCCGCGTAGTTCAGCCCCACCGCGAGGATCGAGGGGGGAGCGAGGACGGCCGAGGCGTACCGGATGCCGGAGAGCGGATGCCGCGGGGCCGAGGCCGCGGCCTCGCGCACGCGGTCGAGCAGGGCGTCGCCACCCGCGATCAGTTGCTCGAGCGTTGCGGGGGCGCCGTCGAAGAGTGCGTCGACGAAGACGATCTCCTCGTCGTGGACCGAGACGAGACGGGGGGCTTCGGCCCCTTCCTGGGACTGGGCGTGGGCGAAGCGCATACGTCCACGCTACCCGGACGGGCGCGCGGCCGGGGAGCTCGCAAGCCCCGGACGCCGTGTCGGCGCTCGCCCCTAGGCTGTGCGCATGAGCTCCCCCTCGCCGTTCTCCCGACCGGGATCGGGTGAACCCACCCGCATCTCGAGCGCGCCGCAGGCGCCCGCCTCCGCGGCGCCCCCGCGGTCACGACGCGGCGGCGTGGCGCTCTGGGTGATCGCGGTGCTGCTCGTCCCCCTGCTGGCGCTACTCGTGCGCTATTTCACCGGGTTCCTCGGCACGGCAGCATCCTTCATCGGTCTGATCCTGGCGGCGATCCCGTTCGTCATCGTGTGGTTCGCGGTGCGCTACATCGACCGGTGGGAACCCGAGCCGCGGCGGCTGCTCGTCTTCGCCGTCGCGTGGGGTGCTGTCGCGTCGGTGGTGATCGCGCTGGGCATCGACCTGCTGATCAGCCTCGTGACCGGCGGGCTCCCGCCGGCGATCGGCGCGGTCGTGCAGGCACCGATCGTCGAGGAGGTCGCGAAGGGGCTCGGGGTGCTGCTCATCTTCGCCTTCGCGCGCCGCGTGTTCGACGGGCCGGTCGACGGCATCGTCTACGGGGCGCTGATCGGGGCGGGGTTCGCCCTCACCGAGAACGTGCAGTACTTCGCCATCAGCTACCTCGAGGGCGGGCCGGGGCAGGTGGCGAGCACCTTCTTCCTCCGGGCGGTGCTCTCGCCGTTCGCGCACGTCATGTTCACCAGCCTCGCGGGCTTCGCCTTCGGCCTCGCCGCCCGCCGCGGACTAAGCACGCGCGCAGCGTTGGCCTATGGCATCCCCGGGGTGATCGGTGCGATCGTGCTGCACGCGCTGTGGAACGGCTCGGCCACGTTCTTCGACTTCTTCGAGCTGTACGCGGCCCTGCAGGTGCCGCTGTTCGTGCTGTTCATCCTCGGCATCCTGGCGCTGCGGCGTGAAGAGACCCGGCTGACTCGGGCCCGTCTCGGCGAGTACGCGGCGGCGGGTTGGTTCACCCCGCAGGAGGTCGACATGCTCGCCACCGGTCCCGGGCGTCGCTCCGCCGTGGCCTGGGCACGCACCCTCCCCGGCGATCGGTCCGCGGTGATGAAGACGTTCATCGTCGACGCCACGGCGCTCGCCGCCGCGCGACAGCGATCATTGTCGGGCCGTGATCCGCACGCACCGGCGACCGAGCGCTACCTGCTCGAGCGCACGATGGCGGCTCGGACGACACTGCTGTCGTGAGGCGCGGTGTGGGGTGATCCCGTTCTCTGCGCGCTGGTGCTCGGCCGTGCTGTCGAGTCGAACGCGCCGGGTCTTGACAGTCGGCCGGAGCGGGCGCACCATCGATGTAGGCCAACTCAGCGCCCGGTAGACACGCAGGCATCGCCGCGGCACCGGGCGCTGAGTCTTTCCCCCGGTCGTTGTCCAGGGGCTTTCCGAGGGGCCCCGGCGTGCTTGGATGGAAGCATGACTGATCGCACCAAGCCCGAGTTCGACGCTCCCAGCGGCCCCGCCCCCTCCGACCTCGTCATCCGCGACATCATCGTCGGCGACGGCGACGAGGCCAAGGCCGGTGACACCGTCACCGTGCACTACGCCGGTGTCGAGTACGAGTCGGGCGAAGAGTTCGACTCGTCGTGGGGCCGTGGCGAGAGCATCCAGTTCCCCCTCCGTGGCCTGATCCAGGGCTGGCAGGACGGCATCCCGGGCATGAAGGTCGGCGGACGCCGCGAGTTGGTCATCCCGCCGCACCTGGCCTACGGCCCTGCCGGCGGACACTTCCTCGGCGGCAAGACCCTCATCTTCATCATCGACCTGTTGAAGGTCGGCTGACCAGGGCTTCTTCACCCGACGTTCACGAACCCGAGGGGGCTGCGGCTCCCTCGGGTTCGTCTTTTTCCTCGATCGTGGAATACATTCGTGTGAATGGGAGTTGGCCTCGTCAGGACGCCGACGCGGCTCCCACAGACCTCAAGGAGTGACATGACCGACACCACCGCCCTCGACATCCCCGGCTACAAGACCGGCACCTGGGTCCTCGACCCCGCCCACAGCGAGGTCACCTTCTCGGTGCGTCACATGATGATCTCGAAGGTGCGCGGCACGTTCGGCGTCAAGAGCGCCACGATCGTCGCCCCCGAGAACCCCTACGACGCGACCGTCGAGGCCTCCGTCGACGTCACCTCGGTCGACACCAAGGACGAGGGTCGCGATCAGCACCTGCGCAGCGCCGAGTTCTTCGACGTCGAGACGTACCCGACCATGGACTTCCGTTCCACTGGCATCCGCCTCGAAGACGGCGACTTCCTCGTCGACGGCGACCTGACGATCCGCGGCATCACCAAGCCCGCGACCTTCTCGCTCGACTTCGGCGGCTTCGGCACCGACCCGTGGGGCAACTACAAGGCCGGCGCGACCGCCAAGACGGTCGTGAACCGCGAAGACTTCGGTCTCACCTGGAACGCCGCCCTCGAGACCGGCGGCGTGCTCGTCGGCAAGGACGTCACCATCGAGCTCGACCTCCAGCTCGCGCTCCAGGCGTGACCCTTCCGCAGCGGTCGCTGCGGGCGTGATCCCTCACGGAGGCCCCGGATGCTCTGGCATCCGGGGCCTTCGTCGTGTCCGGAGTGCGCGTCTTCCTCACACGCTCGCGCGCCGGGGCATCCGCAGCCGTTGCTGCACCAGCAGGATGCCGACGAACACCACGGCGGCACCGACCGGCTCGTTCCACGAGATCTTCTCGCCGAGGACGAGCACGCCGAGCGCCACGCCGACGACCGGCGTGATGTAGGTCACGGTGGACGCCCGGGTGGGTCCCCAGGCGCGCAGCACGTTCTGGTTCCAGATGTAGGCCAGGCCCGTACCCAGCATGCCGAGCATCACGATGCTGCCGACCACGGCGGGCGTGAGGTGCATCGGCTCCGCGAGGATCAACGGCGACAGCACCAGCATCAGTGCCGCTGCGGGGCCGATGTAGCCGAAGGCCAACGCGATGCCCGACAGTCCGGTGTCGCTGAGGAATCGCCGCACGTACGCGAGGCTGAACCCGTAGCAGGCGGTGGCGCCGAGGAGCGCGAGTTGCGCCACGGTGCTGTTGCCGACGTCGGTCACGGCGCCGGGTGCGATGATCACGACGACGCCCACGATGCCGACGGCGATGCCGACCAGCTGGCCGGGCTTGAGACTCTCGACGCGGAACGCCGCCCACGCCATGATCGCCGTCATGATCGGGGTCGTCGCGTTGAAGATGCTCGCCAAGCCCGACGACACGTGCTGCTCCGCCCAGGCGAACAGCAGGAACGGCACCGCGCAGAACGTCACGGCCAGCACGCACAGGTGTCCCCACACGCGCCGGTCGCGGGGGAGGCGCTCGCGTCGGATGGCGACGATCGCGCCGAGGGCCAGCGCCCCGAAGAGCAGGCGACCACCGGCGACCTGCGCGGGCGTCATGCCGGTGAGGGCGATCGCGATGAAGAGGAAGCTCGAGCCCCAGACAATCCCGGCGAGGACGAACTGGACGGCGATCGAGACGGGGGAGGGAGAGGGACTGGATGCCACGTTCCCGACCCTAGGCCCGACCCCCGACATCCCCACGGCCCGGGCGATGAGACGTCCGGAATCCGCCGAGGGTCGGCAGTCGCACCCCGGTCCGGACCGCGTCGGGCGCGGGGCGGCGTGCGGCGAGCGCGCCGCGTCAGGGCTGGGGATCCAGCGCGTCGTATTGCCGGAAACGGGGGGAGAAGCGCACGAGCGTCCCGACGAGCGCCAGGATCAGGATGCCGCCGAACAGGGGCGGCACCCATAGGGCCGCGACGGTCGCGAGCGTCCCCGCGTAGAGGGCGCCGACGCGGGGACCGCCGGCCACCACGACGATGAAGATGCCCTGGAGGCGTCCGCGCATGGCATCCGGAACCGCCGCCTGCATCATCGTCGAACGGTAGATCGCGCTGACGTTGTCGGCGGCGCCGGAGACGGCCAGGACGACCGCGGCCAGCACGATGAGCCCGACGGCGGCGTGCGACTCGTCGACGATGTCGGGACGCCACCAGCCCAGCGTGGCCGCGAGCAGGACGCACCCGAAGGCGCCGATCGACAGGCCGTAGACCTGGATGGCCCGCTCGATACCGAGGCCCTGGCGGCGTACGCGTCCGACCGGGCCCGAGAAGAGGCTCGAGAGGAAGGCACCCGCGGCGACGGCTGCGGTGAGCACGCCGGTGGTGATCGCGCCCCCGCCGAGCAGGACCGCGCCGATCGCCGGGAAGAGCGCGATGGGCTGACCGAACGTCATCGCGATGATGTCGAGCAGGTACTGCAGGCGGATGTTGGGAGCGCGGCGCAGGAATCGCACGCCGTCGCGCAGTGACTGCAGGCCCGGGCGCACGACGTCGCCCTCGGGTCGCAGTTTCGGAAGCGACCATAGTCCCAGGAACAGTGAGGTCATGAGCAGGACATCGAGGGAGTACGTCCACGCATACCCGGCGAAGGCCACCAGGACGCCGGCGAGGGCAGGTCCTGCCATCACCATGATGCCGACGGTGACGCCCTGCAGGGCAGCGGCGGCCGGCAGCAGATCGCGGGGGATGAGGCGCGGCGTGATGGCCGACTTCGTGGCCATGACGATCGAGTTCGCCGCGGAATTCACCACGCTGAGGACGAAGAGCCACCCCACCGTCTCGAGGCCGGTCCACGCCAGCACAGCCAGGAGGGCGGTCGAGGCGAAGGTGACGACGGCCGCCAGCAGTGCGACGGTGCGGCGGTCGAACGCGTCGGCCAGCATGCCGCCGTACAAGCCCGCGGCGATCATCGGGAGCAGCCCCGCCACAGCGATCATCGACACCGCGAGGGTGCTCTGCGTCAGTTCGAACACGTGCAGCATGACCGCGACCACGGTGAGCTGGCCGCCGAGTCCCGCCAACGTCGAGCCGATCCACAGGCGCGCGAACGCGGGGGAGGTGGTCAGGGGGCGCAGGTCGATGAAGGCGCTCTGCCGCACGCTCACGCGTCGACCTCGACGCGCTTCACGCGGGCCGTGTGCCCGCGCAGGATCTCGACGTCGCGGGGCGGCACGCCGAAGTGCGCGGCGAGAGCTCTGACGACCCCGATGTTGGCCGCTCCCTCGGCGGCGCGTTCGCGCACGTGAACCACGAGTCCACCGGCGGTGTCTTCGACGAGGGGGCCGCGCCGACTGCCGGGCTTGACGTGGACGGTGAGCTGCACGGATCGAGGCTACGCCAGGCCTCCGACACCGGGCGCCGGGCGACGGCGAGCGATCGCATCCGCCCGATGCCGGCCCTCTCACACGGGGCGCGGTGCGCCGCCGAGCGACCGCACCTGCCCGCGGTTCGGATAGCGCGGGAGCGGCGGCGTGCGTCATCCGATCGACGCCGCCGGGGACGCGGCTCGTCCCGGGCGCGGGAGGGCCCGCGGCGGTTCGGTGGTGGCATCCGGATGGGGTAGACTCATGCGGTTGCCGTTTGATCGGCCGCGGATAAAGAGAGCCCACGCATCAGGCGTCGGGCGCCGCGCAATGAGAGAAAGGGGATCCCATCTATGCCGCTCGAGTCTGACGCCAAGAAGGCGATCATCGAACAGTACGCGACGCACCCCGGTGACACCGGATCCCCCGAGGTGCAGGTCGCGATGCTGACGCAGCGCATCAAGGACCTCACCGAGCACCTCAAGGAGCACAAGCACGACCACCACTCGCGTCGTGGTCTGTTCTTGATGGTGGGTCAGCGCCGCCGTCTGCTCGGCTACCTCCAGGACATCGACATCGCGCGTTACCGCTCGCTGATCGAGCGCCTGGGTCTCCGTCGCTAAGCGCGACCCCGCGTATATCGCTTTCTCGAAGGCCGTCCCACGGTGTGGGGCGGCCTTCGTCGTTGCCGGATGCCGAGCGCAACACGCCGAGGCGCGCGCACGCCTGTGTGCGCACGCGCCTCCGCGCAGGCGTCTTGCGGGAGACGAGCCTCAGGATGCCGCGCGCGCGGCCACCAGGTCGGGATGCCAGCGCTCGGCGACGTCGGGGTGGGCACGCAGACGCGACTTCAGGGCGTTCTCGCCGTACGTCGCGTGGATCGGGTTGGTCGGGTCGTCTTCGACGCCGCGGGCTTCGGCGGCCAATTCCGCGGGGAGCTCGATGATGGGCAGCCGCGCGTCGAGGGCGGGGTTGAAGAAGAACGGCACCGAGATGCGCTCGTCGGGGAACCGCGGCGAGATCACGCGGTGGTTCGTCGCCCGCAGATACCCCTGGGTGGCGTACTCGAGCAGCTCGCCGATGTTGACCACGAAGGCGCCGGGCACCGGGGGAGCGTCGACCCACTCGCCGTCGCGCTCCACCTGCAGGCCGCCCTTGCCCGGTTCGACCCACAGGAGCGTGAGGACACCGGAGTCCTTGTGCGCGCCGAC
>NZ_CAUQWC010000040.1:0-18994 GCF_963521695.1 uncultured Microbacterium sp. | reverse complement strand
GCCGTCGAGTCGGCCAGGGCCCGCGTGCGCTCCGCCGCGGTCGACGCGTCGAGGGCGCGTCGCGAGGCCTGCACGGCCGTGGCCTCCGCGGCATCCAGTTGCTGCTTCACCTGGGCGACGGCTGTTTCGTCGACGGCCGTGAGCGGGGGTGTCGTCCGCGCTGACAGCGCTGACGCGCTCGCCGGGGCGATGAGGAGGGCGCCCGCCAGCACGGCGCACGCGAGGAGCGTGTGACCTCTGCGACGGATGGGACCCATGAGGTCACGGTAGAGCACGCGGACCCCCCGCGCCCAGCTCCGGAGTGCGGTCGCTGGTAGGGTGGACACGAATGCCGTCTTGGCATCCGCTCAATTTCATATGAGCTCACGGAGCAGGCCGGCAGACGCTGGTCCCCTGTGGTGGACTCCCCGTCGTTTGCCGGGTGGTCGTCTACTGGTGGCCAGTCGCCGGGATTTCCGGGTCGACACGTCGGCGCGCCCTTTCTGCCTGTTCCTGCTCCTTCGCATGTCAGCTCGCCGCCCACACGGGGCGGCGAGCCTAAACAAAGAAGGAGGGACCTCTTGGAAGGTCCAGAAATCACCGCCGCTGAAGCCGTTCTCGACAACGGCCGTTTCGGCACCCGCACCATCCGTTTCGAGACCGGCCGCCTCGCCCAGCAGGCGCAGGGCGCCGTCGCCGCCTACCTCGACGAAGAAACGATGCTCCTGTCGGCCACCAGCGCCGGCAAGCACCCGCGTGAAGGCTTCGACTTCTTCCCGCTGACCGTCGACGTCGAGGAGCGCTCGTACGCCGCCGGCAAGATCCCCGGTTCGTTCTTCCGCCGCGAGGGTCGTCCCTCCACCGAGGCCATCCTCGTGTGCCGTCTCATCGACCGCCCGCTGCGTCCGTCGTTCGTCGACGGCCTCCGCAACGAGGTGCAGATCGTCGTCACCGTGCTGTCGATCGCCCCCGGCGAGTTCTACGACGCCCTCGCGATCAACGCGGCGTCGCTGTCGACCCAGATCTCGGGTCTGCCCTTCTCCGGCCCCATCGCGGGTGTGCGCCTCGCGCTCATCCCCGGTCACGGCGAGAACGCCGACCAGTGGGTCGCGTTCCCCACCGTCACCCAGCTCGAAGACGCCGTCTTCGACCTGATCGTCGCGGGCCGCGTGCTCGACGACGGCGACGTCGCCATCATGATGGTGGAGGCCGAAGCCACCGAGGGCAGCTGGAACATGATCAAGGGCGGTGCGACCAAGCCGAACGAGCAGGTCGTCGCCGAGGGTCTCGAGGCTGCGAAGCCCTTCCTGCGTCAGCTCGTCGACGCGCAGAACGAGGTCGCCCGCACCGCGGCCAAGGAGATCCAGTCGTTCCCCGTCTTCCCGGCGTACAGCCAGCAGACGTACGACTTCGTCGCCGGTCGCGCCTACGACCGTCTGGTGCCCGTGTACCAGATCGCCGACAAGCAGGAGCGTCAGAACGCCGACGACGAGGTCAAGACCTCGGTCAAGGAGCAGCTGCTCTCCGCCGTCGAGTCGGGCGAGCTGCCCGCGGTCGCGACGCTGGAGTTCAACGCCGCCTACAAGTCGGTCACCAAGACGATCGTCCGCGGTCGCATCCTCGCCGAGGGCGTTCGCATGGACGGCCGCGGGCTCGCCGACATCCGTCCGCTCGACGCCGAGGTGCAGGTCATCCCGCGCGTTCACGGTTCGGCGATCTTCCAGCGCGGCGAGACCCAGATCCTGGGCGTCACCACGCTGAACATGCTCAAGATGGAGCAGCAGATCGATTCGCTCTCGCCCATCACGAGCAAGCGCTACCTGCACCACTACAACTTCCCGCCGTATTCGACCGGTGAGACCGGCCGTGTCGGCAGCCCGAAGCGTCGCGAGATCGGCCACGGCTTCCTCGCCGAGCGCGCGCTCGTGCCGGTGCTGCCCAGCCGCGAGGAGTTCCCCTACGCGATCCGTCAGGTGTCCGAGGCCCTCGGCTCCAACGGCTCGACATCGATGGGCTCGGTCTGCGCCTCGACCCTGTCGCTGCTGAACGCGGGTGTGCCGCTGCGCGCCCCCGTCGCCGGTATCGCGATGGGCCTGGTCACCGACGAGGTCGACGGCCAGACGCGCTATGCCGCGCTGACCGACATCCTCGGCGCCGAAGACGCCCTCGGCGACATGGACTTCAAGGTCGCGGGTACGTCGGAGTTCATCACGGCGATCCAGCTCGACACCAAGCTCGACGGCATCCCGTCGTCGGTCCTGGCCGCCGCCCTCACCCAGGCGAAAGAGGCGCGTCTGACGATCCTCAACGTCCTGAACGCCGCGATCGACGCGCCCGACGAGATGGCGCCCACCGCGCCCCGCGTCATCAGCGTGCAGATCCCGGTCGACAAGATCGGCGAGCTCATCGGACCCAAGGGCAAGACGATCAACTCCATCCAGGACGAGACCGGCGCCCAGATCTCGATCGAAGACGACGGCACCGTGTACATCGGCGCGACCGACGGCCCCTCGGCCGAGGCCGCCCGTGCGCAGGTGAACGCGATCGCCAACCCGACCAACCCCGAGGTGGGCGAGCAGTTCCTCGGAACCGTCGTGAAGATCGCGACCTTCGGAGCGTTCGTCTCGCTGCTGCCCGGCAAGGACGGCCTGCTGCACGTCAGCGAGGTCCGCAAGCTCGCCGGCGGCAAGCGCGTCGAGAACGTCGAAGACGTGCTCTCGGTCGGTCGCAAGATCCTCGTGCGTATCACGAAGATCGACGACCGCGGCAAGCTGTCGCTCGAGCCCGTCGTCGACGAGGAGGCCACCACCCCTGAGCCCGCCGACACGCAGAGCTCGGCCGCCGCGAGCGAGGGCCCCGAGGCTCCCGCCGAAGGCTGATCCTCACTTGTTCAGATGCCCGTCCCGCCTCGTGCGGGGCGGGCATCCGTCGTGTGACGGGTGAGACGGATGGGAATAGTGTGACGGCGCCGCGCGCAAGCGTTACGCAATGTTTATCGGCGGACCGGGCGAAAGGCGGGTCCCTTTCGGGTGAGCGCCTAATCTCGAAGTACGTCGGGGGGCGTGCTGATACGGCGTCGGCCGTACCGTCGCCTGACGCGGGAGGACCCCATGAGCGGCTCGGGCGTCGGAGAGACGGCGACGCCGCGCCTGCGCCGCGATCGTGCCCCTCACCCCTCCGCGCCCGTCACGCTTCAGGGGCCGGGTCTCGGTTCGCACGTGCGGGTGCCGCTCGGTGAGACAGGGTTCTCGGTCTTCCCGCTGTTCCTCGGCGGCGGCGAGTTCGGCTGGAACGTCGACGCCCGCGAGAGTCATGAGATCCTCGACGCCTACGCCGAGCTCGGCGGGAACGCCCTGCACACGGCCGACAGCTACGCGGCGGGGCGCAGCGAGTTCATCATCGGCGAGTGGCTGCGCACGCGCCGGATGCGCGACGACGCGGTGCTGGCCGTGCGCGTCGGGGGCCACCCCGATCATCCCGGCCTCGACTCGGTCAACCTCGTGCGCGCGGTCGAAGCCTCACTCACCCGTCTCGGCACTGATCGCATCGACGTGCTCTCGCTCGACGCCGCACGTGGCGGCAGGGGGCTGCTCGAAGACACGCTCGCCACCAGCGAGTGGCTGGTGGAATCGGGCAAGGTCCGCGCGATCGGTGCCCACGGCTACACCGCGGCGCAGCTCGTTGAGGCGCGCATCCTGTCATCCGCGGGTTACCCGCGCATCACGGTGCTCGACGTGCCGTACAACGTGCTGCACCGGACGGAGTTCGACGGCGACGTGCGGTTGATCGCCTCGGCGCAGAACATGGCCGTCACCCCGTCCCACCCCCTCGCCCACGGCTTCCTGGCGGGCGAGACGCGCACGCGCGGCCAGTCGCCGAAGTCGGTGCGCGGCACCCAGGTCGCGGCGAACCTGAACCGCCGGGGATCGCGGGTGCTCCGGGCGCTCGACGCCGTCGGGATGGAACTGGGACTCCCGGATGCCGCCGTGGCGGTGGCCTGGCTCCTCGCGCAGAAGATCGTCACGGCGCCGATCGTCAACGCCTTCGCGCCGCGCCATGTCGTGGAGTGCATGCGCGCCGTCGGCGTGCGACTGAGTCGGGCTCAGCTGTCGGATATCGCGCGCGCCGCCGAGTGACGGTCTCCTCTTCGGGGGCGTGACGTAGGCTGGTGGGACCGGCCGGGGGACGGCAGATCGACAACGGGGTGGGCTTCACGTGACGCATTACATCTACCTGGTGCGCCATGGCGAGCACCAGGATGCCGAGCACGGGCTCACCGACGGCCCCCTCTCTCCGCGGGGTCACCGTCAGGCCGCCCTGCTCGCCGACCGCCTCTCGGGTCTTCCCCTCGACGCGGTGTGGCACTCGCCCCTGGAGCGCGCGGCGCAGACGGCGGGTGCCGTGGCCGATCGGTTGCCGGCGGTCTCGCCGGTGTCCTCGGCGCTGCTGTTCGACTGCGTGCCCACGGGTATGACCCCCGAGACGCCCGCCGCCTATGAGCCGTTCTTCGGATCGGTCACCGAGGCCGAGGTCGATGCCGGTCGTGCCCAGATGGCCGACGCGACGGCGGAGTTCCTCGCTCGCAAGGCCGGAGAGGTGCACGAGCTCCTGATCACCCACAACTTCGTGATCTCGTGGTTCGTGCGCGAGGTGCTGCAGGCGCCCGACTGGCGATGGATGACGATCAACCAGGCATACTGCGGTCTCACCGTCATCGCGCAGAAGAAGGGTCGCCCCTGGACGCTGCTCTCGCACAACGACCTCGCACACCTGCCGGTCGAACTGCGCACGGGGCTGGTCGACCCTCTGCCGGTCTGAGACGCGGCGGCCCGCCCGTGTCGGACACCGAGCGGTGGCCGGGCGCGGTGTCCGCGGCGCGTCTGTGGACAGAGCCCGGCCACCGCCCGCGGCGCCGCTTAGGCTGGAACGCATGACGACACGCGTGGCCATCGTGGGCGGAACCGGCAAGCTGGGCGGGGTGATCCGCGAGGTCATCGAGGGCGAAGAGGGGTACGACGTCGTCGCGGTGCTGGGCTCGCGGTCCGACCTCGCCGAGCTCGCCGGGGCCGATCTCGTCGTCGATGCCTCCACTCCCGCCGTCTCCATCGACGTCGTGCGTGCCGCGATCGAACGCGGGATCAACGTGCTCGTCGGTACGTCGGGCTGGTCCAACGAGCGGATCGCGCTCGTGCGGCCCCTGGTCGAAGCGAGCGGTACCGGTGCGGTGTTCATCCCCAACTTCTCGCTCGGTTCCGTCATCGGCAGCGCCCTCGCGGCGGCTGCGGCACCGTTCTTCCCCTCGATCGAGATCATCGAGGCGCACCGCGAGACCAAGGTGGATTCACCGAGCGGAACGGCCGTCCGCACGGCCGAGCTGATCGCCGCGGCCCGCGCCGATGTGGGGCCCGTCGAGTCACCGCACGTCGACCAGCGCGCGCGGGGCCAGCGCGTGGCATCCGTGCCCATCCACTCGCTGCGGCGCCCGGGTGTGGTCGCGCGACAAGAGACGATCCTCTCCGGTGCGGGGGAGTCGCTGACCCTCGTCCACGACACCGTCGACCCCGCCACGGCGTACGCTCCCGGCATCCGTATCGCCCTGGCGGCCGCCCGCGAGGCTCGAGGCGTCGTGATCGGCCTCGACAGTTTCATCGACATCGGGGTGCGCACGCGTCCTGAGACGCCGGAGGCACCCGTCGCCGACGGAGACGTGTCGGGCCAGGTCGCCGGCGCCACCAGCGCATGAGGGTCCGCGTCGCCGTCGCCCTGATGACGGTGCTGCTTCTGCTCTACGTCGCGCTGGCGGGGCAACGTGCCCTCATCCTGGTCACCAGCGGCGAGCCCGTCGCCATCGCCATGGGTGTTGCGCTGTTCGTGCTGCCGCTCCTGGCGCTGTGGGCGATCGGCCGCGAATTGTGGTTCGGCGTCCGAGCCCAGCGGCTCGGCGAGCGATTGGATGCCGAGGGGGGCCTTCCCGACGAAGACCTGCCGGTGCGACCGAGCGGGCGCATCGAACGTGAAGACGGCGACGCGCTGTTCCCGCGGTATCGCGCCGATGTCGAGGAGAACCCCGACGACTGGCGCGCACGTTACCGCCTGGCGCTGGCCTACGACGCGGCGGGCGATCGTCGGCGCGCACGGTCGGCGGTGCGCACGGCGATCCGGCTCGAGAGCGCGGAGCGCCAGACGGGCTGACGGGTGGGGCGCCCTCAGGCGGCGTCGTGGGCGGGGACGGCGGACGCGACAGCCTCCTCGACCGTACGGTGCGTGAAGGTGAAGCCGCTCTCCTCCAGTGCCGCCGGACGCACATCGGCATCCGAGGTCAGCAGAGCCTCGGTCGCATCCTTCCCGAGGGCGAGCTTGACCCCCCACACGGGTGCCCGCAGAAGGTACGGACGGTTCATACGCTGCGCGAGCGCGAAGCCCAGGTCGTTCGCCGTCGCCCGCGTGGGACCGGTCAGGTTCACGGGCCCGGACAGGTCTGAGTCGATGACGTGGCGGATGGCCCGCACCTCGTCGTCGAGGGTGATCCACGGCCACACCTGGGTTCCTCGTCCGATCGGACCCGAGACGCCCAGCTTGGTCAGGAGCAGGAGGGGCTTGAGCACACCCCGCTCATGCACGACGGGAGCGGTGCGCAACAGGGCGACACGGGCGCGATCGCCCGCCGCACGCGCCGCCTCTTCCCAGTCGATGCAGATGTCGACGAGGAATCCGTCACCGCGCGGGGAGGTCTCGGTGAGGACCGCACCGGGCTGAGAGCCGTAGAAGCCCGTCGCGCTCGCGTTGACGAGCGCGGGAGCGTCGTCGCCGAGCTCACGGACGGCGGCGGCCAGGGTGCGCGTGGGCGTGATGCGCGACCACAGCAGGGTGCTCTTGTACGACGGGGTCCACGGGAAGCGTCCGATCGACGCGCCGTTCAGACACACCACCGCGTCGGCGCCCGCGATCACGTCGGGATCCAACGGCGTGGCATCCTGTAGCCACTGAACTTCATGGGGGCTCTCGGGAGCGTGGCGCACCAGAGAACTGACCTCGACGCCGTCGCCGCGCAGCGAGTCGATGAGGGCGGAGCCGATGAGGCCCGACGCGCCGGCGATGACGACGCGTCGGGCGGGGGTCTCAGGCAAGCGTCGCCTCGAGGGTGATGTCGATGCCCGAGAGCGCCTGCGAGACCGGGCAGTTGGCCTTGGCGTCGGCGGCGATCTTCTGGAACGTCTCGTCGTCGAGGCCGGGGACGACCGCGTTGACGTTGAGGTGGCTGCCGGTGATGCCGGTGCCGGGCTTGAAGGTCACGGACGCGGTCGTGTCGACGGATTCCGGCGGCGTGCCGTTGTCGGCGAGGGCGTTGGACAGCGCCATGCTGAAGCACGCGGAGTGCGCGCCGGCGAGCAGTTCTTCGGGCGTCGTGACCGAGCTCGAGCCTTCGCTACGGGCTTTCCAGTTCACGTCGAACGAGCCGATGCCCGACGAGGTGAAAGTGACTTCGCCCGATCCCTCGAACAGGCTGCCCTTCCAGGCGGTGGCTGCTTCGCTCGTGACGGCCATGGGAACCTCCGTGATGTCTGCGCGGCCGGGGTGACCGCGGCGCGTGCGCACGGTCTGGGCGACCGTGACGCGGCCAGCCTAGTGAGCGCGCGCGGCGCCGCCCGGGTCTTGACAGCCCCTCATGCGCCCCCGCTAGGCGAGGGCCGAACCGCGCCGCCCCACGAGTCCGGTGCGCTGCAGGAGCAGGTAGAGCTGGCATCCGAGGCACAGGCCGAACACCGCGTTGAGGAAGGCGGCGACGAAGGCCATTGCGGCGGCGATCGGCAGCGCCCAGGGAACCCCGGCCAGGTGCAGCAGCAGGCCGACCGCGGTCACGAACAGGCCGACGCCCTGCGCGAAGCGCGGAGGACGCGGGTCTTCGAACTCGGTCGGCGGTGACAAGCGCGGCTGGATCACCCGGCGGTAAAGAACGCCCCAGGGCGCGGTGCGGGGCGCGGCGACGCCCCAGATGAACAGCAGGGCGACGACGAGGAGCAGGAGGAAGCCGGGGTCGGCGACGCGGGCGCCGAGGGACGCTTGCTGCACGGCCCAGACCGAGGGGGCGAAGGACTCGTCCGACAGAGGTTGGTAGGCGAAGAAACCTTCGGTGGCGCGTGTCGAGATGCCGACGAGGCTGAGCACCGTCGCGACCAGCAGCAGGACCGCGGTGATGGATGCCGCGAAGCGCGGGCCGCGGGCATCGATGCGCGAGACGTCAGGCATGGGTGTTCTCCTTCAGCAGTCGGTCGAGCTCCAGATCGATGACGGCGCGGCCGGGGGGTCCGCCGAACCGCGTGCGGATCGCCCCGCGTCGGTCGAGGACGAGGGTGGTCGGTGTCTGCAGGACGCGGAAGTGTTGCGCGAGGTCGGGACGATGCGTGAGGTCCACGTCGAGGTGGCGGACGCCGGCGCGCGCGTCGGCGACCTCGGACAGCATGCGATGCACACCCGGGCAGCGCGAGCACATCTCGGTGCTGAACTGCACCAGCGTCGCCTTCTCGCCGAGTCCGTCGGCGCCGAGACGCCGGGGATCCACGACCTCGGCCGAATCGACCGCACGAGCGCGGCCCTGTCGGCGGCGCAGGGCGAGCCCGGCGACGACCGTCAGGGCGACGAGCGCCCCGGCCGCGATGAGCGCGAGAGTCAGATCCACGACACGCAACGCTAATGCGCGTCGACGCGCCGGGGGCCGATGAGTCGCAGCATGACGACGGCCGCGAGGGGTCCTCGCGACGGCGCCGCACCGGCATCCCTCCTCCCCAGCCGGAGTACATCCCCGGTGCCGTGCGCGCACTCTCTTCACGGCGCGTGCGCGGGTATCGTGAACCGCGTGACAGCCGACATCCCGACCCCGTACGAAGACCTGCTCCGCGATGTGCTCGCGACCGGTGTCCACAAGTCCGATCGCACGGGCACCGGCACCACCAGCGTCTTCGGGCGACAGATCCGTTTCGATCTGGCCGAGGGCTTCCCCCTCGTCACCACGAAGCGCGTGCACCTCAAATCGATCGTGTACGAACTGCTGTGGTTCCTGCGAGGGGAGTCCAACGTCGCCTGGCTGCAGGAGAACGGCGTCTCGATCTGGGACGAATGGGCGGATGCCGACGGCGAACTCGGCCCCGTCTACGGGGTGCAGTGGCGCTCATGGCCGACCGCCGACGGCGGCACCATCGACCAGATCACCCAGGTCATCGAGCAGATCCGCCGCGACCCCGACTCGCGTCGGCTGATCGTGTCGGCCTGGAACCCGGCCGACATTCCCGACATGGCGCTCGCGCCCTGCCACGCGCTGTTCCAGTTCTACGTCGCCGACGGCAAGCTGTCGTGCCAGCTGTATCAACGCAGCGCCGACATGTTCCTCGGCGTCCCGTTCAACATCGCGTCGTACGCGCTTCTCACCCTCATGGTCGCCCAGCAGACGGGCTTGGAGCCGGGTGAATTCGTCTGGACGGGCGGCGATTGCCACGTGTACGACAACCACCGCGAGCAGGTGGCCGAGCAACTCACCCGCGAGCCCTACGCGTACCCGACGCTGCGTTTCGCCCGGACGCCGGAGTCGATCTTCGACTACGCCTACGACGACATCGTCGTCGAGAACTACCAGCACCACCCCGCCATCCGCGCGGCCGTCGCGGTATGACCACGCTCGGGCTCGTCTGGGCGCAGGCGCACGACGGCGTGATCGGCGCCGACGGGGGGATGCCGTGGCACGTGCCCGAAGACCTGGCGCACTTCCGTGCGGTCACGGGGTCGTCCGACGTCATCATGGGCCGGCGTACGTGGGAGTCGCTCCCCCCGCGGTTCCGGCCGCTCCCGGGTCGCCGCAACATCGTGGTCACCCGATCTGCGGACGGGGCGGTCGACGGGGCGCACCGCGCAGCCTCGCTCGACGACGCGCTCGCGCTGGCCGCGGGTGACGAGGTGTGGGTCATCGGGGGCGGTCGCCTCTACGCCGAGGCCATCCACCGCGCCGACGTCATCGAACTCACCCGACTCGACGTCGCCGTCGAGGGCGACACCTTCGCCCCGTCGCTCGACGGATGGCGCACCGTGTCCGGCGACCCCGCCGACGTCTGGCACACGTCGACGAGCGGCATCCGGTACCGTTTCGAGACCCTCCGGCCGTCGGGGAGCTGACGTGGCGATCGCGCTGATCACCGGCGCCAGCTCAGGGCTCGGCGCGGAGTTCGCACGCCAGCTCGCCACCCGTGGGGCCGACCTCGTGATCGTCGCCCGCGACCGCCTCGCGCTCGAGGCGCTCGCCGCCGACCTGCGCGGTCGTCACCGGGTGCGGGTCGAGGTGATCGTCGCCGATCTGCTCGACGACGACGCGCGCGGCATGGTCGAGGCGCGACTCGCAGACGGCGTCGACGTGCTCGTCAACAACGCCGGATTCGGTCTCGACCTCGCGTTCGCCGACAACCCCATCGACGACGAGGTGCGGCACCTCCGCCTGCACGCCGAGGCGGCCATGCGCCTCACCCACGCCGCGCTCGGGCCCATGCTCGCGCGGGGGAGCGGCCGGATCGTCAACGTCGCCTCGGTCGCGGGCTTCGTCCCGCGCGGCACCTACGGCGCGGCCAAGGGCTGGCTCATCTCGTTCAGCCGGTGGGCCAATGTGGTCTACCGGCCCCGGGGCGTCACCGT
Organism: uncultured Microbacterium sp.; assembly: GCF_963521695.1. Classification (GTDB taxonomy): domain Bacteria; phylum Actinomycetota; class Actinomycetes; order Actinomycetales; family Microbacteriaceae; genus Microbacterium. The sequence continues at coordinate 8,344 of NZ_CAUQWC010000040.1, read as the reverse complement.
CACCGCGGTGTGCCCCGGCTTCGTGCACACGAACTTCCACGAGCGTCTCGGTCTCGCCCCGGGTCACGAGGGAGTCGCCCCCGGTCTGTGGCTCGACGCGGCGACCGTCGTGCGGCAGGGACTCCGTGCGGCCGCACGTGGGCGAGCGGTGAGCGTGCCGTCATGGCGCTACAAGATCCTCGTGGCGGGTTCGCGGCTGCTCCCCGACCGCGCCGTCGTACGCGCAGCGGCTCGGGGGCGGTGAACCACCGCGGCGTTCCTCGACGGATGTCCGATGCCAGGGCCCGGGCTTGAGCCGCGTCGTGGGGCGCCGACTTCGCGCGTCGAGACACGGTGACGACGGCCCCGCCATGACGGCTCCGCCACGACGCCGCGGCGCGACGCCCCGCCACGGCCTCCCACCTCGAGGCACGGCGCCGCGGCCGCGTCCCGCTCGTCTAGCGGAATCGCCCCAGCCGGATGCCCGCGAAAGCCAGCGCCGCGATCGTCTCACCGTCGGTGATCTCCCCGTCGGCGATGAGGCGCAGTGCGTCGGCGAACGGCACCCATCGCACGGCGTCGATCCCCTCCTCGCGCTGCGAGATCGCGGCATCCACCACCGTCAGACCCCGCGCGAGGAAGACGTATTCGGGGGCGTCGGCGATGCCGTTCAGGGCGTTCATGCGCCCGAGGGACTGCCAGTCGGATGCCGTGACGCCGGTCTCCTCGAGCAGTTCGCGCCGGGCGGCCACCAGCGGATCCTCCCCGTCGGAGCCGCCCGCCGGAACCTCGATGGAAAGCCCGGTGGTGTAGCGGTCCAGCTCGACCAAGCAGACACGGTCCACCTCGTCGAGGGCGATCACGAACACCGCGGGGTGCTGCATCCGGACGACCCCGTAGATGCCGTCGCCGTGCGGCCCGGTCACCTCGTCTTCGCGCACGTGGATCCAGCGGTTCTCGTACGTGGTGCGCGTGGTGCGGGTGGTCCAGGCCATGCCGCCACCCTAGGCCGCTCGGTGGTCGCGGATTGTTCACCACAGACGGGCGCCCCGCCGGGGGAGGCGCCCGCCGAACCGATAACCTGGACGTATGACGCACTCCGGCAATCCCTTCGGTCAGGTGCTCGTCGCGCTCATCACCCCGATGACCGCCGACGGCGAAGTCGATTGGCCCGCCACAGAGAAGCACATCGACGACGTCATCACCGCCGGTGCCGACGGCATCGTCGTCACGGGCACGACCGGTGAGACCTCCACCCTCACCGACCCTGAGAAGCTGCGGCTGGTCGAGGTCGGCAAAGACGTCTCGGCCGGGCGCGCCAAGATCATCACCGGCGGCGGATCGAACGAGACCGCCCACGCCATCGAGCTCTACAAGGCCAGCGAGAAGGCCGGCGCCGACGGCATCATGATCGTCACGCCGTACTACAACAAGCCCACGCAGGCCGGCATCCTGACGCACTTCCGTCTCGTCGCCGACGCCACCGACCTGCCCGTCATCCTGTACGACATCCCCGGTCGCACGGGCGTGCCCATCAAGTACGAGACGATCCTGCGCCTCGCCAAGCACCCCAACATCCTCGCGATCAAAGACGCCAAGGGCGATTTCAGCGAGGTCAGCCGGGTGCTCAACCAGACCGACCTGATCTACTTCTCGGGCGATGACGCCAACGTCCTCCCGCACCTCTCGATCGGGGCGTCGGGCCTCATCGGCGTGACGGCCAACATCGCCGCGGCTCCGTACCGCACGATCGTCGATGCCGTGAACGCCGGCGACCTGGCATCCGCCACCGCCGCCCACAAGGGACTCGAGCCGCTCGTGCGCGCGGTCATGACGCACGTGCCGGGGACGGTCGCCGCGAAGTACATCCTGCACGGGCTCGGCCGCATCGGCAGCCCGCGCGTGCGTCTGCCCCTCGTCGGTCCCGAAGAGTGGGAGGCCGCCGTGATCGAAGACGAGCTGGCCCTCGTGAAAGACGTGGCCGGCGCCGACTTCTCCAACTTCCGCCCCGACCGCAATGCGGCCGCCGGCGGCGCCCTGCCGAAGGTGCATGGCACCACGCGATAAGAACATCGGCGTCCGCCGATCCGCGGCCAGGGACGCCACACAGAGGGATGCCACGCGGTGGCATCCGAGGAGGCAATATGCCCACGACCGTCTATGATCCCCCCGCCCTCGCTCCCGGCACCCTGCGCGTGATCCCGCTCGGCGGCCTCGGCGAGGTCGGTCGCAACATGACCGTGTTCGAGTACGAGGGCAAGCTCCTCGTCGTCGACTGCGGTGTGCTGTTCCCCGAGGAGCACCAGCCCGGGGTCGACCTGATCCTGCCCGACTTCGAGCCCATCAAGCACCGCCTCGACGACATCGTCGGCGTCGTGCTCACCCACGGTCACGAAGACCACATCGGCGCCGTTCCCTACCTGCTCAAGCTCAAGGCCGACATCCCCCTCATCGGTTCGGGCCTCACTCTCGCCCTCATCGAGGCGAAGCTGAAAGAGCACCGGATCCGCCCCTACACGCTGACCGTGAAAGAGGGTCAGCGTGAGCAGGTCGGCCCGTTCGACCTCGAGTTCGTCGCCGTCAACCACTCCATCCCCGACGCGCTCGCCGTCGCCATCCGAACCCCCGCGGGCCTCGTGCTGGCCACCGGCGACTTCAAGATGGACCAGCTGCCGCTCGACGGCCGCATCACCGACCTCCGCGCGTTCGCGCGGCTGGGCGAAGAGGGCGTCGACCTGTTCCTGGTGGACTCCACGAATGCCGATGTCCCGGGCTTCACCCCCGCCGAGAAGGCCATCGGCCCCGTGCTCGATCAGGTCATCGCGCGCGCGCCGCGCCGCGTCGTCGTGGCGAGCTTCTCGAGTCACGTGCACCGTGTGCAGCAGGTGCTCGACGCCGCCCACGCGAACGGGCGCCGCGTGGCGCTGCTCGGGCGCAGCATGGTGCGCAACATGGGTATCGCCGCCGACCTCGGCTACCTGAACGTGCCCGACGGCGTGCTGATCGACTACAAGAAGGCCCGCGACCTGCCCGACAACAAGATCGTCTACATGTCGACCGGGTCTCAGGGTGAGCCGATGGCGGTGCTCAGCCGCATGGCCAACCTCGACCACGCGATCGAACCGGGCGAGGGCGACACGATCATCCTGGCATCCAGCCAGATCCCCGGGAACGAGAACGCGATCTACCGCGTGATCGACGGGCTGACCAAGCTCGGCGCGACCGTCGTGCACAAGGGCAACGCCAAGGTGCACGTGTCGGGTCACGCCGCCGCGGGTGAGCTGCTCTACTGCTACAACATCCTCAAGCCCAAGAACGTCCTGCCCGTGCACGGCGAGTACCGCCACCTCATGGCGAACGCGAAGCTGGCGCGCGAGACGGGGATCCCGGAAGAGAACACGATCCTCGGCGAGAACGGCACCGTGGTGGACCTCCGCGACGGCGTCGCGCGCGTCGTCGGCCAGGTCGACATCGGATTCGTCTACGTCGACGGTTCGTCGGTGGGAGAGATCACGGATGCCGACCTCAAGGACCGCCGCATCCTGGGCGAGGAGGGCTTCATCTCGGTGATCGTCGTCGTCGATTCGGCGACGGGCAAGATCATCTCGGGTCCCGAGATCCACGCCCGCGGGTTCGCCGAGGACGACAAGGTGTTCGACAGCGTCAAGCCCAAGATCGCCGCTGCCCTGGCCGAGGCGGCCAAGTCGGGTGTCCGCGACAACCACGCGCTCCAGCAGGTCGTGCGCCGCACCATCGGTCGCTGGGTCAACCAGTCGCTCCGTCGTCGGCCGATGATCGTCCCGATGGTCATCGAGGCCTGATCGACACGAAGCGCCGCGGGTTCGCCCGCGGCGCTTCGTCGTTCCCGCGCGGGTGGCCCCCTCGGTGATCGCTCCGTGCGCGCCGGGTGGGGTGAGGGTGCGGCTGCCTTGCGGACCTCGCCGTTCTGTCGCGAGCGGCGCTTGTCGCTATCATGCGGGCATGCCCGCTCTCCCGATCCGCGCGGCGCTCCGGTCTGACGGCGTGTTCCTGGCCGACATGGCCGTCGAGGCCGCCAATTGGCGTGCCGGCGCCGCGCGTCCGCGCCACGAGATCATCAGCAGCCCGGAGTACAGCAGGTACATCGCCGGCTGGCTCCGTCCCGGCGACGCCGGGTTCATCGCCGAATCTCCCGGCGGTGAGCCGGTGGGCGCCGCGTGGTACCGCATGCTGCCCCGTGACGAGCCCGGTTTCGGCTGGGTGGGCACCGGTGTCCCCGAACTGATCATCGGCGTACGGCCGGTGTGGAGAGCCCACGGAATCGGCCGCGCCCTGCTGCGGCGGCTCGCCGACCACGCCCGCGGCGAGGGGTATGCGCGCATCAGCCTCAGCGTCGAGCGCGACAACTACGCGGTCTCGCTGTACCGGTCGGAGGGTTTCGCGGTCGTCCGCCGCGGGATCGGACGCGACGCCATGGTCAAGCGGCTGGGCTGAACCCCGCGTCGGTGCGAGCGAATGTCGGAGGTGCCGCCTACCGTGGAGGAATGGCTCGTACCTCGTCCCCGTCCGGCGGCCGCGCCCCCGCGAAGGGGTCAGCGCGGTCCAAGGCCCCCGCTCCCGCGCCCAAGCGCTACGTCGACGAGCCCGAGAAGCCCGCGGTAGCCGTTCGCGCGTGGATGGCGGTCGCCCACGGCGTCGGCGGCATGTTCCGCGCGTTCGGCCCCGAGACCCTCGAACGCGATCAGCGTCGCGACGGGTTCCCGTTCTTCCTCGTCGTGCTCGCCGTGATCGGCGCGGTCGTCGAGTGGTTCTTCATCGGGACGGATGCCGCGGCGATCATCAGCGCCTACAGCTTCGGCGCCCTCGTCGGTCGCGTCGCGTTCGTACTCCCGGTGCTGCTTCTCCTGCTCGCGGGCTGGCTCTTCCGCCACCCGGCCTCCGTTCATGACAACGGGCGGGTGGGGATCGGCTTCGGCTTGTTCGTCGTGACCGTCGCCGGCTTCCTGCACGTCGCGGGCGATCGTCCCGTGCCCAACCAGGGCGGCCTGCCCGCCCTGAGCCCTGCCGGCGGTATCACCGGGTGGATCGTCGGTGAGCCCCTCGCGCTCGTCCTGCAAGACGTGGGCGCCTACATCGCACTGTCGCTGCTCGCCGTGCTGAGCGTCCTCATCCTCACCAAGACGCCGCCCAACCGCATCGGTCGTCGTCTGGGCGACCTGTACGCGTGGATGTTCGGGGTCGAACGCACCGAGCGGCCCGATCCGGCCACCAAGGCGCTCCCCGTCGACGACGACGATGACGCGCCCGCCGAGAAATCGCTCCCGTGGTGGCGGCGCAACCGATCCGGGCGTGAAGAAGACGCCGACGGCGCGCTCCGGTCCGACGACCTCACGACGCTGCTGTCCCCGGGGACGCCGCAGGGCGGCTTCGAGTCGGCGGTCGTCGCTCCCGAGCCGGTAGCGCCACGCGTGTCGACGCCGTCCGTGACGCCTCCGCCGCGCCCCCCGGCCCCCGATGCGGTGACCGAGATCTTCGACCCACGCGTCCTCCAGGCGGCCGCATCCGGCCGCGGCCTCCACGACGACTCGCCGGTCGACGACAGTGTCGGCGACGACGACCTGCCCGGCATCGCGGGCCTCGGCGGCGACAACGCCGGTGCGCCGCCGGCGGCCAACTACCGCCTCCCGGCCGTCACCGCGCTGGCCAGCGGCACACCGCCCAAGGCGCGATCGGCCGCCAACGACGCGGTCGTCGCGGCCATCGAGAGCGTGATGCAGCAGTTCAAGGTCGACGCGCGCGTCACCGGGTTCTCGCGTGGTCCGACAGTCACGCAGTACGAGATCGAGGTGGGGCACGGTGTCAAGGTCGAGCGCATCACCGCCCTGACGAACAACATCGCCTACGCCGTCGCCTCGAACGAGGTGCGCATCCTCGCCCCCATCCCGGGTAAGAGCGCGATCGGTGTAGAGATCCCCAACGCCGATCGCGAGATCGTCACGCTCGGCGACATCCTCCGATCGGATGCCGCCACCACCTCGACCCACCCGATGACCATCGGCGTCGGCAAAGACGTGGGCGGCGGGTTCGTCGTGGCCAACCTCGCGAAGATGCCCCACCTGCTGGTGGCCGGTTCGACCGGTTCCGGCAAGTCGAGCTTCGTGAACTCGATGATCACGAGCCTGCTCATGCGGGCCAAGCCGTCCGACGTGCGAATGGTGCTCATCGACCCGAAGCGCGTCGAGTTGACCTCGTACGCGGGCGTCCCGCACCTCATCACGCCCATCATCACCAACCCGAAGAAGGCCGCCGAGGCGCTGCAGTGGGTCGTGAAAGAGATGGACATGCGTTACGACGACCTCGCGTCGTTCGGCTTCCGGCACATCGACGACTTCAACCGGGCCGTCGTCGCCGGTGAGTTGAAGCTGCCGGTGGGTAGCGAGCGCGTGCTCAAGCCTTACCCCTATCTCCTCGTGGTCGTCGACGAGCTCGCCGACCTCATGATGGTCGCTCCCCGCGATGTCGAAGACTCGATCGTGCGAATCACGCAGCTCGCCCGGGCCAGTGGCATCCACCTCGTCCTGGCGACGCAGCGACCGTCGGTCGACGTCGTGACGGGACTCATCAAGGCCAACGTGCCCTCGCGTCTCGCGTTCGCGGTGACGAGCGTCACGGACTCCCGCGTCATCCTCGACCAGCCGGGCGCCGACCGGCTGATCGGCCAGGGCGACGGGTTGTTCCTTCCGATGGGCGCATCGAAGGCGGTCCGCGTGCAGGGCGCGTGGGTGAGTGAGCAAGAGATCGAGAAGGTCGTCGCGCACGTCACGCAGCAGGCGCGGCCCGAGTACCGTTCCGACGTGCAGGCCGCTGCCGAGAAGAAAGAGATCGACGCCGACATCGGTGACGATCTCGAGCTGCTCCTCGCCGCCGCCGAGCTCGTCGTGTCGACCCAGTTCGGATCGACCTCGATGCTGCAGCGCAAGCTCCGTGTCGGCTTTGCCAAGGCCGGACGTCTGATGGACCTTCTCGAGTCGCGCGAGATCGTCGGCCCCTCGGAGGGGTCGAAGGCCCGCGATGTGCTCGTCACCAACGAACAGCTGCCGGCGGTGATGGCCCGCCTGCGCGGCGACGACACACCGTCCGCCCCCGTGACCGCGTCTTCCGACGATCGCTACGGCGACGACCCCATCGAGGCGCAGTTCGAGGGTCTCCCGGTCGTGAACGATGACGATGACGAGGGTTCGGAAGACGCCTGGCAGCTGACGGGACGCGACTGATGGCCGTCCATCCTCAGCTGCCCAACGCGATCACGATCGCGCGCATCCTCTGCGCGCCGATCTTCCTGTGGATGCTCCTGGCCGACGGGGGCGCGGGCGGCGGATTGCGGTGGGCGGCGGCAGTGCTGTTCATCGTCGCCATCGCCACAGACGGTGTCGACGGCTACATCGCGCGTCGGTACAACATCGTCAGCGATCTCGGCAAGCTCCTCGACCCCATCGCCGACAAGGTTCTGACGGGTGTCGCCTTCGTCGGCCTCTCCATCCTGGGCGAGCTCGATTGGTGGGTCACGATCGTCGTGCTCGTGCGCGAGATCGGCATCACCGTCTACCGATTCATCGTCGTCAGTGACCACGTGCTGGCGGCTGCCTGGATGGGCAAGCTCAAGACCGTCTTCCAGTCCATCGCGCTGTCCATCGCGCTTCTGCCGCTGGCGAGCCTGTCGGATGCGGCGGTCTGGCAGAGCGCCGTGTGGTGGGCGAGCGTGGTGACGATGACGATCGCGGTGGTCCTCACGATCGCGTCGGGTATCGACTACATCGTGACCGAGGTCCGCGCCGCGCGGAAGCGCGGAAGCCGGTGATCGACGGCGTCCCCGAGGACTTCGACGAAACCGTCGTGCGAACGCCCCGAGAAAGCGCCGGGCTCCTGCTCGAGCGTCTCGGCGAGCTCGGATGGACGATCGCGGTAGCGGAGTCGCTCACCGGTGGCCTCGTCGTCTCGTCTCTGGTCGACGTCCCGGGGGCCTCGCGAGCGGTGCGCGGGGGAGTGGTCGCGTATGCGACCGACCTGAAACACGGCGTGCTGGGCGTCGATCAGGCGCTCCTCGACGCCCACGGTGCCGTACACCCCCGTGTCGCCCGACAGATGGCGCGCGGTGTTCGGGACGTCCTCGGCCGTAACGGGGTCGCCGCTGACGTGGGAATCGCCACGACCGGGGTCGCGGGCCCCGACGAGCAGGACGGCCAGCCCGTCGGGACCGTGCACATCGCCGTATCGACACCGCTGGGCACTCGCGTCGACTCGCTCGTCATCGCGGGCGACAGAGAGCGCATCCGCCGCGAGACCGCCCATCTGGCGATCCGTCGCGCGTTGGCTGCGCTATGACGCG
>NZ_CAUQWC010000039.1:0-19087 GCF_963521695.1 uncultured Microbacterium sp. | reverse complement strand
GCCTGCACGACGGCGGCGCCGGCCTCGGCGAGGCGCGTGCGCGGGGTCGGCCCGACGGCTCCCCGCCGCGCGGAGATGAAGTCTTCGGTCGCGGAGACCTGCGCACGCGCCTGCGCGAGCGTGGCGTCGAGCTGGCTTTCGGCGCGCCGACGCCTCTCTGTCTCGTCACGGACCGCGTCGAGGACGGTGTCGATCGTGGTGTTCGCCTGCTGCAGCATGTCGACCGCCCGCGGTGGGCTGGTGCGGGCGCCGCCCAGGGCGCCGCGGGCGGCGTCGAGCTGGCTGCGTGCCGACGTCGTCGCGGCGGCGACACGTCCGTCGGAATCGGGTAGGCGCGCGGCCGCGGCCAGATCGCCCTCGATCTCGGCGACGAGCGCTGCTGCGCGCTGCTGCGCTTCGGTGAGGTCATCGCCCCGCGTCGCGATGGCGCGCTCGAGGGTCTCGGCCTGGGCGACGGCAGCTTGAGCTGCGCGGATCGCCACGGCGGCTTCGCCGGTGCGGCCCTCGCCCAGCGCGGTCTCCGCCGCACGGGACTGCGCGATGCCGAAGTCGAGACGCTCTCGGGCCTGCGCGGGGTTGTCGGCGACGGCCTCGAGGGCGTCGTCGGCGAAGCGTTCGCGCAACCGCACGAGGTCGGCCTCGGCCGTCGTCAATGCGGCGTCGGCCGCTGCCTGCCGCTCCCGCGTGGCCGCGAGGGCCGCCGGGGCGTCGGCCTCGAGGGCGCGGAGCTCGTCGAAGGCCGCGGCCTTGGCATCCAGGGCCTCGTCTGCACTGGTGCACAGGCGGATGATCTCGGCGTACGCGGCGCGCTGCTGCTCGGCGGTCTCGGGCACATCGTCATCGAGCTGCTGCTGAAGCGAGAACGCCCGGTCGAGGTCGGCCTTCGCCTGCGTCAGCACCTCGGTGAACGGCACCGCCGCCTCGTCGCCGAACTGGGCGCGGGCGAAACCGAGCTCCTGCTCGCTGGTCTTGACGGCGTCGTCGGTCGCGACCAGCGCCGAGCCCGCCCGCCGCGACAGATCGTCGATGCTCTCGGTGGGGGCGTTCGTGGTGCCGGCGGCGGCTTGTTTCCGGCGTCGCAGCGCGAACCACACGAGACCGATCGCGATGGCCAGGAGCAGGAGTCCGACGAGCACGATAGGGCCGAGCGCGGGTCCGCCGGAGCTGGCGGGCGAGGGGGGAGGGGCGGGCTCGCCCCCACCGGCCTCGATGTGCGCGGCGCGGATCCCGTCGGCGGCCGAGATGGCGGCTCCCGCGTCGTCGCCCGCCTCGAGGGCCGGCTGCACGCGGTTCTGCTCGATCTCACCGAGCTGCGCGGCGGACAGGTCGCCGTCTTCGGCGTCTCCGGAGAGGTAGTACGCGAAGGTGTCGCCGCTGAGGGCGATGGCGAGCACGTACTGATCGGGACCCAGTTGATTGCGGTTCGCCGTCTCGTTCGCCCAGTCGGCGGCGCCCGGCGGGTCGGTGAACTCCGGCACGTACACGACCCACAGATCGAGCCCGGTCTGCTCGCGCAGCGACACCATGCGGCTCTGGACGGAGGCCTCTTCACCGTCGGTGAGCGCGTCGGCTCCGTCGATCACGTAGCTGGAGCCCAGCGACGGCGGGGGAACCGCGGAGGCACTCAGCGGGGCGACGAGCACGCCGACGGACACGATCAACAGTGTGGCCAGCACGTGTGCCGCCCTGGGCGTTCGCATGCTTCCCCCTTCGGTCGCCGGACTGTCCCACCCTACAAACGACCTCCGACATCCGTGCGTCGCCACGGGACCGGATCGGCGCGTCCGCTGTCAGCGCACAGCACCGCCGCCTAGGCTCGGACCCTCGGAGGTACAGATGGACGACCGCTACGGCACCGATGTGCTCGCCCGCGGCTGGCGCGACGCCGGACGGAAGAAGCCGGCCCAGATCGCGGCATCCACCGACCTGGTCGTCGAGGTCGCCGGTGACGGCTACGTCGGCGCGGTGATCCGCGTCGACGGGATGAACGTCGAGCTGGAGGACCGCTTCGGCAAACGCCGCCTGTTCCCCCTCGGAGGGGGCTTCCTCGTCGACGGCGCGCCGGCCGTGCTCACGGCTCCGGCCCCCGCGGCGAAAGGCCGCACCCGCACGGCATCCGGGTCCTTCGTCGCCGCCGACCAGCGCGCCCGTACCGCGCGGGCCAGCCGGATCTTCGTCGAGGGCAAGCACGACGCCGAACTCGTCGAGAAGGTCTGGGGCGCAGACCTGCGCGCTGAGGGCGTCGTCGTGGAGTTCCTCGAGGGCATCGATCTGCTGGAGCAGACCCTGGATGCCGAGCCCCCCACCGCCGAACGCCGCTACGGCGTGCTGGTCGACCACCTCGTGCCGAACTCGAAGGAGTCGCGCATCGCCGAGAAGATCGCGCGCGGCCGTCACGGCGCCCACGTGCGCATCGTCGGGCACCCCTTCGTCGACGTCTGGCAGTGCGTCACCCCGCGCGCCCTCGGCATCGCCGCGTGGCCCGAGGTGCCCCGGGGCATTGAGTGGAAGGTCGGGGTGTGCCGTGCCCTCGGCTGGCCCGCCGAGGAGCAGGCCGACACCGCCCGCGCGTGGCAGCACATCCTGTCGCGCGTCACGACCTTCCGCGACCTCGAGCCGGCCCTCCTCGGTCGCGTCGAGGAGCTCATCGACTTCGTGACCGTCCCGTGAGCGGCCGTAAGCGTTCCCTCTCGCGTGAGGGGGCGGAATCCGCCGCCTCCGCGTCGGCTGAGCGACACGAAGTGACCCCTCACTCGGCGGATAGCCTGGGAGCCATGGATGCCGCGCCCGTCTTCCGTGACAAGCCGGTGTCGTTCGTGCGTCGCAGCGGCCGCATGTCGGAGGCCCAGGACCGCGCATGGGCCGAGCTGTCGCCCTTCTACCTGCTGCCCGTGGTGCGCGCAGCCGCCACGACCAGCGTCAAGGCCGGTACGGCTGTCGACGTCGAAGAGGTCTTCGGTCGCCGCGCGCGACTGGTCGTGGAGATCGGCTCCGGCCAGGGCCACCAGATCGTCTCGGCCGCAGCCGGCGATCCCGACAGTGACTTCCTGGCCGTCGAGGTGTTCACGGCCGGACTCGCCCGGACGATGCTCGACGCCGACCGCGACGGCGTGAAGAACCTCCGCCTCGTCGAGGCCAACGCGCCCGAGGCCCTCGAACACCTGCTGCCCGCGGCATCCGTCGACGAGCTCTGGGTGTTCTTCCCCGATCCGTGGCACAAGAACAAGCACACGAAGCGCCGTCTCGTCGCCCCCGACTTCGCCCGCGTCGCAGCCCAGGCCGTACGCCCCGGTGGCATCCTGCGCCTGGCCACCGACTGGCAGGACTACGCCGACCAGATGCGCGACGTGCTGGACGCGGCTCCCGGTTTCGAGCGGGCGTTCGAGGGGGAGTGGGCCGACCGCTTCGCGGGGCGCGTGCTCACCGCCTTCGAGAACAAGGGACTGCGCGTCGGGCGCGACATCCGCGACCTCACGTACACGCGGGTCTCGCCGTGACCACGCACACCGCGGTGCCCGTGCGCGAGCGCTCCACGTGGACGCCGAAGCTGATCCCGGCGCTGCTGGTATGCCTGGCCGCACCCGCTCTCTTCGTCGTGCAGGTCGTCTGGCTCGGGTGGGTGCTCCTCGCGCTCGCCGTGGCATCCGGGGTGCTCATCGACCGCCGCGCCGGAGTGCCGCTCGCGCGCGGCGAGGAACCGAGCATCGCCCGCGACGTCTCCCTGATCGCGATCGGTCAGTTCATCGTCAGCCTGATCCCCTTGCAGGCCGAGCTCGACAACGCCGCTTTCGTCCGCTTCACGCTCGCCCTCGGGGGTGCGGTGGTGGTGCCCTACGTCATCTCGCGCTTCGTCTACCGCGATTACGCGATCCGCTTCCCCTGGCGCGGCGGTGGGCGGTGGACGTGGTGGCAGTGGGCGTGGCTGGCCGGCGTCATCGTGCTCGGTTACCTGATCCTGCCGTTCTACTTCATCACCTCGGGCGTCTACATGAACTGGCCCGTCGTGAACACCCCCGATCTCATCGCGCGACTGTTCGTCGGCGTCGGCGCGGTCGGCATCTGGGACGAATTGTTCTTCATCTGCACGGTCTTCGTGCTGCTGCGCCGTCACTTCCCCGACCTCGCCGCCAACCTGCTCCAGGCGATCGTGTTCGTGTCGTTCCTATGGGAGCTGGGGTACCAGGCGTGGGGGCCGCTGCTGACCGTCCCCTTCGCCATCGTGCAGGGGTTCCTCTTCCTCAAGACGCGGTCGCTCTGGTACGTCGTGACGGTTCACCTGTTGTTCGACGCCGTCGTCTTCGGCGTGCTCGTACACGCCCACAACCCCGGCGCGGCATCCATCTTCCTCATCTGACCCCGGATGCCGTGACCCCGGCCGCTCTGTCCGGTCGATTTCGCGTCGCCCCACTTCCCCCCCCCCACGTATAAACGCGATCGGCGCTCACAAACGCGAGCACAGCGTGTTTCTGCGCGTGGGGAGCGTTTATGCGTGGTCGCGGAGAGGGCGGATGCCGGAGGGCACGGGCACTGCCCAGGTGCGCTCGGTATCGTGGCCACCGGACGCCTACCGCGTCACCGGACGAGGGATCAGTACCCGGACAGCGACAAGACTGGCCAAGGAGCACAGTCATGTCGTGGATCATCCTCATCCTCTCCGGTGTCCTCGAGGCCGTGTGGGCCACGGCCCTCGGTCGGTCGGAGGGATTCACCAAGCTCTGGCCGAGCGTGATCTTCGGTGCGGCACTGGTCGTGTCCATGGGAGGCCTCGCCTTCGCGATGCGCGACATCCCCACCGGTACCGCCTACGCGGTGTGGGTGGGAATCGGCGCGGCGCTGACCGTGGTGGTGGCGATGGTCACGGGCGCGGAGGCGATCTCGGTGGTGAAAGTTCTGCTCGTGCTGGGCCTCGTCGGCTGCGTCATCGGCCTCAAGCTCGTCGGAGACACCCACTGACCAGGGGGTTTCCCTGGAAGTCAACGGGATGGAACGCACATTTCCATCCGGTACCATCTGGTTTCCTGCACTTATCCGGGCCCCGACACCGTCGTCACTCGCCCACATCTTCCCTTGTGAAAGGTTCCGAGTGAGCGCACCGCCGAGCGAGCTTGTCTCCCCGACGCGTCCTTCGCGTGTCATCGCACCACCGCGTCGCCTCGATCGCCTGCGCGATTCGCGCATCGGTCGGGCACTGCGCCAGTACGGGCACGACGTCCTGCGCAAGCCCGAGGGCATCGTCCCCATCGAGCGCGGTGCCTTCACGCGCATCCTGCTGCTGTGGGCCGTGGCGCGCGTGGTCAACTTCGGGATGCTGTGGGGCTACTACTCGATCGCGAAGGCCGCGCGCTGGGGTTTCGGTCCTGACGGCGAGCGCCTCGGCACCTTCTTCGACTACCTGACCGGGTGGGACGCCGACCGCTACGGACAGATCGCGGCCGAGGGCTACCCGATGTCGCTCCCGATGAACGTCTCGGGCGACATCCTGCCGAACAACTGGGCGTTCCTCCCCGTCTTCCCCAGCCTGATACGCGCCATCTCGGGTGCGACCGGTCTCGGATGGCAGCCGGTCTCGGTGCTGCTCAGCCTGGGAGCGAGCCTCGGCGCCACCTGGTTGCTGTTCGTGCTCATGCGCACCGTCACCAAGCCCCAGCCGGCCTGGTGGGCGGTGGTGTTCTTCTCCTTCGCACCCATGTCGTTCCTCTTCGTGATCGGCTACAGCGAGGGCCTGTTCATGCTGCTGATGTTCGCCGGCATGCTGCTGGCCATCAAGCGCCGCTACCTGTGGATCCTGCCGATCGGCGTCCTCACCGCGTACACGCGACCCGGCGTGCTCGCTCTCGGCCTCGCCCTGGGCATCGTGTTCCTCGTGCGCTTCTTCCGTCGCAAGGTCGATCCGTTCCCGATGAAGGAATGGGCGCCGCTGATGGCCTCCGGTCTCGCGATCGCGGTGACGGGGCTGTCGTGGAACCACATCGCGCAGTACGTCACCGGCACCCACAACGCGTACATCCGCACCGAGCTCGGCTGGTGGCTCGACTACGTCGGAAACGACGAGTTCACCCCGTTCACCCCGTGGTTCCGGCAAGCCGGGACGCACCTGGGTGTCGTGGGCATCATCCTCGTCATCGCGCTCATCATCGGCTTCCTCGCCCTGATGTGGTCGCGACCGGTACGAAAGCTCGGCCTGATGGTCGTCGCCTACGGCTTCAGCTACGGCGTGTACATCCTCGCGGTGTTCCTGCCGCAGCAGAGCACCTTCCGTCTGCTCATGCCCATGGCACCCCTGCTCGGCGACGAGCGGTGGTCGTCGACACCGCGTCGACGGGTGGCGATCCTCGCCGGCTGCCTCGTTCTCCAGGCCGTGGCGATCCTGCTGCTGTGGACCCGCGGCAACCCGTGATCCCCACCTGACGAAGAAGAGGGCGGAGCCGATGGCTTCGCCCTCTTCTTCGTCGCGGGGTCGTCAGTCGGGACTCCCGCCGGGGTCGACGGCGTCGATCACGTCCTGTTCGACCGCGTTGTCGGCATCCATCTCTGCGGAGCCGACGCCGGAGGTGTCCTCGTCCTGCGCGAACGCGCCGCCGGCGTCGCCGCCCGACGACGGCGCGGGCGCCGTCTCCGGCGGAAGCGGGATCGTGGGCTCCGCCGGGGTGGGCGCCGTCGGCTCGGGGGGGGTGGGCGCGACGGGCTCCCCGGGGGAGGGGGCGCCGGGCTCGGACGGTGTCTGGGGGAACGCGGGGGTGCTCATGGACCGACTCTTCGTGATCCGGTCGGCGCGCGCGAGCCCCTTCCTGATCCGCCCGAGACGGTGTACCGGGACCGTTAGGCTCACGAGGAGGACGACCGCGAGGGGATGACGTGTCGACGGCGCAGGATGTGACCCGGCGGGAAGCGATCGGGCAGTACCGTCTGATCGGCGAACCCACCGAGCCCGACCTCCAGGGTCTCGTGGAGCTCGCCGCGACGGTGTGCCGTGTGCCGACGGCGGTGATCAACATCATCGACGACCGGATGCAGCACCAGGTCGCCGCGGTCGGCGTGCAGGCGGCGTCGTGTGCGCGTGAGGATTCGATGTGCGCGGTCGTGATCTCCGATCCCCGCCGCGTCGTCGTGGCCGACGCCCGCCTCGACGTCCGCTTCGCCACGAACGCGTTCGTCACGGGGGAGATCGCCCTGACGCGCTTCTACGCGTCGAGTCCGCTCATCACCCCGGCGGGCGTCTCCATCGGCACGCTGTGCGTCTTCGACACGGAGGTCGGCGAGTTGTCGGACGCCGCGGCCCACGGTCTCGACCTGCTCGCGGGACAGGTGATCGACGTCCTCGAATTGCGCCGCGTGCAGCGGGATCTGCTGCAGTCGAACGCCCTGCTCGAGGACTTCGCCACACAGATCAGCCACGACCTGCGCAATCCGCTCACGGCGCTGGCCGGCTTTCTCGAGCTCGCCGCCGACAGCCCCGAGATGGGCCAGGCGCCGCGCGCTGCGCAGTCCCTCGCCCGCGCGGAAGCCGCCGCCTCGCGCATGTCGACGATGGTGAGCGACCTGTTGGATTTCGCGCGCATCGGCGGCACACGGCCTCACCTCACCGACGTCGACATCGCCGACACGGTGGATGCCGTGCTGGAAGACCTCGACGGCGCGGTCGTCCGTGCGGGAGCCCGGGTGTCGGTCCACGCTTCCACCTTCGTCCGCGGCGATGGGACCCTGCTGCGCGTGCTGCTGCAGAACCTCATCGCCAACGCGGTGAAGTTCACCGTGGCGGCCGAGAGGGTCCCCGTGATCCGTGTGAGCGTGGAGACGCTGCCCGACGGGTGGCGCGTCAGCGTCGACGACAACGGCGACGCCGTCGCCCCGGAGCTGCGCGATCGGTTGTTCGAACCGATGAAGCGAGGACACGGGTCAGAGGTGCAGGGCATCGGCATCGGTCTGGCGACCTGCCGACGCATCGTCGATGCGCACGGGGGATCGATCGGGCTCGATGTCTCGCCGACGGGCGGTACGCGTGCGTGGTTCGTCCTGCCGGCGACGGGGTGACGCTACCCGTGAGGCGGTACTCGGCCGAGCGCCGCGGCGCAACCTCGGCGACCGCCGACGTCGGCGGGCCGTAGCGTGGGCGATGTCGGGACGGCTCCGTCGCGGCATCCGTCCCATCGCATCGACGAGGAGGAACGATCCATGGCACGCAACGTCCGCCTGATGCACTGCACCCCCGACGACGTGTTCCGCGTCCTCGCCAACGGGTGGCTGTACCCCCTCTGGGTCGTCGGCACCTCGCGCATGCGCGACGTCGGCGATACCTGGCCCGCCGAGGGGGCGACGTTGCACCATTCCTTCGGCTCGTGGCCCCTGGTGGTCGACGACACGACGGTCATGCGCGTGTGGGACCCGCCGTACCGCGCCGTGATGGAGCCGCACGGCGGACCCATCGGCGTCGCCCGTGTCGAGATCGACGTCAAGCCGCGCGGCGACGCGTGCGTCGTGCGCATCCAGGAGGAACCGGTCACCGGCCCCACCAGGATCCTCCCTGACACGGTGTTCGATGCGGTCACACGGTGGCGCAACGCCGAGACGTTGCACCGCCTCGCCTATCTCGCCGAGGGAGGCGCCCCCGGCACCGATGGCGGCGCCGCCGCCATCGGGCACGAGTCCACCGCCCAGAAGGAGCCGATCGACCGATGAGCGAGAGCTACGACGCGATCATCGTCGGTTCGGGCCCGAACGGCCTGGCCGCGGCCGTCACGCTCGCGCGGTCGGGGTTGTCGGTCGCCGTCTACGAGAGGTCGAGGACGTTCGGGGGAGCGGCGTCGACGGCGGAGCTCACGCTCCCGGGTTTCCGCCATGACGTGGGGTCGGCCGTTCATCCGCTGGCTCTGGAGTCGTGGTTCTTCCGCGAGTTCGGCCTCGATCGCCGCATCCGCCTGACCGTCCCCGAGATCTCCTACGCCCATCCGCTCGACGGGGGGCGGGCGGGCCTCGCCTTCCGCGACCTCGCCCGAACGTCGGAGGGGCTCGGTGTCGACGGGCCCGCTTACGAGCGCCTCATGCGTCCGCTCGTCGACCACCTCCGTGGGGTCGCCGACTTCACGGGCAATGCGCTGCTGCGCATACCGGGTGACCCGCTCGCGGCGTTCTTCTTCGGCATCCGCGCTCTCGAGCAGGGGGGACCCTGGTGGAATGCGCGCTTTCGCGAAGAGGTCGCACCGAGCTTGATCACGGGCGTGTCAGCCCACACGATCCTGCATCAGCCGAGCCTCGCCGCCGGGGGCGCGGGACTCGTGCTCGCCACCTACGGGCACGGGCGCGGGTGGCCGATACCGGTGGGCGGCAGCCAAGCGATCGCCGATGCCATGATCGCCGACATCAGGGCGCACGGCGGAGTGCTGCGCGCCGGTGTCGAGGTCACCTCCCTCGAGGAGCTCCCGCCCGCTCGCGCAGTGCTGCTCGACACCACTCCGCGCGCCCTGGTCGCCTTGGCGGGAGAGCGGATGCCGGCGGCCTACCGTCGGGCCCTCGAACGCTTCCGCTATGGGGGCGGTGTCGCGAAGGTCGACTTCGCGCTGTCGGAGCCCGTGCCCTGGACGAACGCCGACGTCGCGCGGGCGGGAACAGTGCACCTGGGCGGAACCAGAGCCGAGATCTCCGCCGCCGAGAACGCCGTCGCCCGCGGGGACCTCCCCGATGCGCCGTATGTGCTGGCGGCGCAGCCGACGCTGTTCGACCCGACGCGCGCGCCCGCCGGTACGCACGTTTTCTGGGCCTACACGCACGTGCCGGCGGGCAGCCCCGCCGACCGCGAGGCGGCCGTCGTGGCGCAGATCGAGCGCTTCGCCCCGGGCTTCCGCGACACGATCCTCGCCTCCGCGTCACGCACGGCGGTCGACGTGGAGGCGTGGAACCCGAATTTCCCCGGCGGAGACATCTCCGCGGGTGCTCCGACCCTGACGCAGCTCCTCGGCCGGCCGGTCTACAGCCCCGATCCGTGGCGCACGCCCATGAAGGGCGTCTATCTGTGCTCGTCATCGACGAGTCCCGGTCCCGGCGTACACGGTCTCGCGGGGTGGCAGGCGGCGCTCAGTGCCCTGCGGCACGAATTCGGCACGCGCCTCCGCCCCGATCTGGCGCCGCGCGCGGACCAGCTCTCGCCGACGGCTCCCTGACGGTGCCCGAGGGGGACAGCGTCTACCGTCTGCGCCAGCGCCTGGATGCCGCGACCTGCGGCATCTGCGTGATCGACGGCGAACTGCGGTCCGGCAACGGCGCGGGGGTCTCGCTCGCGGGACGATCGATCATCGCGCACGACACCCACGGCAAGCACCTGCTCACGCGCTTCGACGACCTTTCGACCCTCCACACCCATCTGCGCATGCAGGGCAGCTGGACGATCACACGGGCGGGTCGGGCGCTGCCCTCCGCGGCGCGTGAGAAGGCTCGCGTGCGCCTCCGCCTCGAAGACGGGCGGGAGGTGTGGGGCCTCGACCTCCCGGTGGTCGACCTCCTCCCCACCGCCCGGGAGCACGATGTCGTCGGGCATCTCGGTCCCGACCCCCTGCGGGAGGACTGGGACGCGGCTGAAGCAGTCCGCCGGTTGTCGGCGCGTCCCGACCGTCCGTTCGTGGCGGCGCTGCTGGACCAGACGCGCATCGCAGGACTCGGCAACCTGTGGGTGAACGAGCTGGCCTTCCTGCGCGGTGTCCATCCCTTCGCCCCGATCGGGGCCACCGACCTCGGTGCGCTCGTCGCGCTCGCCGCGCGATGCCTGCGGATCTCGGCGACGGTGCCGGGCATGTACCAGGTGACCACCGGCGATCGTCGCAAGGGATCGTCGCACTGGGTCGCTGGCCGGGCGGGGCGACCGTGCCTCCGCTGCGGGACGCGGGTGCGCGTGCGCGACGAGGTGGCGAACGACCCCGAGCAGCGTCGCACCTGGTGGTGCCCCCGATGTCAGCCGGTGCCATCGGGCGACGGGGCGGGAACTCGGGAGCAGGCGTAGACCGATGCTGCCGGCGCCCACGGTGCCTGACATGCGTCACGCGGGTGACGTGTCCGAGCGTCCTGTACGCATCGACGGGTGAACCACGGCTCGTGAGTCCTCGCCCCTGGGCGAAGAGGCGGGCGGCGACGAGGAAAGCTGCCACGCTCGGCGAGACGGAAAGAGTCCGCGAGCGAAGGGACGGCAACATGACGAAAGAGGCTTTCGCCGACGAGCGTGGGAGCGAGGTCGACTCCCACGCGATGTCTCGACGTGCTGTCGTCACCACCGCCGCGTGGGCGGTGCCGGCGATCATCGTCACCACCGCCTCACCCGCTTCGGCGGCGAGTACGTCCGCTCTGACACTGACTTTCTCGCAGGTGTCCGACGTGCCCGTCGGCGGCAGCGTGAGTGTCACGGAAAAGTACGAGGGTGCGGTGCGCGGTCAGAGGCTGACCTTGTCGAGCTCCGACGCCAACGTCGCGCTGGCTCGGACGAGCTTCTCCCTGACGACCGCGGGGACGTTCTCCACGACGGCGTCGGTCGCCCGCGTGAAGACATCGCAGACCGCCAGCATCACCGCCCTCTCGAACGGTCTCGCCACCACGGCGTCCTTCTCTTACGTCTTCGTCCCCGTGGCTTCCATCACGGTGAACCTCTCGAGGTCGTTCTCCGGTGACACCAACCAGTACTACATCAACGTGTCCGGAACGCTGAAAAGCGCGAGCGGCAGCGGTGTCCCCTATCGCACGGTGTCCGTCGTTGCCAGCGAAGGGGGCACGTGGCGCGATCAGCTCGGGGGGAGCACCCCTGACAGCTCAGACCGCGGGAGCTACACGACGCAGTTGTTCCTCAATCCCGGGGGTGCGCGAACGATTACCTTCACCGTGTCGTGCGAGGGCGTTTCGACCACAGCGTCCATCTCTATCGCGGGCTCGTAGACGGCGTCTGCAACCCGCGCTCCAGGCCGCGCACCTCCGGGACGGAGGGAGCGAGACCTGACCGGGTGGAGGACGGTCAGCCGATGTCGCCGGTGGGGGAACCGCCCGTTGTCACCGCGTCGTCTGCATCCTGCTGGGCGGCGGCACCTTCCTCCGGTGACTCGCTGCCCGCGCCGTTCGACTGCGAGTCGGGAGCGTCATCGGGGTGTGCGTGGCGATCGGCCATGGAGGACTCCGTTCTTCGGTGGAGTGACGACCGTGGCACGCGTTGCGTGCCGTGTACAGGGGGTCGACATCGATCGTGCTGACGGCCAGCGGGAGATTGTTTCAGAGGTAGGGCGCCATCGCCCCGGCGGTGAGCGCGAACGCGAGCGCGGTCGAGCCGAGAGCCGTAGCGGCCACCAAAGACGTGCGGTCCATTTTCCGACGCCGTGCCGTATTCGTGGGGTGCGTCGTAGAACGCAGCGATGCCTTCGCTTCGGCGAGCACGTCGTACCGGCCGATGGGGACGCCGTGGGCATCACGCGCGACGAAGCCCCCGGCGACGGCGTCGACGCAGCCGAAGTACTCACCGCCACGGTGAGCGACCCAGAAGCCGGTGTCGACCTTCGCCCAGAGGATGCGGACGGTCGAAAGGGGAGCGACGGGAGGCGCAGAGGTGATGGTCACGTCAGGCCGCCGCAGAAAGTGCGGCGCGACGACCGGAGCGGTCAGCCGAGCGGACGGGCGCGGGGCGCGGGGCGGCCTCGGCCGTGGGGATGTCGGCGTCGAGCTCGACGATGAGACCCGCGGAGGAGCCCGCCATGTCCGCCATGGTCCTCAGCGTCGCGGCGTCGAGGGATTCGGGCTCCGCGGCATCGAAGACGAAGCGCAGCGGGATCGCCGGCTGCAGCCAGAGGGTGGAACGACCGGGGGCGCCGTCGACGTGGGTCCAGCTGAGGGTGAAGCTCTCGCTGCGGCGGAGCTTGGTGGTTGTGACCACCTTGAGGTGTGAGAGCAGGCGGTCGGGAATCTGGATCGATTCGGTCGACGTTCCGTAATACAGGTGGCCCATGGGGTGCTCCCTTCGAAAGCGATTAGCTATGTTGAGAACATACTCGCTTAGTAACTAGTTTGCCTAACTATTATTTGCGCTGTATAGTCGCGATACGAGCGGAGGGGTGTGACATGACGGACGTCGAAACCACGCCCCGCGCACCCTCGACAGCGGAATCCGTCCGCGAGGTGACGTACTGGTACGGCGGCGAGCCGGCGGACCGTCGTCAGCGCAGCAAGGCCGTGCTCGAATCCCTCCGGGTCTACCGCGCCGCCGAGGTGGCAATGCGGCGACGCACGCGCGACTCGATGTCGATGGGTGAGAACGAGCTGCTGGTGTTGCGTTACCTGCTTCGCGACCAGAAGAGGCAGGTCCGTCCGGGGGAGCTGACTCGGTATCTGGGACTGTCGACGGCGTCTACGACGGCGATCCTCGACCGGTTGGAACGCTCCGGCCACATCACGCGCTCCGCCAACCCCGACGACCGCCGCAGCATCTTCATCGCGGTCACGCCGCGGGCTGACGAAGAAGTTCGGCAGACGCTGGGGAACATGCACGACCGAATGCTGGCTGCGGTCATCGACATGACGCCCGACGAGTCGGCGGCCGTCGTCGCTTTCCTGCGGCGCATGAGCGACGCCGTCGACGGTGTAGCCGCCGAGGCGCCCGCGGTCGATTCGCCGTGATCTACGTGCTCGTCGGCGGACCGCGCGACGGACAACACGTGGACGACCTGCCTCGTGGCTACCGACTGTCGCTCGACGACCCGCAACCCGAACCTTTCGGCGACTTCGACACCGTGCGCGCGGTGTGGTTCGAGCTCGACGAGGCGATGTTCCGGTCGTCCCAGCGCAGGGGCTGAGTCGTACCCCACCGGTCGTATCCCGGCAACCCACCCCCTCGCCGTGCGACCGGACCCCAGGGTGGAGGGATGCGATGCGTGACCTATGCCGGTGAGACCGTGATGACCACAGACGACGTCGCCGCGTCGCTGATCGAGCTGACCGCGGCAGTCGCGAAAGAGGGGCAGGCCGAAGCGGTCAGCATCCCCATCGTCACGGACGCGAAGAAGGTCGCCCAGGCGGAACTGGTGATCGGCGTCGGTAACGACGTGCTCTCGGCTCCCCTCGAGTGGGATGACGAAGAGCCGGATTTCACCGCCGCGGCCGAGGAGCTGCGGACCCACCGTCTCTTCCCCCGTGCGCGCCTCCGCGCCGTCGAGCCCGACCCCGGGACGGACGACGAACCGATCGACTGGGACTTCGACCAGCCCACCCAGGCCTGATCCCACGCCGGTGAACCTCCGGGCGATGTGTGGGGCGGAAGCCTTGCGATGGGCGTGCGGCATCCACTAAGTTCGCAAGTCCGTGCCGATTGGCGCGACGAGTCGAGAAAGGACGAGGCGATGACCGCTAAGCGCGATCTGCGTCCGGAGCAGCAGCAGTACCTGCCGTTCCTCCCCTCGTCGTACCCTCCGGCGCCGGTCGTCTAGACACTGTCTTCTCACGCCCCGCACCGTCAGGTCGGGGCGTTTCTCTTTCCCTTTCGAGTGGGGGAGTGCGCTCAGGTCTGTGGCTCACTCACCGCGCAGCAGCGCATCACCGAAGGAAAGGATCCATGCAGAAGCTCAACGAACGACTCGTGTCGTGGGCGAGCCTGATCGATGACAAGACCATCGAACAGGCCCGCACCTCATCGCGCATGCCGTTCATCTACCCCCACCTGGCCCTCATGCCCGACGCCCACCTCGGGCTCGGCGCGACGGTCGGCTCGGTCATCCCGACGCGTGGGGCCGTCATGCCCGCGGCTGTCGGCGTCGACATCGGCTGCGGCATGATCGCCGTCAGGACGCAGTTCGCGGCCAACGACCTCGCCGGTCGCGATCTCGCAGAGCTCCGTCAGCAGATCGAACGGGCCATCCCGCTCTCGGCCGGGCGCGACAACCGCAAGATCGTCGCCACCGCCGAGCCGCGCATCGCCGAGCTCGAAGCTCTCGCCGAGACGGCCGAGTTCGACCCGACGTCGTACGCCGGTCACTGGCGCAACCAGCTGGGTTCGCTGGGCAGCGGCAACCACTTCATCGAAATCTCGCTGGACGAGAACGACGACGTGTGGATGTTCCTGCACTCGGGGTCGCGGGGCGTCGGCAACCGCATCGCGCAGCATCACATCAAGGTGGCGCAGCGCCTCGCGCAGCAATGGTGGATCGAGCTCCCGCATCCCGATCTGGCTTACCTCGTCGAAGGCACGCCCGAGTTCGCCCGGTACATCCGGGAGCTGCGATGGGCTCAGCACTTCGCCCTGCTGAATCGGGAGGAGATGATGGACCGTGTCTCGAATCAGCTCGGTCGCTTCCTCGACACCCCCGTCGAAGAGCGCGAGCGGATCAATTGCCACCACAACTTCACCGAGTCCGAGCGGCACTTCGGTAAGCAGGTGTGGGTGTCGCGCAAGGGCGCGATCATGGCCGATGCCGGGCGTCCGGGTCTCATCCCCGGGTCGATGGGCACGGCCTCGTACGTGGTCGAGGGTCGGGGCAACCCGGTCGCGTTGAACTCGTCACCGCACGGAGCGGGTCGGGAATACTCCCGGTCGGCGGCCCGAAAGACCTTCACGCACGAGCAGTTGCGCGAGGCGATGACGGGGATCGAATACCGCGACACCGAGGCGTTCATCGACGAGATACCGCAGGCCTACCAGCCGATCGATCGGGTGATGGCGGATGCTGCCGACCTGGTGACGATCCGTCACACGCTGCGGCAGATCGTCAACGTGAAGGGGGATTGAGAGAGACCGGATGCCACGGGGCGACCCCGTGGCATCCGTCTTCTTCATATGGCGTGGCGGCCGCCTCGCCCTCAGATGCGCTCGGGGCGGTACTTGTCGTCGCTGAAGCCGATGATGAGGTAGCCGACGACGTAGAGGAACACGAGCAGGAAGAGCGAGAACACCCAACCGTGTCCGAAGGCTCGCCCGACTCGCAGTTGGACGATGATGTGGAAAACGACACCCACGATCGGGACGATGTAGAGCAGGGCGAACCACCCGGAGAACCCGGCGATCTTGGTCAGGAAGACGATGTTGACGATCGGGATGATCGCCAGCCAGCCGGGGTGCCCGGCCTTGGTGAAGACCTTCCACAACGCCACGACCGTGAGGACGTAGAGGGCGACGGCGAGGAACGACGTGGTGCCGCTCAGGGCGAAGATGGAGGTCTGATCGGTGATCGATGACGGCGACGAGGTCAGCATGCGCTCATCGTAGGGCCCCGCTGTTGCGCGCGAAGTCTCCTGCGCGACGAGCCGGCGCGCGAACCCGGGGTTACCCTCTGGGGAGGACGAGGGCACGGGCGGTGACGGGATGAGCGAGCGCAGGTTCGAGTGGGGCGGGTTGGGCGCCGACCGCGGTGATTACGTCACCGCGGCAGAAGCCCTCGCCATGCTCGAGGTGCTCTGCATCGCCCAGGCCGATCTCGAGGTGACCACGGCCCTCAGGAGTGGCGCGGCGTGGGCGCGGTTCGAACGGAACGAGCGCTGGGCGCTCGTATCGACGCCCGGATCCCGGTGGTTCTCGGTCGAGACCGACACGGGACACCGGCTGCAGCTGGTCGACGCGAACTCGTCGAAAGACCAGAGCGCGCAGCTGCTCGCCGCCTACGTCGACATCGCCGAGGCGTACGTCCGCGGCGACGCGCAGCCGGCGCGCGGGCGGGGATGGGGAGGCTCGATCCTCGCCCTCGACGTGAACGGGCGACAGGTGATCCTGACCCAGCCGCTCTCGCGGCGCCTGCGCGCCATGCTGGGTCGCTAAGCCCGCAAGCGTCCCCGGTCAAGCCGCTGCGTCCGTTCGCTCGAGCTTGCGAGGGTGGAGGTCCACGTGACGAAGGGAAACCCCATGAGCGACCCGCAGAACTCCGCCCCCGCGGAAGACCCGACCGACGACGCCGCCGACCTCGGCGACGACCCCACGGTCCGGCCGAGCCAGGAGAACGACCCCGAAGAGGCGTCGAAGGCTCCCACGAAGGACGACCCCAACGCCGACCACCAGGCCACCGGCATCGGCGTCGTCGGCGACGAGTGATCCGGATGCCGCGGGGCGGCCGCAGGCGTCCACGGCGCCGCCCCGCGTCGTCGGGGTGCGCTGCGCCGCGGTGATAACCTGGAGCCGTCCGCCTCCGTAGCTCAGGGGATAGAGCGTTGGTTTCCGGTACCAAAGGTCGCTGGTTCGATTCCAGTCGGGGGCACCACCACGAATGAGGCCGCGATCCACGATCGCGGCCTCTTTCGTCGTCTCCGTCGCGGTCACTCTTCGTCGGTGACCGCCCCGGTCGGCTCGGCATCCTCGACGATGTGCTCGGAACCGAGCTCGTCCGCTGTGGCGCGCCCCTGATCGACCGCCTCCTGCTTGCTCGAGAAGCTGGCCGACAGCTCGGGGCGGCCCTCGACCGCGTTCTCCCACTGGCCGCGGTTGGATCGGGTGGTCACATCGTTCTGGCTCATGGCATCCATGTCACACCCCAGCCCGGGGAGTCGCACCCGTCTTGACAGGCGTTGTCAAGAGCATGCCCGGGCGGGGGTGATCCTTGCCATGCTGAGAACTCCTTCGAAAGGGGTCTGACATGAGCATCGGAGCCGGCATCGCCCTGTTCGTCATCGGGGCCATCCTCGCCTTCGCGGTGAACCTTCCCAACGAGTACGTCAGTCTGAGCATGATCGGCTACATCATGATGGGCGCCGGCTTCGTCGTCTTCTTGATCGGCATCGTGCTGTTGGCGAAGCGGCGTCAGACCGACACGGTCACGCGCACCGAGGGAGTGGGCGGCGCCCAGGTCACCCGTTCGACCACGCGATCCTCCAACGACGACCTCGTCTGATGCGCTCGGGGCCGCACCCCGGGACAAGATGGTGAGCGAGCAGACACCCACGGCCGCCGACCCGGTCGACGGCGAGTTGCTCGACGGCCGCTACCGCGTGGGCCGCCTTCTCGGCCGCGGCGGCTACGCGCGGGTCCACGAAGCCGTCGACACGGCGCTGCAGCGGAGCGTCGCTCTCAAGATCTTCGATGGCGACGGCGCCGATCCCTCGGATGTCGCGCGTGTCCGGTCGGAGATACGCCTGCTCGCGTCGGTGTCGCATCCGTCTCTGGTGACCCTCTACGACGCCAGACTCTCGGGGAGCCCGGCCTACCTCGTCATGGAGCTGATCTCGGGACCCACGCTGTCGGACCGCATCGCGCGCGGTCCGCTCCCCGCACGAGAGGTCGCTCTCATCGGCTGCGAGATCGCCGAGGCCTTCGCCGTCATCCACGCGCGCGGGATCGTGCATCGCGACGTGAAGCCGTCGAACATCCTCATCCGCCCCGCCGCCCATGTGGGTCAGACGCCACGGGCGACCCTCGCCGACTTCGGCATCGCGGCCCTGGTGGGAGCCACTCGTGTCACCCGGGCCGACACCGTCATCGGCACCGCCGCCTATCTCAGTCCCGAGCAGGCGCGCGGCCTTCCGGCGGCCCCCACGAGCGACGTGTACGCCCTCGGGCTCGTGCTGCTCGAAGCGCTGACCGGATCGCGCCCGTTCGGGTCGCGCACCCCCCACGAAGCGCTCGCGGCACGGCTCGTCTCGACGCCCGGGATCCCCGCGCACGTTCCGCCGGCGTGGCGAGAGGTGCTCCAGCGCATGACCGCCCTCGAACCCGCGGAGAGACCGGATGCCGCGGGCGTGATCAGGGCGCTGCGCACCGTCGCGGGCACATCGGCGCCGTCGCTCGATGCGCGAACGGCGGTCCTGCCGCACGCGACGGCTCCGACGCCGTCGTTCGACGCGGGCGACGACCGCACGCGAGTGCTTCCGCTATCCGACAGCCACCCCTCGTCGCCGGGCGCGGACCGCACGCAGGTGCTTTCGCCGGCGGGCGGCGGCCCGTCGCACAGCGCGTCCGCGGGCGGCGGTTCGCGCTCCGTGGCGCCGGCGTCCCGCCGCGGGTCCAGGAAGAATGTCGTGGTCGCATCCGTCGTGGCCGTCATCCTCGCCGTGGGAGCGGTGGTGGTCGCCGTCTCGGTCTCGGGTTCGGGTGCCCCCGGCCGGCCCGACCTGCCGGCGCTCCCGCAGCCGCTCGACCAGCACATGGAGGAGCTGTGGACGGAGG
>NZ_CAUQWC010000038.1:0-19251 GCF_963521695.1 uncultured Microbacterium sp. | reverse complement strand
CCGCCCCGATGCGCCGATCGCGCCCCAAACCGTCGAAGGGCGCCCGCGCCCGGCCTTGACGGGTGCGCGAGCGGCTGTCGCAGCGGGGCGCCGGGGCCGAGGCGCGAGTGAGCGGGTTTGGGGCGTGATTCGCTCTTTGGGGCGGGGGAAGTCCGCCCCGATGCGCCGATCGCGCCCCAAACCGTCGAAGGGCGCCCGCGCCCGGCCGTGACGGGTGCGCGAGCGGCTGTCGCAGCGGATCGCCGGCGTGGCGGCGAGGGCGAGCGGGTTTGGGGCGCGATTCGCTCTTCTGGGCGGGCGAAATCCGCCCCAATGCGCCGATCACGCCCCAAACCGTCGAAGGGCGCCCGCGCCCGGCCCTGACAAGAGCGCCGGGTTTCGGGCTCAGGGGTCGAGCCGACGGTGCACAACTCAGGAAGATCGCCGACGCCGCCGTCTCCAGCCCGCAAGATTCCGGGGTTCATGCGGGGGAGCGCGCGCACATCTCCTGCGTTGTGCACACGTCTTAGGTCGCTCAGACCGCGAGTTCGCGCCGCCCGGCCCGCCATTCCGAGGGTGCGACGCCCGCGTGACGGCGGAACGCCCGCCGGAAGCCCTCGTCGGAGGCGTAGCCGAGCGCCCGCGACGTCTGCGACACCGGGGTGCCGGCCTCCAGCAGTTCCTTGGCCCGCCGCATGCGCACCTCGGTCACGTACGACGCGGGCGAACTGCCGAACACCCGGCGGAACCGGGCCGCGAAGACCGACCGCGACATCGCCCCGAGGGCCGCGAGCTGGTCGATGGTCCACTCGTGCCCAGGGTCGGCGGAGACCGCCGCGACCACGCGCGAGAGGAACGGATCGTCGCTCTGCGGCGGCCATGCCGACGCGCGTTCGGTCGACGCCCACGCCCGCAGCGCCGACAGCAGCACCGTCATCACCATGAGTTTGCAGATGGTCTCGTCACCCTCCCGGTCGGAGGGCGCCCCCGGAGCGGGGATGCCGAGGTGCGCGGCCAGCGAGGCGGCGGCGGGTTCCGCGTGGGCGAAACCGCTGACGAACACGACGGGCGGGAGGGCGCGGGTGTCGGCGTTCGGCGTGACCTCCAGCGGGACGACCGTCACCTCGGCACCGGACTGCGACGTCAGCGTGAGGGCGTGGCATCCGAGAGAGACGAAGGCATCGCCCGCGAGCAGTGTGCGCTCGCCCTCGATCGCCGCGGCAGCGCCCGACGGCGCGTCGACCGTGCACGCGGGTCGCTCCGGTGCCCGACCGGTGAGCTCACCGCGCCGGACGTAGACGAGTGCCGCGGTGCCGTGGGACAGCGGCAGCCGCTCCCCCTCGGACAGGGTGCGCTGCCAGGCGCGGCCGGGCCGCACGTCGATGCTCGACAGGGCGCGTTCGAGGGTGGGCTCCGGCGTCATGCCTGCGGCAACCGGTCGAGCGGCCTCCGTATTCCGTCGCCGGCGCGGCGGGCGGACCCGGTCTTCAGGTCAGCAGCTCCACCCCGCTGAAGAACCCGATCGAGATCGACAGCAGGCCCGCGGCGACACCCGCGATGAATCCCGCCGCGGCGAGTTCGCGCGCCATGCGGGCGTTGAGGCTCACGATGCCGCACACGAAGGACACACCCGCCAGCACCCACATGCCGATCTGGATCCACGGCAGGTTGTCGATCTCCGAGATCGCGCTGGCGGTGACGACGAAGATGTACCACGCGATCACCACGACGCCCGAGATGATCGCGACGACCGACGGCACACGCATGTCGCCCTTCGGCGTGGGCGGCGGGGGCGGCTCGTCGCGCGGCGGGACGTCGGTCGCCGGTTCGAGCGAATCGGGGAGGTCGTCGTCTGCCATGGCCCGATCCTCCCAGGTCGCGCGAGAGATCGGGGGTGCATTGACCCCGGTGGTTCATTCGCATGATCGGCGGTGGGTTCTGCGCCACACGGGCCGCTGACGTGCACTTCTGCCCCGTCGGTCATGCATCGGGGCAACGGACATCGGCCTAAGCTCCCTCGAATGAGAACCGTCGGAGTCGACCTCGCCGCCTCAGCCCCCGGCACCGCGCTCGCCGAGATCGTCTGGGACGACGGCCAGGCTCGCCTGACGCGGCTCGAGATCGGGATCGTGGATGCCGACATCGTGGCATCCGTCACCTCCGGCGAGGCGTGGCTCGGCGTGGACTGCCCGCTCGGCTGGCCCGACGCGTTCGCCGATTTCGTGCAGGCGCACCATGCCGGTGTCGAGCCGGCGCTCGGACCCGTCGAGGGGCACGCCGACTGGCGGCGCCCGCTCGTGTACCGCCACACCGACCACGTGGTGAGGGAGCGCATCGGCCGCTGGCCCCTGAGCGTGTCGACCGACCGGCTCGGGGTCACGGCTCTGCGCGGCGCGGGCCTGCTGCGACGCCTCGCCGCCTCCGGGTTCGTGGTCGATCGTGCGGCGGAGGGGCGCCTCTTCGAGGTATACCCCGGCGGCTCGCTGCGCCTGTGGGGCTTCGACACGACGGGGTATCGAGTGGATGCCGCCCGCCGCGCCATTCTGCTCGACACGCTCCGGTCGCGGGCGCCGTGGCTCGACATCGGGCGCTTCGCGCCACTGGCTATCGCGAAGGCCGATGCCTTCGATGCCGTGATCGCCGCTCTCGCTACCCGCGCCGGTGCGCTCGGGCTGTTCGAGCATCCGGCATCCGAGGTTCTGCCGGTCGCCCGTCGCGAGGGCTGGGTGGTGCTCCCCGACGGGCCGCTGGAGAGGCTGATCGGGGGGTTCTGAGCTGCGGGTGCTCGCGGGAGCGGAGAGCGTGCCCGGAGGCTGAGGCTGCCGGGGGCGCTCGCTCTGGCAGGGTCTCTCGCGTCGAGGTCGGGCCCCGACCGCAGCCCGTGCACCGGACGTGTCGGGAACGGGGCGAAGTGACACTAGGTGTCGCTCAAAACGGGTTGCTTCGGCCCGGACAGGTCATCTTTGTCGTGACACTTTCCGCTGGCGGCACGACGATGGCTCCGGCTGCGGCTTTCCGGGGTTGGGCCATGAGGGACGTCACCCGTTTTCAGGGGTGGGGGTCGTCCACGTCCTCAGCGATCTCGGCGACGTATCTTTGGACGAGGTCGGTCGCACGATCCATAATGCTCTCCACGAAGGAGGCGCCAATTAGGGTGGAGGAGGGTTCCGCGACGATGCGGTGGTAGCGATGGAGCGGGTTCGCGCAGGTTGTAAACACGTTCTCGTCGATGACTCCCCACTCGCCGTGCACGTTGCTGCTAGCTGGGGCGAACACAAACCTGTAGTCCGACTCCATCCCGACCGCTTGGGACATCCGACGTGTGTCGACCCCAGAGAATGAGCCGCCGAGGTTCACTGATTGAAACTCTTCGTAGATATCTCGGTTGACGACGGCCTCGAGGTAGTCGCGGTACTGCAGGAGCTCCTCCGGCGGCGATTCCAGACTGTCGATGTGCTCCTCGATGTGGAGCTTCAGTAGTTTGATCTTGCCCGCGCCGAAGTTCTTGAACTTGGCGTAGAGCGGTTCCTCGACCTCAGTGTGGAGGAGGTACCGGAACACGATCTCCGTTTCGAGTAGCGCTCGGAGTATGGGCGACCCATGCTCCATCGTCCACATCGGCGGAGTCTGAATGAACGACAGCACGTAACGGACTGCGCGTCCCACCAGCCCTGTGAGGACCTCAAACCGGTCCGGGTCGTAGAGGTCCGGTGGCGTTGTCGTTGCGGTCTCGAAGTACGTGTCCCAGAGTTGTTGTGCACGGCTCTGCAGATCGAGCAGGTAGTCGCGGAGTGTGGGCGCGGTGTCGTCCGATGTGGCGGCGGAAGTCTTCTCTGCCTCGTCGTCGTCATGGGCGTTCGGCCACTCGCACTCGAACAGGCGCCAGTTCGAACGCCAGAAGGTGCGGGGCCAGTCGCTCGCCGCAGTAGGGGCGATGGCGTTAAACATCGCACGGAGATTCGATTCGACTCGGGCTGTCTCGTCATCGTTGGTGTCCAAGGGGTACCGAGGCAGCAGCTCGAGAAAGCCGATGTTCTCGCCGAGATGAACGCGGCCGGCTTTCAGCAGTTGGCGTATGGTCAACGCTTTCGAGCGCGTGGCAAGCGTTCCCTGACCTCCGAGCGCAGCCGCGATGACGGGTCGCAACCAGTCCTCGGCGGCCGACGTGGTGACCTCAAGCCCGCGGTCGATCCAGGGTGCAATCAACCATGCCCCGGGCGCATCTTTGTACTGCGCCAGTGTGTGTGCGAGCCCCTCAGGAACGAAGTCCTCGTAGGTGCCCGTCGCGTCGAGCCTCGCGAGCAGAGCGGAACGCGCAGGTTCCGGCAGCTGCTCGAAGGAGGAGAGCGTCCCATCGAAGACCCAGTCCGATGGCATCTCCGTCACGTGCTCGGCAATAGCGGCAGAGGCTAGATCCAGCTGCACCGCTGTCGTTAACACTCGCTCCTTACCCCCGTGAAGCTGGGCCGCGACCCATAGATAGTCCGGGAGCCTGTCGCGCGCCCAGTTCACGAACTCGAAGGGTGCCGACCCCATCGACAGCATCGGGGGAAGGAGTTCGCGCCCGACCCGTTTGTGATCTGAGATCGATGACGAGGACCGTCGCGGTTTCCGAGCTGATCTCTTCCGTTTGTTGGACACTCAAACACTGTGGTGGAAATCGCTGCGCAGCGCTAACCCCGCGTGATTCGAATCTGCTCGGCAACCTGTACTCCACTCGAGGGTCGGAGGCGCTCCCTGAAGAAGGCAGCGCTAACAAGCGCCTGGGTTGTATGGATCAAGCGCTCGGTACCGTGGCGGTAACGGGCGTTCTTGTGGGATCGGCGACGACTGCGCAGCGTGCCGCCGATCCTGGTTCACGTGCTCCAGCAGCTGCTGTGCTGTGGCGGCGTCCGCATCTCGCGAAGATGTCGGGATTCCGCCGCGGTCATCGACTCGACGTGGGAGCCGTGTTGCTCGAGGTCATTGTGCGACCCGGCCCTGTCCTTGATGTCCACCTGGTGGGTGGGTTCGCCGGCGCAAATAAGTGCGGCTTCGAGACTTTGCAGCGCAATTGCCGCGGCGGCCCGCCCGAAGCTCGCAGCTGTAGGATCGCATTTTGCTAAGTCGCTTCGGTGAGTGCACGTGATCGTTGTCTGACGCGCCAGCTTCTGCCCGGCGGAGGGCATCCTTGGGTGCGTGCGCTCGTATTGGATCGTCAAACCAGTCGCACGTCATCACGACGACGGGCGTCGATGATGGTCGATACCACAGACACCGGCCACACACGGCCGAGGTCGGATGCGGAGTCCGTGCGTCCGGAGTACACCCCAACGAGTCGCCATGGGAACGCTTCCGGCTCTGCGGTTCCCTCATCGGACGGCCAAGGGACAATGCATGGCGACCCCGACTGGCCCTCCCGCGTGCGCGCGTCGATGAGGAAACACGGGTCCCCCTCGAAGCCCGCCCATGGCTCAGAAGCCACGGAACCTCGCACCCAGATTGCCGATCTTGCGCCGGCGCTCAGTCCAAAAGGAAAGCCCACGACGCTGACGTCCCGCGTCGGCTCGAAATCGGACACAGGCAGGCTGTGGGCTATTGGATACGGGGAAAGTGCTATTCGGGGCTGAGTCGATTCCCTCTTGTCGAGATCCTTGAGAGGTAAAGCTATTACGTCAAACTTGCGTCCGAACTGAGGATGGACGAGCCAAAGCGCTCGGTCGTCGTCGTCGTAGAGGGATAGATTTTCCGTCCGGGTGCCAATCGGTGCCAACTCTTCCTCGCCCAATGGCACGCCGGCGATGGGGAAGGTGGCTTTCAGGTAGTGAGGCAAGGCCGGTAGTCCGAGATAGTGGTCGGTCGTGCGGTGTCGGCCCGTCACGATGTGGCCGTTGGTCACGAGATACATCTCGCCTCCGTGATCGACCACGAACCCAGTGCCCCCGATCACGCATTTGTCTGTTCCCCCGGGGAGGGTTCGAACAGCGCTGATCTGCACCGACATGAATGAAGGCATAGCCATCCACGAATGATGCCAGGATTGCTGCGGGTGATGACCTTCCTCTTCGATCCGTAATCGCGAGCCGCGAAGAGAGGTTCGTAGTCTACGACGGCCCCACACCGGCCAACTTACTCATCCTCCATCCCCGCCTTCGCCGCCGCGATGGTGCCCTCGGCAGGCACGAAGCTGGGCGCGACACCCAGGACCCGAATCCCCGAGGGGGCGAGATCGGCAGCGAGTGACTTGGTGAGCCCGGGAGCGGAGTGCTTCGAGCCCCCATGATGGTGACCACAGGCGAGACAACGGATATCTCGTCTTTGCGCCGCTGCCGCCTGTGGGCCCAGGACCCCTACGAGCTGAGCTCCGCTAACCTGCTTCTGAATGCCGGAAGTATGTTTGCTGGCATCATGCCGAATCAGATCCAGCACCATACGGTCCCGCGGGTTTACCTTCAGCGGTTCGCGAAGAAGAGGCAGTTGTCGGTGCTCGACATGCCTACCGGCAAGGAGTACTTGGCGAACGTCAAGGACGTTACGACGCGGCGGCACTTCTACGCGGTCCAGGGCCATCCGACCAACCCGAACTCCTTCGAGGACGGCTTAGGGAGCACCGAGGGTCGCGCAGCCCGGGTCTTGGCAGATGTTGATGCGGGTGTGTGGCCGCTTCCTCATGACGACCGGGTTCAGCTAGCCGTGTTCATGACTCTGCAGTTTCTCCGGGGACCGGACCACCGCAGGCAGCTCGCCCAGCTCCTGAACCTGGAGGTCAATCGGCTGCGAGGGGAAGACCCGGAGGAGCTGACACGCCTGCTCTCGATGCGCGGTGCGCCGCCGGTGCTCCGACCTGGTGAGGGGCTACCAGAGTCGCTAGTGGCAGAAGCACACCTCCATCAGATCTCGACGATGCTGCCGGCGCTGACAGAGCACCTGCTCCTGCGTCGGTGGAGGCTGATTCGCTTTGAGGCACCCTCCCTTCTCACTTCCGATGCGCCGCTGACGCCCGTACTCGATCCGCGCGAGCAGGACCAGAGTGCGGGTCTGGGCCTTGAGAATGCCTACGCCATCCTCTTCCCCCTAACACGGACACTCGGCCTCCAGATGTATCGAGTAGAGCCGTCCGTGCTGGCCTTCCCCGGAGTCGTCGAGGCGCTGGTGGCCAGCGAGATGGATACAGCGGCGCCTGCGAACGAGCACTCGCGCGCTTCGTTCAACACGAACACCGCCATGCACGCGGACCGGATTCTGCTTGTTCACCCCGACGACGTCGCTGTGGTTCCCCGCAACTATCGGAGGCTGCGCTCGCTGGGCGGGCGGATTGACTTCTCGGATCCGCCGGAGGAGCTCCTGCCGGCACCCTGGAGTGGGCGCATCCTTTTTGCCGCGGTTATGAACAGCGTTTCCGGTCGATCCCGCCAGCCACGTAGCGAAATCAGTGGACATCGTGCCGAAGTTCCGCTCCACGTGCGGCTTCGCGGTTCGCGCGTGTGGTGGAGCGAGGACGATAGTGATGCCGAAGGCTATGCATGCCGCCTCGAAGGTTGCAGATCGGAAGTCGGCGCCGCCGTCGACCGTGATGGCGTTTGGGAAGATCCACGGCACCGCGAGAGACTCATCGTCGAGGTAGGGGTTGACGCGCTTCATCAGCTCCGCCGGCAATGTGGCTGAGCCGGAGAGCGCCGCCGCGGCCGAACCAGGGATAACTCGACGGCCGACGACTGCGCGGGCCAAGAGGAGAGCATGGTCGAAACCTGATGGCGAGTCGGCATGGAGGGCCCAGGCCATGGGGACACGACTCGCGACGCAGAACAGCACCGTCACCTTGGGGCGGAAGACGTTGCCCTTGTCATCCCATACCTGGACGTCGAGCGTGGTGGAGTCGATCTCGCACACTGCGCCGAGTCTGTGTGCAACCGCCGAGTAGTACTCGCGGCTGGGGCGGTTCGCTGCCGTCCGGCGACTCGTCGCCTTGTCGAAGCTGTAGCGACCAGCGTCTCGCTCGTTGATGAAGCCTTGCAACGTGCGTTGCTTGATGGCGCAGATCTCGTCCCCGGGGTGCATCGCCTCAAGTGTGCGTCGCACGAGTATCGCGCAATGGCGACGACTGGAGGTCGGCATGTTCACGCGCTTGTCGAGTTCTCTGTCGATGGCGGCGACCAAACGAGCATCAGCCTTCGCAATCAGGAGCCGCTTCGTGCCCGTGGGGTGAAGTCTCTTGTTGAGTTCTGCAACCCCGCCCTCGCGGTACACCTTCCAGTAGTTGAAGAGCGTCTTCCGAGACCTACCAAGCGAGGTGCCCGCCAACTCCTCAACCTTCTTCGCTATTCGGTCTTCTTGAGTTGTAGCTGTCGGGTCGTAGCCCGACCGTGGCGAGCGCGCGGTCACATCCATCGGGATACCCTCAAACACTTCCAGCAGATGCTTCTCGAGATCAAGAACGTCGGTCGGCCAGTCGCCTCCGCTCGGTCTCAGCGACGCGCTCGACGGGCGCCTCGCTGTGCCCGCGTGCGCTAGCAACTCCGGCATTGAGAGGCTCATCCAGTCGTCGAGGGCATCCTCCCGGCGTAGTCGCGCTTCCGATCCGCGACGCACACCTTCCCAGACCCACAACTCGCCTTCGATGTCGACCCTGTCCCCAAGGCGAAGCTTGTACTCGTCGACCATCAGCTGACCGCGTTCGTCGGCGCCAAAGGTGCAGAGGTGTACACGGTCTCGCTGCTGAAGACCTCGCCAAGATCCACGATGAGTAGGCGATGCCAAGCCATGGTGTTCACCCAGGAGCAGGCCAGCGGCGGGCAATCGGGCGCAACCAGGTTGCAGATTGCCCGCCGAGTTTGCCCGACCGCTGCGGCTTCAAGAATCGCAGCCTCCATCTCAGGACTTGGGCGGCACCGGTCATGGCGCGAGGCGGAAAGGCATTCCAGGTTGCCGGTCGCTCGACTGTCGTGTCCCGACATCACTTGATACCGCCAGCCCAGCAGGTCGCTGACTGCTGCGGTTTCGCTGAACTGCAATCTGGCTCGCTCGTCGATGAGCACTTCAGGGCGTTCGTCGAAGAGGCCATAACTTCCGTCGGTGAACTGTCCGAGGAAGTCGGGGAAATGCGCATAGCCCGATAACGGAGAACGGCGGCCGAAACTGATGGCGAAAGGCTGTGACCAGAGCCGCTCAACTTGTCCGCCGTAGTCGAGCCAGAGGACCTCCCAGCGTTCCTCCTGCGACTCGCACCAAACATGTGAGTTGGTGCGCTGCCAGAAGTACATCGCGGGTGTGAAGCGGTGGCGAACGCCCGCCGAGCTTCGCACACGTGCGGGATCTATGGTTGCCCAGTCGCGATCTCCGAGGGAGCGAGACGCGACAGCCCATTCGTGGCCTTGCCTGCGAGCACTTTCTTTGCCCGCACCCGGCACCCAATGCAACTCCGTCTGTGTTGACCGCAGTCGCGGAGCAATACGCCATGCCTCGACTACAGGCCTCATCACAGCCCCCTTACGAGTCGCCGTCGACTCGGTCGCAGGATGCGGGACCTTCATCGCTCCCGCTTGCCGGTGATGCTCCTCCCGGCTGGCCAACCGCGACCGCAAGCATTCGGCGTGTCGCGACACTTGGTGTACCCGGCTGGAGCGGAAGTGTAAGTCAAAGCCTGCTTGTGCAACGTGAAGGCCAAATTGACCGGACGACCTCTTGCGTCCGGACGGAGCGAGCGCTAACGTGCAACCAAATGGTTGAACAACAGAGCGACGCCGACATCGACCGGGTCTTCCACGCCCTGGCCGATGCGACGCGACGCGACATCGTGCGGCGCACGCTGGTCTCCGAGCAGTCGGTGACCCAGCTCGCGGCGGCGTACGCGATGTCGTTCGCGGCGGTGTCGAAGCACATCGCCGTGCTCGCCGAGGCGCGGCTCATCACCAAACGTGCGGAGGGGAGGGTGCGACTCGTGCGTGCTGACCCTGCCGCGCTCGCTCGGGCGCAGCACCTGCTGCGTTCGTACGAAGACCTCTGGCGCGGACGCGTCGACCGGCTCGACGCCCTTCTGGCGGAGGACCCCGCCGCCCCGGCATCCGCCTCCCCGCGCGAGGAAGCCCCCGCCGCCCCGGCATCCACCCCGCCGACCGAACCCACCCACCCCTGACCCGACGAAGGAGTCGTCATGCCCGTCACATCCGTCGAGAGCGACGCCGAAACGCTCACCATGACCCTTGTCGCCGACTTCGCGGTCGGCCCGGAGCGATTGTGGGCGGTGTTCACCGACCCGCGTCAGCTCGAGCGCTTCTGGGGTCCTCCGGGCTGGCCGGCGACGTTCGACGCGTTCGACTTCACCGTCGGTGGGCACGCGAAGTACCACATGACCTCCCCGCAGGGGGAGCGCGCCGGCGGGGCGTGGGAGTTCACCGCGATCGACGAGCCCCGCGGATTCGAGGTCATCGACTCCTTCGCCGACGACAATGGAGACCCCATCGAGGGGATGCCGTCGATGCGCATGGTCTTCACCTTCGAGGCGACGCCCGAGGGCTCACGGCTCTCGAACGTCAGTCACTTCGCCTCGGCCGACGCCCTCGAGCAGGTCGTCGCGATGGGCGCGGTCGAGGGCTCGACCATGGCGATGAACCAGCTGGATGCCGTGCTGCAGGGCCTGCGGGAGTTCGCGCAGGGCAAGGGGACGCAGCTCGAGATCCTCGACGACCAGCACGTGCGCATCACCCGGCTCATCGACGGCCCGCGCGAGCTCGTATGGCGCGCGCACGTCGAACCCGACCTGATGCGGCAATGGATGCTCGGCCCCGACGGCTGGCGCATGAGCGTCAGCGAGGTCGAGGTCTCGGTGGGCGGGCGCTACCGCATCGCGTGGGAGCCCGAAGCGGGAACCGAGGGCGAGGGTTTCGGCTTCGACGGAGAGACCCTGCTCATCGACGAGCCGCGTCGCATCGTGCAGACCGAGCACATGACCGGCACCGACTGGCCCTCCACCACGAACGACCTTTCGCTCTACGAGGAAGACGGCGCGACCCTGGTCACGCTGTTGATCGAGTATCCGGATGCCACCACCCGCGACGCCGTCCTGTCCACCGGCATGGTCGACGGCATGGAGAAGAGCTTCGAGCGGATGGAGCGCGTCGTCCTGGCGTAGCCGGTGCGCAACTCCTGCAGATCGGCTGTCACTCGGCGGAAGAGGCCGTGGCGCGTGGGATCTGCAGGAGTTGTGCTGGGCGGGCGGGGATAACCGCCCGGCTGACGACGTTCCGCGAACGGATGCCGCGGCCTCGGGGCTGCGGCATCCCGCCCGCGGACGGGCTCTCGCGACCCGCGCGCCGAAGCCCGCAGTCGTACGCGAATTTCGCAGATTCCGCGGGGAAGTCTGCGAGGAAGGCGCCGTTCTGCGAGCTCCGGCTTCGCCTCAGCTCTTGATGTACCCGTTCGGGTTCAGCACGTACTTGCGCGGGGCGCCCTTGTCGAAGTCGGCGTAGCCCTGGGGCGCGTCGTCGAGGCTGATGGGCGTGGCGTTGACGGCCTTCGCGATCTGCACCTTGTCGTGCAGGATCGCCATCATCAGCTGCCGGTTGTACTTCATCACCGGGCACTGGCCGGTCGTGAACGTCAACGACTTGGCCCAGCCGAGGCCGAGTCGAAGCGAGAGCGAACCGACCTTCGCCGCCTCGTCGACGCCGCCCGGGTCGCCCGTCACGTACAAGCCCGGGATGCCGAGGGCGCCACCGGCCGCGGTGACCTCGAACAGCGAGTTGAGCACCGCCGCCGGTGCCTCGTGCGATGAGTCGGAGCCGTGTCCGCGCGCCTCGAAGCCGACCGCGTCGACCGCGGCATCCACTTCGGGGGTGCCGAGGATCTGGGGGATCTGGTCGCGCGGGTCACCCTTCGACACGTCGACGCTCTCGAACCCCAGCGACCGCACCTGCGCGAGGCGTTCGGCGTTGAGGTCGCCGACGAGCACCGCCGCCGCGCCCAGCAGCTGTGCGCCGACGGCCGCGGCGATGCCGACCGGACCCGCGCCCGCGACGTACACGGTCGATCCCGGGCGGACGCCGGCGGTGTAGGCGCCGTGGAAGCCGGTGGGGAAGATGTCGGACAGCATCGTCAGGTCGAGGATCTTCTCGAGCGCTTGCTCGCGGTCGGGGAAGACCAGCAGGTTCCAGTCGGCGTAGGGGACGAGCACGTACTCGGCCTGCCCGCCGACCCATCCGCCCATGTCGACGTATCCGTAGGCACTGCCGGGGCGGTCGGGGTTCACGTTCAGACAAATCCCGGTCTTGCCCTCTTTGCAGTTGCGGCAGCGGCCGCACGCGATGTTGAAGGGCACCGAGACGATGTCGCCGACCTTGACGAACTCGACATCGGGACCGACCTCGATCACCTCCCCGGTGATCTCGTGGCCCAGCACGAGACCCGCGGGGGCGGTGGTGCGACCGCGGACCATGTGCTGGTCGGAGCCGCAGATGTTCGTGGAGACGGTGCGCAGGATCGCGCCGTGGGGGACCTTCCGGCCGACGTTCGCCGGGTTCACGCCCGGGCCGTCCTTGAGCTCGAACTCGGGGTAGGGGGTGTCGATGACCTCCACCACTCCGGGTTCTTTGTACGCCACTGCCTTGTTACCGGACATCGTCGTCCTCTCCGGCCGGTCGACCCGACCTGGTCGCGTCGTGTGGGCGGACCCGCAGCGACACCCGACGCGACGTGCGACCGGATTCGGCCGTGAGCGATGCGGGGGTGCCCTCAGCCAAGACGCCGATGACCGGAACGTCAAGGGATGGCGCGAGACCCCACTCGATGCGTCATCCGCGCGACCCGTCTACTCCGAGGGAGAGGCCCGGCGGACGGCGTTGCGAACGGCCTTCTCGACCTCGGCCGTCACCTCGACCACCGCGAACGACACCGGCCACATCGGACCGTCGTCGAGGTGCGCGGTGTCGTCGAAGCTCACGGTGCCGTAGCGCGTCTTGAACTTCGACGCCGGCTGATAGAAGACGACGACCTTGCCGTCTTTCGCGTAGGCCGGGAAGCCGTAGAAGGTCTTGGGCGTCAGGTGCGGCGCCTCCTCCAGCACGATGACGTGGAGGCGTTCGGCCACCGCCCGGTCGACGCCCTCGAGCTTGTCGATCGCCTCGAGGCAGGCCTCGTTCTCCTTCTCGAGCTTCGCCGCGCCCTTCAGCCCCTTCGTGGCCTTGAGCTCCTCGGCGCGCTGTTTCATCGCCGTACGTTCTTCGTCGCTGAATCCTGCTCCGCCTTCCGCCATGGCATCCACCTCTCGTGCGTCGCGATGAGGGAAGCGTAATCCTCCGCGTTCCCGCGCGGTGGGTCGCCGGTGCGGGGCAAGTGCGCGTTGAGTGTCCAGAACACGCCGTCGATCTCTTCACGCGCCGGAGTGTCTTGGACACTCAACCGGGCTGGACGGGGCGGCCCCGGCGTCGCGGGGGCGCGCGTCCACAACGCAGGTCAGGCTTGCCGCAGGCCTTCCTCGAGCGCGACCCACGCGAGCATGGCGCACTTCACGCGGGCGGTGTACTTCGACACCCCCGACAGTGCGGCGGCGTCGGCGAACGTCTCCTCGTCGAGGGGGATCTTGCCGCGCGAGCGCAGCGCCTCGCGGAACTGCGCGATCAGCGCCTCGGTTTCGGTCTTCGGCATCCCGTCATCCCCACCGTCTTCCTGCAGCAGGGCGACGAGCATGGATGCCGACGACTGCGAGATCGAGCAGCCCGCGCCCTCCCAGGTGACGGATGCCACGCGCTCACCGTCGTCGGACAGCTCGACGCGCAGCGTGATCTCATCGCCGCAGATGGGGTTGCGCTGGTGCACCGTGGCGCTGTGCGCGCCCGGTTCGGCGAGGCCGAAACCGCGACGGTTCTTCGCGTGATCGAGGATCAGCTCCTGGTACAGCGACTCGAGCCCGCTCATGCGCGTGCTCCCGCGGCGCTCGCGCCGACTCCGAAGAAGCCGCGAACGCCCGAGACGGCATCGAGGAACGTGTCGATCTCCTCTTCGGTCGTGTGGATCGCCGCGCTCGCGCGCACCGACGCCGTCAGACCGAACCGGCGGTGCAGCGGCTGTGCGCAGTGGTGTCCGACACGAACGGCCACGCCGCGGGAGTCGAGGAACTGGCCCACGTCGTGCGCGTGCACTCCGTCGACCGCGAAGGCCTGCAGGGCGATGCGCTCGGCGGCATCCGTGTCTCCGAGCAGGCGGATGCCGTCGATCGAACGGAGCCCCTCGCGCATGCGCGTTTCGAGCAGGGCCTCGTGCGCATGAGCAGCGGCGAGATCGTGCCCGCCGAGCCAGCGCACCGCGGCGGCCAGCGCGACGGCCTGCGACACCGGCTGCGTCCCGGCCTCGAAGCGCTGCGGCGGTGGGAGGTATTCGGCCGTGTCGAGGGTGACGGTGGTGATCATCGACCCGCCGGTGGTGAAGGGCGGCAGCGCCTCGAGCACCTCGTCGCGGCCCCACAGGGCGCCGATGCCGTACGACCCGTAGATCTTGTGCCCCGAGAACACGGCGAGGTCGACCCCGGATGCCGGCAGGTCGAGCGCGAGGTGAGGCGCCGACTGGCACGCGTCGAGCACCGTCAGCGCGCCGACGCCACGGGCGAGGGTGACGAGCTTCGCGACGGGGTTCACGATGCCGAGCACGTTCGAGACGTGCGGGAACGCGACGACCTTGGTGCGCTCGCCGATGAGGTCGGCCGCGGCGTGCATGTCGAGCATGCCGTCGTCGAGCACCGGGATGTGGCGCAGGCGCGCGCCCGTGCGGGCGGCGAGTTCTTGCCAGGGGATGAGGTTGGCGTGGTGCTCGGCCTCGGTCACGACGATCTCGTCGCCCTCGCCGAGCCGCCCGGCATAGCCGAGGGAACCGGCGATCAGGTTCAGACCGCCGGTCGCTCCCGAGGTCCACACCAGCTGCTCGGGCTCCGCGCCCACGAATTCGGCGACGGTGACGCGCGCGTCTTCGAACAGCTCGGTCGCGTCGGCCGCGAGCGTGTGCGCACCGCGGTGCACGGCAGAGTTCGCGCGTTCGAGGAAGGCGCGCTCGGCATCCAGCACGGCACGGGGCTTCTGGCTGGTCGCTCCCGAGTCGAGGTACACGAGGGGCCGACCGTCGATCTCGGTCTCGAGGATCGGGAAGTCGGCACGCGCGGCGGCGACGTCGAAGGGGAGTGTCACCCCTCCAGGCTACGGCGCGTCGGGTGGGTGCGGGGTGTCGTGCTCGAGGCTGCCGGTCGCCTCGCCTGCGCGGAGATGTTCCGCCCGTGAGACGGCGTACCGCCGACCCTGCCGCGTGCAACGATCTGGTCGCCCAGACGCCGTCTCGGTGCCCCGAGCGCATGATCCGCCGCCGGTGAGGCGCGGGAGCCCGGCGCGCGGAGACACCGCGTCTCTCGGACCGGGTGACGTCGAGCGTGCACCGGGTGAGAACTGGAAGGCGGGAAGGCAGGAGGGAGGCGGATCTGCACAGGATGGAGGACGGTGTCGTGGGCGGGGCGTCATCGAGTCGTCCCGCGCGTCCCGAAGCGGAAGGCGCATACGTGAGCGATCGAGAACTCAGAACAGACACCGACGGGCGCGCGAAGAGCCTTTCCCGCCGGACGGCCATCGGCGCAGCAGCCCTCTCAGTGCCCGCCATCGTCATGGTGGCCGCCACGCCGGCGTTCGCCGGGTCGACCGACCGGAGGATCACCGTCACGTTGGCCCCGACCGCGGTGCACGTGGGGGAGTCGTCTTCGGTCACCGTTCAGGTGACGGATGTCGCGGGAGTGCCGTTGGCCGGTCAGGCGGTGTCCCTCGCAGCGTCGAGCGGTGTGACTCTCGGGCGGTCGAGCGGTCTCACCGACGGCTCGGGAGCCTTCTGGACGACGGCCAGGGTCACCGCGTCGACCACCGAGGGCACGTCGACCATCACCGCCGTCTCGCCCGGAGCGGGCGGCACGGTCTCGGCCGCGGCGACGCTGGCGTACGGCGATCCCGTGCTCGAGGTGCGTTTCAGTCCTGATCCGGGCAAGGGCAGGACGCCCTCGGTGCTGACGGCATCGCTGACCATCAACTCGGTTCCGGTGGGAGGCAGCCCGATCTCGATCTCGTCGCCCGAGTCGCGCCTCGTCTTCTCCCCCGCCAGCGGGCCGACCGATGGCGCCGGGACCTTCACCTCCTCCTTCACTCCGTTCCCCAGCGGCACTCCGCAATCGGCCGACATCTTCGTCGGGAGCTCGACCTACAGCCTGATGGTCGTGGCCCGCTACGTCTGGCTCACCCCCTTGAACTGAGCCCTGCCGTCGACCCGGGGTCCGGGCCGCACGCGTCCCCTATCTCGTCGGCGAGACGCCGTCTCGATGCCGCCGAGCGCGCGAGACGCGTGAGAATCGCGTCGGCGGCCGCATGGGAATCGTCAGCGTGACGCATCTCGGGGAGTCGGCGCGTAGACCGGATGCCATGACCCTCACGGCCCTGCTCCCCACCCTCCGATCCAGCACCCCGTCGCCCTTCGATCCCTCGGCGTGGCCCGCGGGCTCCGTGCCCACGCTCGACGACGTCACGGTGCGGGCGATGTCGGTCGGCCGTTACGCCGACATCTGCGGCACGCCCTGCGTGTGCACGGGCCCGGCCGTCATCCCGGCGTCGGGTGGAGTGGCATCCGCGACGCTGTCGACGACGGTGATCGTGGCGACGGTGGTGGATGCCACCCCCGACACGCTGCGCCTCGACGCGTTGGCCGCGGGACTCGACGTGGTGTGGCGCGAAGCGCGACTGCTCGGCCGGGTGTCTCACGCCTACGACGAGCCCCTCGCGGTGGTCGACGCGCACGGCAGCGAGGCGCGCGCCACGGTCGTACTTCCCGGTGATGTGCGGGTGGGCGACCGCATTGTCGTCCCCTGTCCCGGATGCCACACCCTCGGGGAAGTGCGGTGATGCTGCTGCACACGATCGTCTACGCCTGCCGCTGCGCACGGGTGCAGGCGGAGTTCGAAGCCTGCGTCGACGACGATCTCGTGCCTCTCGCGCCCATCTCGTGAGTCGCGCGGACGCCGCCGCTGTCGCCCA
Organism: uncultured Microbacterium sp.; assembly: GCF_963521695.1. GTDB lineage: Bacteria > Actinomycetota > Actinomycetes > Actinomycetales > Microbacteriaceae > Microbacterium. The sequence goes on along the minus strand of NZ_CAUQWC010000038.1, from coordinate 2,254 downwards.
GCCGCCTCAGGCGGGTGGAGGTGATCGGGGAAGCTCCGGTCTTTCGTGGAGAGGGTCTGCCGTCGTGGGCGTGGCCGGTCGGAAGGTCGTCGACCGGTCGTGTGCGGTGCCGGAATGGAAGTAGCTGCATGTAAAGATGCGGTCATCAGTGGTTCTTTGTACTTGCGCTTCACCGGTGAAGATGCCCGAATTCACGAATTCGGCTTTATGCGACCTCGTGACGGAAAGGAAATTCCGCCGCAATTTGAGCGCACTAATATGCCCGGGTGACCGACATGAGCCGTGAAAATCCGACGCCCTCGCTCGAAATTCTCATGCGCATCCACGGGTGGCGCCCCCGGCGACAGGGCGACGGGTGGGAGATCGGTCCGCGGACCAGCCCCGTCTGCATCCGGCCGGGGGCGAAGGGGGCATTCGAACTCGTCGTCGACGGCGAGGCCCTCGTGCTGCCCGATGAGCCCGCCGTGATCGATTTCCTCTCGCAGGTCGCGCTGAGCCGCGCACGCGAGGGGTCGCCGCCGCAGTGAGCGGGACGACGCTCCTGCCGGTCGGGGTGACGCGTTCTCGGCCAGGATGCAGCGGTGCAGGAGGGTCCTCGTCGGGCGAGGTCGCGTCGAGTCGAGGTGACGCGGGGGAGCAATCTCCGTGCGGGAGACAGCGGGCGGGTGCACACTCCCCGCCAGTCGCGTCGCGTCGCGGCCACGTCGCTCTCGCACCGGCTGACAGCAGGGCTCGGTGCCCACCGGTCATGAGCGTGCGCGAGGACGCAGAATTTCTCCGTGAGACCAACACATATATGTTCTGGGTCATGATTTGGACGTGAGTGAAGATGAAGAGTTAACGTTCGTTCAGCAACCGGGGCTGCCGTGACTAGACCCTCCGTCGGATCCGAGCATGAGATTCTTTGCGCACGTCTCTCGCGCAATTTCGCCATCGAAGTACATAATGCGCGTAGCAGTTTGGGGTATTCCCAAGAAGAGGCCGCGCTGAGGGCGGGGATCGCGCCTCCGGCTTTGGGGCGAATCGAGCGCGCGCGCTTCTCGCACTACCCCTGGGCCAATCCCACATTGGAAACGCTCGTTCGCCTGCACTCGTCGTTCCACATCGATCCCCACCGCTGGATTCGGAGCCTTTCCGACGACTAGATCACGGTCACTCGGCCGCACCGCGCGCGTCGCGCATGTTCCCGCACAGCGCTCGGAGATCCCTTTCCCGAGGTGACGCCTTCTTTCCGATCGGTGGCTCGCAGAGGCCGTCGAGCGACGCTGTGCCGATCACCGGTAGACGGTCTCGCGGTCCGGCGGACCGACGATCCTTCCGTACGTGAGGCGGAGCGCGGCTCAGCGTGACGGGCGCAGAGCTCGCCGTCACACGACGAGCCGGTACCCCATCCCCTGCTCCGTGAGCAGGTGCACCGGGTTCGACGGGTCGGCCTCGAGCTTCTTGCGCAGCTGCGACATGTACAGGCGCAAGTACCCGGAGTCGGCGACCTGCTCGCTGGCCCAGATCTCTTTGAGCAGCGTCTGGCGGGTGACGAGCGACCCCGGGTTGCGGGCCAGGAATTCCAGCATCCGCCACTCCGTCGGCGTCAGGTGCACGCGTGTCCCCTCCCGCAGCACGGCTTTGGCGGCGAGGTCCACCTCGACGTCGCCGAACCGCACGACCGACTCGCCGCTCGAGGGCACCGAGCGACGCGCGTGCACGCGCAGGCGGGCGAGCAACTCATCGATCTGGAAGGGCTTGGTGACGTAATCATCGGCTCCGGCGTCGAGGGCGTCGACCTTGTCGGCCGAGCCGGTGCGGCCCGAGACGACGATGATCGGCGCGGTCGCCCAGCCGCGCAGGGCCTCGATCACCTGCACGCCGTCGAGGTGCGGCATCCCGAGGTCGAGCAGCACGATGTCGGGGTGGGCGTGCGCTGCGAGGGTGATGGCCGCGGCGCCGTCGGCGGCGGCGACCACGTCGTAACCGTGCGCGGCGAGGGTGATGCGCAGGGCGCGCACGAGCTGCGGATCGTCGTCGGCGATGAGGATCTTCACGGGGCGTCCTTTCCGAGGTCGGATGCCGTGCGGTCGGCGGGCGACGCTGCGGAGGTGCGTCTGTCGGCGACGGGCGGGATGTCGGATGCCGTGCGGTCGGGGGGCGATGCTGCGGAGGTGCGTCTGTCGGCGACGGGAGAGATGCCGGGTGCCGTGCGGTCGGGGGGCGATGCTGCGGAGGTGCGTCTATCGGCGACCGGAGAGATGCCGGAAGC
>NZ_CAUQWC010000037.1:0-19538 GCF_963521695.1 uncultured Microbacterium sp. | reverse complement strand
TCCGAGGACCCCGAGGAGCCCTCGGCCGCGAGGGCGGCGCGGAGCTTACGAGCCACGGGGGGCTCGATGGTGGATGAGGGGCTCTTGACGAACTCGCCGAGCTCCTTCAGCTTCGCAAGCGCGACCTTGCTGTCGACGCCGAGCTCGGAAGCGATCTCGTGCACGCGTGGTTTTGCCACAATTCTCCTGTCTGAGGGCCTACCCCGGACAGGGCAGACCGCTAGTTGCGGACGGGTCTCATTTCGAGCCGTTCACTTCGTGTCCATAGCCGTTCAGCCTTTTCGCTGGAGGTGTGATTCGAAGGTCTGCGTGTCAAGCGGGCCTGACACACGCAATGCTCGTACGAAGGCGCGACGCGTGAGAGCTTTCCTCACGCACGCGTCCGTCTCGTGAACCCACGCTCCCCGTCCCGGAAGGACCGCTCGCTCGTCAGCGACGAGGATCGATCCGTGGGCGACCACACGCAGAAGCGAGGATCGGGGGGCGCGTGCGCGGCATCCGACGCACGTTCGTACTGGTTCCATCGTACACCTCGCCGTCGCCCCAGCGACGGACGCTCAGTTGTCTTCGAGGATGCTGTCGGGCTGGATGTCGATCTTCGCGCCGGTCAGCTTGGCGGCCAGGCGGGCGTTCTGCCCCTCTTTGCCGATGGCGAGTGACAGCTGGTAGTCGGGCACCAGGGCGCGAACGGCCTTGGTGGAGGCGTCGAGGACGAACGACGAGGTCACCTTGGCGGGCGACAGGGCATTCGCGACGAAGCGGGGCAGCTCGGCGTCGTAGTCGATGATGTCGATCTTCTCGCCCGCGAGCTCTTCGGTGACGGCGCGGACGCGGCGGCCCAGCTCACCGATGCAGGCACCCTTGGCGTTGACCGTCGGGTCGTTCGCCTTGACGGCGATCTTCGAGCGGTGGCCGGCCTCGCGGGCGAGCGACACGATCTCGACGAGACCCGCGGCGATCTCGGGGACCTCGAGGGCGAAGAGCTTGCGCACCAGGCCGGGGTGGGTGCGCGACACGGTGATCTGCGGACCCTTGTTGCCCTTGGAGACGCTGGTGACGTAGACGCGCAGACGCGAGCCGTGCGCGTACGTCTCGCCAGGCACCTGCTCCTCGGGCGGGAGGATGGCCTCGACGGTGCCGAGGTCGACGTGCACCATGCGCGGGTTCGGACCCTGCTGCACGACACCCGCGACGATGTCACCCTCTTTTCCGCGGAACTCCCCCAGCACGGCGTCGTCGGCGATGTCGCGGAGGCGCTGGCTGATGACCTGCTTCGCAGCGAACGCCGCGATGCGACCGAAGTCGTCGGGCGCCTGCTCCTCTTCGCCGATGACGGCGCCCTCTTCGTCGGTGACGGGGGTGAAGATGCCCACGTGACCGGTCTTGCGATCGAGCGTCGCACGCGCACCCTCGGGGATCTCACCGCTGGGCGAGATGTGCTTCGCGTAGGCGGTCAGGATCGCCTGCTCGATGATGCGCGCGAGTTCGTCGAAGGGGATCTCCTTCTCGCGTTCGATCGTCTTGAGAAGTGCGAGATCGATGTCCACAAGGCCCTCCGTTATTCAGCTCTCGTCGACGCGACCGGCGCCGACAACCCTCCTACGATACCCGGGATGCCGTGTCGCCCGCGACCCGGCGACCGATCCGCTCGACGGCTGGGCTGCGCACGACTCCTGTAATCCGCAGACCGTTTCCCCGCCGACCCGCGAAATCCCGGTACCTCGACCGGCGTGACGTCGCGAGGTTCAGGAGGTGTGCCCGGAACGCCGGTATCGGGTGGTCCGGCGCTCGCGAGTCCCGCGTCAGAGGCGCTCGAGCGGATTCGCCGCGAGCTTCGCCACCACTCCCCCGTCGACCAGCCGCCGCGCCGCGGTGTCGGGCTTCCGCGCCGCCTGGTCGAGCACGCACGCACCGAACTCGGCGGCGAGCGTCCCTCGCGGGTGAGCGCGGAGCACCTCGCGGCGGAAGTCCTCGGGCAGGGCGTCGGGGCGCGACCCCGAGATGTCGAGCGCGGTCGCCGTCTCGAGCAGATGACCCTCGGCATCCATCGACGGATCCACGCTCGGCCAGTTGTGGCGCACGATCACATCGAGCACGCGTTCCCGGCGCTCGCGCGGCCATCCGGCCCCGGCCGTGAGGGCGATCCCGACATGCCCACCCGCGTGCTCGTACGACACCGAATGATTGTCGAACTCGGTCACGATGCCGATGTCGTGGAGCACGGCAGAGACATAGAGCAGCTCGTGGTCGATCCCCGTGATGCCGTCGACGAGGGCGAACGCCTCCGCCCACAGCCAGGAGCGCAGAGCGTGCGCCGTGAGCGCGGTCGACTGGTACTCGGTCGCCAGCGCCAGAGCGCCGCGGGCGGCGAGGGTGTCGGGCACGGGGATGTCGCTGATGCGCACGGAGCCTCCGGGATCGGGTGATCCCTCACTCTGCCGCGACCACGCGGCGAACGGCAGACTTCCGGCAGCCAGCCGTCGGCGTCTTCCTGCCAGAGAACTGTCCACGACGCAGGAAATCGGCCGCGGACGTCGCATCGTTCCGCGCCCGGCGAGGGACGGAATTCGCGTCGGCCGAAACGATTGCCGCGGGGCCGAGGCCCCGGCATCCTGCCCTCGTGTCAGAAGAGACCGGATGCCGCGACCCTCCGGCCGCGGCATCCGAAGCACCTCAGCTGATGGGCGTGGCGTGCCAGATGCGGTCGAGGTAATCGCGCATGGCGCGATCGGACGAGAAGTAGCCGCTCCGCGCGACGTTGAGGATGGCCGAGCGCACCCAGGCATCCTGATCGGCGTACGCGGCGTCGACGCGACCCTGCGCGTCGAGGTACGACCGGAAGTCGGCGAGCGCCATGAAACGGTCGTCGTAGAGCAGGTTCGACACGAGCGGCTCGAAGATCGAACGGTCTCCGTCGGAGAACGCTCCCGATGCGATGAGATCGATGGCGCGACGCAATTCGTCGTCTTCCTGGTAGAAGTCGGCGGGACGGTAGCCCTCGGTCCACAGCGCCTCGACCTCGGGTTCGCTCATGCCGAACAGGAAGAAGTTGTCGTCGCCGACGAGCTTGCGGATCTCGACGTTCGCCCCGTCGTCGGTGCCGATGGTGAGGGCGCCGTTCAGCGCAAGCTTCATGTTTCCCGTGCCCGACGCCTCTTTGCCGGCGAGCGAGATCTGCTCCGACAGGTCGGCGGCCGGGATGATGCGCTCAGCGAGGGTGACGTTGTAGTTGGCGGGATAGAGCACCTTGAGCTTGCCCTTGACGCGTTCGTCGGTGCTCACGACCTCGCCGACGGCGTTGATCAGGTGGATGATGCGCTTGGCCATGCCGTAACCGGGGGCGGCCTTGGCGCCGAAGAGGAACGTGCGCGGCTGCACGGCATCCACGTCGAGACGGCCCGACACGATGCCCTCGTAGGTGCTGACGATGTGCAGCACCTTCAGCGTCTGGCGCTTGTATTCGTGCAGGCGCTTGATCATCACGTCGAGCATGTGACCGTCGTCGAGCGGGGCTTCTCCCCGCGCCTCGAGCACGCGGCTCAGGCGGCGCTTGTTCGAGGCCTTCACCGCGGCGAAGCGCTCGCGGAAGTCGTCATCGTCGGCGAGGGCCTCCAGGCCCCGGAGCCGCTCGAGGTCGACGGTCCAGCCCGCGCCGAGGGCCTCGGTGATGAGGTCGGACAGCTCGGGGTTGGCCAAACGCAGGAACCGGCGGGGCGTGACGCCGTTGGTGACGTTGGTGAACTTATCCGGCCACATCTCGGCGAAGTCCTTGAGCACGTTGTCGCGCAGCAGCTGGGAGTGGAGCTCGGCGACACCGTTCACCTTGGAACCGGCGACCGTGGCGAGGTACGCCATGCGCACGGAGCGGGAGGGGTGCTCGCCGATGATCGACATGTTGCGGATGAGCATCTCGTCGTCGCCGAACCGCTCGCGCACCTCGAGGAGGAACTCGTCGTTGATGCGGTAGATGATCTCGAGGTGTCGCGGCAGCAGACGCCCGAGCAGGTCGACCGACCAGACTTCGAGCGCCTCGGGCAGCAAGGTGTGGCACGTGTACGCGAAGCACTTCTGCGTGATGGCCCACGCGGCATCCCACTCGAGCTTCTTCTCGTCGACCAGGACGCGCATGAGCTCAGGGACGCCGATGACGGGGTGGGTGTCGTTGAGCTGGAAGATGACGCGCTCGGGCAGCTTCTCGATGTCGAAGTCGTCGGGCAGCACGTTGCCGATGAAGTCGGCGATGGAGGCGGCGACGAAGAAGTACTGCTGCTGCAGACGGAGCTCTTTGCCCTGGGGGGTGGAGTCCTCGGGGTAGAGCACCTTCGAGATGTTCTCGGCGAAGGTCTGCGCGCGCACCGACTGGACGTAGTCGCCGGAGTTGAAGGTGTGCAGGTCGAAGGCGTTGGTGGCCACCGCACGCCACAGGCGCAGGGTGTTGACGCGTCCGTTGTGGTAGCCGGGCACCATCATGTTGTACGGCACCGCGAGGACGTTCCACTCGGGGACCCAGCGGGTGCGCTCGACGCCGTCGTCGTCGTAGGTCTCGGTGGTGCCGGCGAACGAGATGGTCTGCGCGGCCTCGGGGTGGGCGAAGTCCCACGGCGAGCCCATGCGCAGCCAGGCGTCGGGCTGCTCGATCTGCTGACCGTCGGCGAACGCCTGACGGAAGATGCCGTACTCGTAGCGGATGCCGTAACCGATCGTCGGAACGCTCATGGTCGCGAGCGAGTCGATGAAGCACGCGGCGAGGCGCCCGAGACCGCCGTTTCCGAGCCCGGGCTCGATCTCGACCTGGCGCAGGTCGTCGATGTCGATACCGCACTGCGCGAGCGCTTCGGTCGCGATGTCGGTCAAGCGCGAGGCGAGCAGGTTGTTGTCGAGTTGGCGGCCCAGCAGGTATTCCGCCGAGAGGTAGCACACGGTCTTGTTCTGCTGGGCCTTCTGCTGCGCCCGATCGTCGAACCACCGCGCCATGAGGTAATCGCGCACCGTGTAGGCGAGCGCGAGGTATTGATCGTTGACGTCGGAGGCCGACAGCGTCACGCCCTGATCGAAGTTCAGGTTCTGGAGGAACTGTTTCGCGAAACCGTCGACGGATGCCGCGGGGGCGACGACGGGCGCGATGGCCAGCGGGTGGGTGGGGCGCAGCTCAGAGGTGTTCTCGGGCACCATCCGACCGTAATGAGTCGCGCGCCGCGGCGCCAAGGCGGAACGGGAACGACACACGATCTTCACCCGTTCGCCGCATTCCTTGAAGGAACCCCACAGGTGCGCTCACCCTCCTCCCCGCGGGGGACCCGTCCGCCGAGCGCAGACGAGTGGCGCGGTGCCGCACGAGGCCGTACGGTTCCGGGATGCCCTCCTCCGCCCGCTCCGTCGCGCGTGACGCCGAGGCCAACCCCGCCTTCCGCGTCGCTGCCCCCGCGGGCTACGTCGCCAACGGCATCCTGCATCTGCTCATCGGCGGGCTCGTGCTCGCCGTGGGTTTCGGTGCCGCGGAAGACACGGATCAGACGGGAGCCTTCCGCGCCGTGGCGGCCCTGCCGCTGGGGGCGGTAGCGCTCGGGGCGCTCGCCCTGGGCCTGGTGGCCCTGGGATGCTGGCATCTGCTGCAGGCCGTCGCCCCGCGCGGCCTCTCGGGGTGGAAGCGTCTCGCGCGGGTAGCGGCCGAGGCGCCGCAGGGCGTCGTCTTCATCGTGATCGGCGTGATCTCGGCATCCGTCGCCCTCGGCGCCCGCCCTCACGCGGAACAGGCGGCGGAGGACGCCAGCGAGGTCGCACTCACCCTGCCGATCGGCGGGTTCATCCTGGGGACGGTGGGACTGGCCGTGGCGGGCGTGGGGATCGGTTTCGGGTGGATGGGCCTTCGGCGCTCTTTCCACAACAAGGTGCGGCTGCCCGACGGCGTGGGAGGTCACGTGCTCAGCGCACTGGGGGTGGTGGGGTTCCTCGCGAAGGGCGTGGCGCTCGTCATCGTGGGCGTGCTGCTGGTCATCGCCGCCGTACGGATCGAACCCGACACCGCCGGCGGCCTCGACGGGGCGGTATCCGCGCTGATCGAGCTGCCCGCGGGTCCGTTCCTCGCCCTGCTCGTGGGGCTCGGATTCCTCGCGTACGGCGTGTTCACGGTCTTCCGTGCGCGCTATGCGCGGTTGGACGCGTAGCGCCCGAACACCCCCGCGGGGGTTTGGTTCGCGGATGCCGTTCAGTCCCCCAGGGGCGCGGATGCTCGGCCGCGTCCTGCGCGGCGGACTCAGTCGAGCGCGGGGTCGCGCCCGGTGCGCTCACCCGTGTCGAGCCCGGCGATCGCGGCGTGATCGTCGGCGGCGAGGGTGAAGTCGAACACATCGCCGTTCTCGCGGATGCGCTCCAGCGACACCGACTTGGGGAACACCACCAACCCCCGGTCGAGGTGCCAGCGCACCACGACCTGCGCCGCGGTCTTGCCGTAGCGCTCGGCGATCCGTGCGAGCACGGGCTCATCGAGCAGTCCGCCGCGCGCCAGCGGTGCCCACGACTCCGTGACGATGCCGTTCGCGGTGTCCCAGTCGACGAGCGCGTCCTGCGGAAAGCGCGGGTGCAGCTCGACCTGGTTGACCGCCGGCAGCACACCGGTCTCGGCGCGGAGGCGCTCGAGGTGCGAGATGGCGAAGTTGCTGACGCCGATCGAGGTCGCCAGCCCCTCCTGCTGCAACCGCAGCAGGGCGCGCCACGTGTCGACGTACCGGTCGGCGCTGGGGATGGGCCAGTGGATGAGGTACAGGTCGACCCGGTCGAGGCCCAGCCGTGCGCTGCTGGCGTCGAACGCGCGCAGCGTCTCGTCGAAGCCCTGGTCGTCGTTCCACACCTTGGTGGTGACGAAGACCTCGTCGCGGTCGAGACCCGAGGCGCGCAGCCCCTCCCCCACCTCGGTCTCGTTGCCGTAGAGCGCGGCGGTGTCGACGTGCCGATAGCCCGCGGCGAGCGCACCCTCGACGAGATCGGCGGTGACGTCGGCGGGCACCTTGTAGGTGCCGATGCCGAGCTGCGGGATCGTGGAGCCGTCGGACAGCGACAGGCGGGGGGCGGCGATCATGGCGTCCACGCTACCGGCGTGCGCGCCCCACAAAGGCGGAACGGCATCCCCCCGACGTCCATCGAGGGGATGCCGCGCCGCGAAGGTTCAGCGCGTGAGCGACGCCACCGCGTCGGAGACCGAGACGGTCTCTCGCTCACCCGTGCGGCGGTCCCAGAGCTCGACCTGGCCCTCGGCGGCGCCGCGACCGACGATGAGGATGCGCGGGATGCCGACGAGCTCGGCGTCGCCGAACTTCACGCCGGGAGAGACCTTGGGGCGATCGTCGTAGAGCACGTCGAGGCCGGCGGCCTCGAGCTGATCCGAGACGGATGCCGCGAGCTCGAACGCGACCGCGTCACGACCGGTGGCCACGACGTGCACGTCGAACGGGGCGACCGACTCGGGCCAGATGAGGCCCTTGGCGTCGTTGTTGAGCTCGGCGATGATCGCGAGGATGCGGGTGACGCCGATGCCGTACGAGCCCATCGTGACGGTGGCGAGCTTGCCGTTCTCGTCGAGCACCTTCAGCCCGAGCGCCTCGGCGTACTTGCGGCCGAGCTGGAACACGTGACCGATCTCCATGCCACGCGCCAATTCCACCGGGCCGGAGCCGTCGGGAGCCGGATCGCCGGGTCGGACGGTGGCGACCTCGACGAAGCCGTCGCCGACGAAGTCCCGGCCGGCGACGAGGGAGTGCACGTGCTTCTGGTCGATGTTCGCGCCGGTGATCCACGCGGTGCCGTCGACGACGCGGGGGTCGAGCACGTAGCGGATCTTCGTGGCCGACTCCTCGCCCAGCACTGCGCCCGTCGGCGACCAGGGGCCGATGTAGCCCTTGACCAGCAGGGGGTGCTTCGCGAAGTCGGCCTCGGTGGCGGCTTCGACCTCGGCGGGTGCGAAGGCGACCTCGACGCGCTTGTCGTCGACGTCGCGGTCGCCGGGAAGGCCGACGACGACGAGCTCGCGCGTGCCGTCGAGATGGGTCAGGGCCAGCACGACGTTCTTCAGCGTGTGGGCGGCCGTCCAGACGGTCGCGTCGGCGGTCGCGGGTCCGGCGACGCCGGAGGCGGGCGCGTCGAGGTGCGCGTTCGCGTGGTCGACGAGGGTCGCGATCGTCGGGGTGTTCGGGGAGTCGAAGATCACGGCATCCGGCTGCCCCTCGATGGGGAGCGCGTCGGGAGCCACCGTCGTGAACGCCTCGACGTTGGCGGCATACCCGCCGGCCGAGCGCACGAAGGTGTCCTCCCCGATGGGGGTCGGGTGCAGGAACTCCTCCGACTTCGACCCGCCCATCGCTCCCGCGTCGGCGGCGACGATGACGTACTCGAGGCCGAGGCGGGTGAAGATGCGCTCGTAGGCGTCGCGTTGCGCCTGGTACGAGGCGTCAAGGCCGGCATCCGTGGCGTCGAACGAGTACGCGTCCTTCATCGTGAACTCGCGGCCGCGCAGGAGGCCGGCGCGGGGACGCGCCTCGTCGCGGTACTTGTCCTGGATCTGGTAGAGCGTCAGCGGCAGGTCTTTGTACGACGAGTAGAGGTCCTTCACCAGCAGGGTGAACATCTCCTCGTGAGTGGGCGCGAGCAGGTAGTCGGCACCCTTTCGGTCCTGCAGGCGGAACAGCGCATCGCCGTACTCCTCCCAGCGGCCCGTGACCTCGTACGGTTCACGGGGAAGGAGCGCCGGGAAATGCACCTCGAAGGCCCCGGCGTTCGCCATCTCTTCGCGCACGACCGTCTCGATCTTGGCCTTGACCTTCAGGCCCAGCGGCAGCCATGCGAAGATGCCCGGGGCGTTGCGGCGGATGTAGCCGGCGCGCACGAGCAGACGGTGACTCGTGACCTCGGCATCCGAGGGATCTTCGCGGAGCGTGCGGAGGAAGTAGTTCGACAGACGGGTGACCACGAGAGTCGAGTCTAGGCCGCGTGGGTGAGCGTTGAGGATGCCACGGACTCAGCCCAGCGCGGCGATGATGGCCGCCGCGACCTCGCGCGCCCGCTGCTCGGTCAGGTTGTTCACATCGACGTCGATCACCCCTCCGGACGCGTCCGCGCGCACGCTCCCCCCGTTGCCGTCGGCACGCGCGAGCCACCACGCGGCCCGTGCTCCCGTCACCGTGACCGGGGTGCCGCCGAAGCGCTCGACCTCGCGCGCGTCCGACACCTCGCCCGCCCCGATGCTGACGCGGAGGAAGGGAGGCGCCGTCTCGTCGTAGGACGTGGGTGCGAAAGAACACCAGGCCGCCGCACCTCGGGCCTCGAGGACGTCCCATACCTGCCCCTGAGGCACGTTGTCGGTCCCGAGGGGTCCGAGGTCGTCGCGGCCGAGCGTCGTTCCCACCGCACCACCGATCTGCTCCCGGCAGTCCCCGAGGCTCCAGGCGTCGGCTCGAAGAGGCCGCTCGCCCACCGCCGAGGCGGCGGGCTTCGATCCGACCTCCGCAACCGCGCGCACGGCGACCGCGGAATCATCGGCATCGGCGACGACCCACGTGTTGCCGAACCGTTGCGAATAGTCGCACGGGCCGCCTCCCTCGCACACCGGAACACCGTCTACGCGAGCCCGCACCTGCTCAGGAACGACCGACCATGGAAGAACGGTGATGTTCAGCGCCCGCCAGTCCTCCGGGGCCTCGCCGCGCCACTGGCACGAGATCCCGCCGAGAACGTCGCTATCCCACACCGGCAGGCCGGGGGACAGCCGGACGTCCGCACCCACGAGGGCCGATGCCGCTGCGTCGTCGAGCACCGCGGAGCAGTCGCCGCCGAAAGCGACGGCCGGGGCAGTCGGAGTCGAGTTGGGCGAGGACGTCGGGGTCGTGGTGGGCGCGAGAGTCGGCGAGGGCTCGGTGGAGGCGGTCGCACTCGGCGCCGGTGTCGTCGCGACGGGCGGGGCGCTGAGCGTCGACGTCGCGGCCACTCCCCCGGCGATGGCGACCACGAGCACCGCGGCGATGGATCCCGCGATCACCGCGTTCCGGTGCGCGCCGACCGGCTTGATCCCGCGCGCACCACCCAAGATCTGAGCGCGCAGAGCCGAACGCTCGGAGGGCGTCAGTTCGTCGTTCATGCCCGAACCCCTTCCAGCGCGAGCTCATCGCGCAGTTTCGCTTTCGCGCGGGCCAACCGCGACTTCACGGTCCCGGCAGGAATTCCCAGGGCCTCCGCCACCTCGCGCTCGGCGTACCCCTCCAGCACCGACAGCACCACGACCGCCTGCTCCCGTTCGGGCAGACGCTTCAACGCCGACAGCACGCCACTGTCGTCGTGCCCCGCGGACGGCACCGCCTCCACCACCGGCGCCCGGTCGAGCAGCGCCCGATACCGCCGACTCGAACGCTCCAGGTTCCGAGCGCAATGCGCCACCGTCGTCAGCAGCCACGGCAACGGCGACCCATCCACCAGACGCACCGTGACGCGCTTGCGCCACAGCTCGAAGAACGCCACCGTCACGGCATCCTTCGCATCCTCCCGGTGCGTCAGCAACCGCGACGCATGCCGGAACAGACGCGCCTCGTGCCGATCGAACAGCGCGGCGAGCGCGAGCTCGTCGCCTTGGCGCACCCGGGTCCAGAGCCCGGCGTCGTCATCATCCACACTCAGAAGTGTCCGCCAGACGGGCATCGGTTCCCCCACCCGATAACGAAACGACAACAGCGCAGTGACCATGGCCGCAGCAACCCCCGGCACGCCCGGCGTCACCCCGCGGAGGGCGGACGACCCGCGGCGGCGCTCCCGTCTCACCACGCGCTCCGACGCCGACCGACCCGACTGCGGGATCGCGACATAGCCTGGAGCGATGACCACGATCCTGCTCACCGGGTTCGAGCCGTTCGCGGGCGATGCCACGAATCCGTCCGGCGACGCGGTGAACACGGTCGCCGCGGGCTGGCGCGGGCCGGAGCGCTTGGTCGTCGACGTGCTGCCGGTCGCTTTCGACGCGGCGTCGGCGCGCCTGCGTGCGCTCATCGCCGTGCACCGCCCCGACATCGTCGTCGCGACGGGGCTCGCCGGCGGCCGGAGCCAGGTCACCCCCGAACGGGTGGCCGTCAACCTCGCCGATGCGCGGATCCCCGACAACGACGGCGCGCAGCCCGTCGACCTGGCGGTGGTGCCCGGCGGCCCTGCGGCCTACTTCGCGACGATCCCCGTCAAGGCCATCGCGGCGGCCGTGGCCGCCGCCGGCATCCCGTCCGCCGTCTCGCATTCCGCCGGCACGTTCGTCTGCAATCACGTGATGTTCACCGCACTGGATGCCGCCGCGCCCGGTGTTCGGGCAGGGTTCGTGCATGTGCCGTACGCCCGTGAAGAGGCCCCCGAAGGCGCCCCCGCGCTCCCCCTCGCCGACATCGCGCGGGCGCTCGAGATCGCGGTGCGCACCTGTGTCGAGGTTGCCGACGACCTTTCGACCCCCGCGGGCGCCCTGCACTGAGGCGAGCCGGGCTCAGTCCCCAGGCTCACCGTCGCCCCGCGTGCGAACGGCCGGACCGACCTGCGAGCCTCCTACCCACCGCCCCGCACGGGAACGATCGGGCAGTCTCCGTTCGCACGCTCCGCCGCCGCCCTGCGCGAGAACGACTCGGCAGTCTCAGCCCGCGCGCCGCCCCACATGCAGCACGGCGCGCACGACGAGTCCGGCCACCAGCGCCCAGAACGCTGCGCTCACCCCGAACACCGCGATCCCGGATGCCGCGACGAGGAACGTCACGACCGCAGGCACCCGCTCGCCCGGGTCGTCGATGGCCTGTTGCACCGCCGAACCGAACGCGCCGAACAGCGCGACGCCCGCGACGGCGGGGATGACGCCGGCGGGGGCCAGCAGCACGATCGCAGCGAACGCCGCCGACAGTGCGCCCAGCACCAGGTAGGTGCCGCCCGCGGAGACGCCCGCGACCCACCGGCGCTTCGGGTCGGGGTGCGAATCCGGTCCCGCGGCGATCGCCGCGCTGATCGCCCCGAGGTTCATCGCGTGCCCGCCGAAGCCGGCGGCCGCGGCCGACCCGAGTCCGGTCACGAGCATGGCCGGACGCCACGGGATCGTGTAACCGAGACTGCGCATGACGGCGACGCCCGGCACGTTCTGCGACGCCATCGTCACCACGAACAGTGGCAGGGCGATGCCGACCACCGACCCCACGGTGAGGGTCGGCAGCGTGAACTCCAGCCGGGGCAGCAGGGTCGCGGCATCCATCTCGACGCCCGTGCGGGCGAGTTCGACGGCCACGACGACGATCGCCGCGACGAAGGCCAGCGGCACCGCCCAGCGCGGCAGGAGACGGGATGCCACGAGCCAGACGATCAGCACCGGCGCGACGCCCCACGGGTCGTCGACGACACCGACGAACGGCGCCACGCACAGCGGCAGCAGCACGCCGGCCAGCATCGCCTGCGCGATCGAGGGGGGAATGCGGGCGATCAGGGCCCCCAGCGGGGGGAACAGCGCGGTGCAGAGGATCAGCGCCGCCGACACGAGGAATCCGCCCACGACCGCCGGCCAGCCCCCGTCGACCGAGCCCGTCGCCGCCAGCAGAGCGACGCCGGGCGTCGACCACGCGACGGTGATCGGGATGCGATAGCGCCCGGCGAGCAGGATGCAGCCGATCCCGACGACGAGCGTGATGGCCAGCAGGCCGCTCGCCGCCTGCTCAGGGGTGGCGCCCACGGCCCGCAGGCCCGTCAGCACGACCGCGAAGGTGCTGGTGAAGCCGACGAGAGCGGTGACGACCCCGGCGATGAGCGGGCGGGTGAGGGAGGCGGCGGGTGTCTCGGTCATGAGGATCCCGACGCTAGCGGAACCCCGCTCCGCGCCGCCGACGCCGTTGCGCGCGGCGGCCGGGTGACAGCCGACTCAGGCCGTGATGACCTGCGCGGTGCCGGTGGCGGCGTCGGGGCCCATCTCGGCGGCGAGGCGGTTCGCCTCGGCGATGAGCGTCTGCACGATCTCCGACTCGGGAACGGTCTTGACGACCTCGCCCTTGACGAAGATCTGGCCCTTGCCGTTGCCCGACGCGACACCGAGGTCGGCGTCGCGCGCTTCGCCGGGGCCGTTCACGACGCAGCCCATGACGGCCACGCGCAGCGGCACGGTCATGTCCTTGAGGCCCTCGGTGACATCGTCGGCGAGCGTGTAGACGTCGACCTGCGCACGGCCGCACGAGGGGCACGAGACGATCTCGAGCTTGCGCTCGCGGAGGTTCAGCGACTGCAGGATCTGGTGGCCGACCTTGACCTCTTCGGCGGGCGGGGCCGAGAGCGAGACGCGGATCGTGTCGCCGATGCCCTCCGACAGCAGGATGCCGAACGCCGTGGCGCTCTTGATCGTGCCCTGGAACGCGGGTCCGGCCTCGGTCACACCGAGGTGAAGGGGCCAGTCGCCCCGCTCGGCGAGCAGGCGGTAGGCCTTCACCATGACGATCGGGTCATTGTGCTTGACCGAGATCTTGAAGTCGTGGAAGTCGTGCTCCTCGAACAGCGAGGCCTCCCACACGGCGCTCTCCACGAGCGCCTCGGGCGTGGCCTTGCCGTACTTCTCGAGCAGGCGGCGATCGAGCGACCCGGCGTTGACGCCGATGCGCAGCGACACGTTCGCGGCCTTGGCCGCCTTCGCGATCGCGCCGACCTGGTCGTCGAACTTGCGGATGTTGCCCGGGTTGACGCGCACCGCGCCGCAGCCGGCGTCGATCGCCTGGAAGACGTACTTCGGCTGGAAGTGGATGTCGGCGATGACCGGGATCTGGCTCTTCTTCGCGATGATGTGCAGCACATCCGCGTCGTCCTGCGACGGCACGGCCACGCGCACGATCTCGCAACCGGATGCCGTGAGCTCGGCGATCTGCTGCAGCGTGGCGTTGATGTTGGTGGTCGGGGTCGTGCACATGGACTGCACGCTGACCGGCGCGTTACCGCCGACGAGCACCTTGCCGACCTTGATCTGACGAGTCTTCCGACGAGGCGCGAGGACCTCCGGCACGCGGGGCATCCCGATGTTCACTGCAGGCACGCCGTTCAGCCTACGCCTCGGGTCCCGCACGGAGGCTGAAGACGCCCTGTGGTAGGTTCGGCGCCATGCGCGCGTACACACCCTGGTGGCACACCGTCTAGGCGGTGCGCACGCATGCAACAGACCGCCCTCCCCCTGGGGAACCCGGGCGGTCTTCGTGTTTTCGGCGGCCGCTTTGGACCCTCCCTCACAGACGGAAAGACTCTCGATGACCGGGCCCGACCCCTCCTCTCTGCTCCTCGACCTCGCCGCCGGCACCGTCCCCTTCGCGTTGATCGCCCGCGACGACGCGACCGTCGAGGTGCTCACCGGTGACGTCGTCGACGTCGAGTTGCTCGCCGACATCCCCCTGACGGATGCCGAAGGCACAGCGCGCGAGGTCCTCGCCCTCGTGCCCTACCGCCAGGTGCGCGAGCGCGGCTTCGTCTGCCATGACGACGCCGCGCCGCTGCGCTGCCTCATCATCGACGAGCGCGTCGCCGTCCCGCGCGCCGATGCCATGGCATCCCTCCCTTCCTCCCCCGTCTCCTTGACCGGAGCCGGTTTCGACATCGCCGACGAGGAGTACGCCGACATCGTCCGTCGCGTCATCGCCGAGGAGATCGGTCGCGGCGAGGGCGCCAACTTCGTCATCCGCCGCGATTTCGTCGCCGGGGTCGACGTCGATCCGCGCATCGCCGCGCTGACGTGGTTCCGCGCGTTGCTTGAGCACGAGAAGGGCGCCTACTGGACCTTCGCCGTCGTCACCGACGGGCACATCGCGGTCGGAGCGAGCCCCGAGGCGCACGTCAGCGCCAAGGACGGCATCGTCACGATGAACCCCATCTCGGGTACCTTCCGCCACCCCGCGGGCGGCGCGACCGCCGACACGCTGGCGGAGTTCCTGCGTTCGACGAAAGAGACCGAGGAGCTCTTCATGGTCGTCGACGAGGAGCTGAAGATGATGAGCGCCGTCTGCAGCGACGGCGGGCGCATCACCGGTCCGCACCTGAAAGAGATGTCGCGCCTCACGCACACCGAGTACATGCTGCGCGGGCGGAGCGACCTCGACCCCCGTGACATCCTGCGCGAGACGATGTTCGCGCCCACCGTCACCGGCTCCCCGATGCAGAACGCGTGCACGGTCATCGCCCGCCACGAGTCCACGCCGCGTGGCTACTACTCCGGCGTCGCCGCGCTGTTCACCCCGAGCGGTGCGGCCGAGGGCCCCACGCACGACCTCGACGCGCCCATCCTCATCCGTACCGCGTATCTCGTCGACGGCCGCCTCCGCGTGCCGGTCGGCGCAACGCTCGTGCGCCACTCCGACCCGTACGGCGAGGTGGGCGAGACCCACGGCAAAGCGGCGGGTGTGCTCGGCGCCATCGGGGCGATCCCCCGGGACAGCGCGCCGGCCGTCCCCCTCCCCGCGGCGCCCGTCGACGCCGACCCCGACGCCCCTGTCGCGCCGCGCCGCCCGCTGGGCGAGGATCCCGCGATCGCCGAGCTGCTGGCATCCCGCAATGATCGCCTCGCGCCGTTCTGGATGAACCCGCAGGACCCCGACGGCTCCGGTCCCTTCGCCGGCCGAACTGCTCTCGTCGTGGATGCCGAGGATCGTTTCACCACGATGCTCGCGCACCAGCTGCGCCATCTCGGCCTCGACACCCGCATCGTGCACTGGTCGGAGGTGACGGATGCCGAGATCGACGTCGCCGACCTCGTCGTCTCGGGCCCCGGGCCCGGCGACCCGCGCGACGACAGCCCCCGCATGAGTGCGATGCAGCACGTCGTGGGTCGTCGCACAGCTCGACGGGCCCCCCTGCTCGCCGTGTGCCTGAGTCACCAGATCCTCGCCGATTCTCTCGGCATCGAGCTCATGCCGCTCGACAGGCCCCACCAGGGGCTGCAGAAGAGCGTCGATCTGTTCGGTGAAGACGCGTCGATCGGCTTCTACAACACCTTCACCGCGCGTGTGCATCCCGGCGACCGCCGCGGAATCACCTACGGCGGAGGTGACGTCGTGACCCACGTCGACATCGAGGTCGCGGCCGACCCCGACACCGGCGACGTCTACGCCCTGCGAGGGCCCGGGTTCGCCAGCGTGCAGGGACACCTCGAGTCGATCCTGTCGCGCGACGGCATGCGAACGCTGGAGCGTCTCATCGCCCACGCCCTCTGACGGCCCGCCCGAGGTGGCTGAGGCTGACGAAGCCACCCTCGCCGCGCGTCGCACGGACTCTTCGACACGCTCAGGGACCTCTCGATCCCCGGAAGCTGAGCCTGTCGAAGCCCCCGCACCCGACGCCGACGCGGTTCTCCCCACAGGGGTGGCTGAGCCTGTCGAAGCCACCGCGCCGCAAGTCGCCCGGACCCTTCGACAAGCTCAGAGACCTCTCGATCCCCGGGAGCTGAGCCCGTCGACGCCAGCCGTACCCGTCAGAGCAACTGCACCGGGTTGAAGACGTCGGCGAGGAACAGCACTCCGCCCATGCCGATGAGCAGCACGACGACGACGAAGGTCACGGGGACGAGCTTGGTGGCATCCACCGGCCGCGCGACCTTCCCGCGCAGGCGCGCGATCCAGCGCTTGAGGCCGTCCCAGAGGGCCACCACGACGTGCCCGCCGTCGAGCGGAAGCAGGGGGATGAGGTTGAAGACGAACAGTGCGATGTTCAGCGCCGCCAGCAGACCGATGATCGACTGCACGCGCGCGAGGATCGGCGCGTCGACGGCGGCGTATTCGCCCGCGAGACGGCCGGCGCCCACGACGCTGAGCGGACCATTCGGGTCTCGCGGCTGACCGGTGACGAGGTCGGCGGCGGTGTCGTAGATGCGCACCGGCAGCTGCGTCATGATCTGCGCGACGGCGCCCACCTGCTGGATGGTCGCCTCGGGACCCACCCAGATCGGCTGGGGCACGAGAGCCTGCTGGGCGCGGAGGCCCGCGAAGCCGACGCTCTCGTACTCGAGTGCTCCGGCGGCATCCCGTACCGGCTGCCCCTGGGCGTCGGTGACGAGGCGGTCGGTGCGCTCGGGGGTGACGGTGACCGTCTGCGTGGCACCGTCGCGCTCGATCACGACGGGAAGAGCCTGACCGGGGGCGTCCTGGATGATCGCGGCCGCCTCGGCGAAGGTCGACACCGCGCGACCGTCGACCGAAACGACGACGTCACCCGGTTGGATGCCGGCGGCGGCGGCGGGTGCGACCGGGTCGGCCGAGGTGCAGTCGGTGCGGTCCTCGCTCGCGGGGATGACGCACTGCGACACCGAGGCGATGGTGGTGGTGGTGGTCGCGATGCCGATGCCGCTGACGGCGATGGCCGAGAGCACGAAGGCGAGCAGGAGATTCATGACCGGCCCGCCGAGCATGACGACCACGCGCTTCCACACGGGCAGCTTGTAGAAGACGCGATCGTCGGCCGCGACCAGGGTCTCGGCGTTGGCGTCGCGTGCGTCCTGCACCATCGTGGCGAAGAAGCGGGAGCGACGTCTCGTCGGCTCCTCTCCCTCGGGGGCGGGCGGATACATGCCCGCCATCGAGATGAAGCCGCCCAGCGGCAGGAGCTTGAATCCGTACTCCGTCTCGCCCACGCGCTTGGACCACAGGGTGGGACCGAACCCGATCATGTACTGGCCGACGCGCACGCCGAAGAGCTTCGCGGGCAGCAGATGCCCGACCTCGTGCAGGGCGATCGAGACGGCCAGGCCGATCACGAGCACGAGCACGCCGATGAGGAAGGCGATCGCGGTCACCCGGCGACCATACCGCCGCTCTGCTTTGAACGGCCCGTGCGACGGCGATGCGGTGTCTGTGCGGCGCCGGATGAGACAATGGACGGGATGCCGACCGACGCGCCCTCGAACCTCCCGCCCGTGCTCCGGCCGGAGCGACCGCCCCGCCGTGACCTCGCGGAACTGGCCCGACGCTTCGGCGTACGCAGCGTCGGTGACGTGGAGGGGACGACCCTGACCGGCATCACCCTCGCCACCGCCGATCTGCGGGCGGGCGAGGCCTTCGTCGCCATCCGCGGAGTCAACCGTCACGGGGCCGATTTCGCCGTGACGGCCGCCGACCGCGGTGCGGTCGCCGTCATCACCGACGCGGACGGGGCCGAGATCGCCGGCCCCGCGGGTCTTCCGATCGTGGTTGTCGACGACCCCCGGGCGCTGCTGGGCGACCTGTCGGCGTGGGTGTACGGCACCGGCGCCGGCGACGACCTGCCGCAGTTGCTAGCCACGACCGGCACCAACGGCAAGACGAGCGTGTCGCACCTGCTCGAGGGGATCCTCGGCCAGCTCGGCGTCGTGACGGGTCTGTCATCCACGGCTGAGCGCCACATCGCCGGCGAGGTCATCGTCTCGCGTCTGACCACGCCCGAGGCATCCGAGTTCCACGCGCTCCTCGCCCTCATGCGCGAGCGCGGCGTCGAGGCGGTCGCGGTCGAGGTGAGTGCGCAGGCCCTCACCCGCCACCGCGTCGACGGGCTCGTGTTCGACGTCGCGGGTTTCACCAACCTCACCCACGACCACCTCGACGACTACGCCGACATGAGCGAGTACTTCGAGGCGAAGCTGCCGCTGTTCCGCTCGGATCGCTCGCGCCGGGGCGTCGTCTGCCTCGACTCCTCGGCGGGCGCCGAGATCGCGACGCGGGCCGAGATCCCGGTCGTCACGATCGTCACCCCGGCGATCGCCGAAGACCCGGCCGTCGATGCCGACTGGACGGTCGACATCGTCGATGAGCGTCAGGAAGGCACCGAGTTCACGCTTCGCGCGCGCGACGGTCGCAGCCTGACCACGGTGGTGCCGGTCATCGGTCGGCACATGGCCGCCAACGCGGGTCTCGCGATCGTCATGCTGCTCGAGACCGGGTACACCTGGGAGCGCCTCGTGCGGACGCTGGACGGCGGTCGCATCGACGCCTCGCTCCCCGGACGCACGCAGCTCGTGTCGGGCGCCGACGGACCGGCGGTCTACGTCGACTTCGGCCACTCCCCCGACGCGTTCGAGAAGACCCTCGCCGCCGTCCGCCGGGTGACCCCCGGCTCGGTGGTCATGGTCTTCGGCGCCGACGGTGATCGCGACGCCACCAAGCGCCACGACATGGGCCGCACCGCCGTGCTCGGCAGCGACATCTTGATCGTCACCGACCACCACCCGCGGCACGAGAATCCGGATGCCATCCGCACGGTGCTCGTCGAGGGTGCCCGTCGGGCACGCCCCGACGCCGAGATCCTCGAGTTCACGCCGCCGGAGCGCGCGATCCTCGAGGCAGTGAAGCTCGTGGGCCCGGGCGATGCGATCCTGTGGGCCGGTCCCGGCCACCAGGACTACCGCGACATCCGCGGCGTGCGCACTCCGTACTCGGCGCGGGAGCTCTCGCGTCGCGCCCTGCGCGCGGCCGGCTGGCCCGTGCCCGACCCGCAGTGGCCGGTGCCCTACCCGGGCGACAGCACCCCGTCGTCCGACCCCGAGCGCCCGGTCGACTTCCCCGCCTGAGGCG
>NZ_CAUQWC010000036.1:0-19677 GCF_963521695.1 uncultured Microbacterium sp. | reverse complement strand
GGGGTGGCCGACCGAGCGTCCGCCGGCGCCGACGCGCTGGTTGTGGGCGTACGCCGCGTCCGCGGTCGCGCTCGCCCTGCTGCCGCTGGCGGCATTCACCGTGGGTGGACTCGTCGTGGCCCAGGGCATGCGCGGCGCCGACTCGCTCGCCGAGGCGGCGGGCAGGGCCTTCGCCTGGCTCGTTCCGGGCGTCGCCCTCACGGGCCTGGTCTTCGCGGCATCCGTCGTCCTGCTCGTCCGGCTGCTCTCGATCGGTCTGTCCGAGGGCACGCATCCGGTACGCAGCCGGGTCGCCTGGCAGGCGTGGAGCATCGAACGACTCCTGGATGCCGCCCGCACGATCCTCTTCCCCCTCTACTCGTCGCTGTTCACCCCCGTGTGGCTCCGGATGCTGGGAGCGCGCGTCGGCCGGGACGTCGAGGCATCCACCGTCCTGCTCATCCCCTCGATGGCGCGGATCGAGGACGGGGCGTTCCTCGCCGACGACACCATGGTCGCCTCCTACGAACTGCGCGCCGGGTGGTTGCGGATCGGACAGGTGCGCATCGGCAAGCGCGCGTTCCTCGGCAATTCCGGCATGGCCGCGCCCGGCCATCGCGTTCCGCGCGACGGGCTGGTCGCCGTGCTGTCGGCCGCTCCGCTGAAAGCCAAGGCGGGGTCGTCGTGGCTCGGTTCGCCGGCGGTGCGCCTGCGTCGGTTGTCGGCCGGCGTCGACGATTCCCGTACGTACAACCCCGGACCGGGTCTGCGCCTGGCTCGCACCCTGTGGGAGCTCTGCCGCTTCGTGCCTGTCGTGGTGACCTGCGGCATCGGTCTGGGAGTGCTGTTCACCCTCGCGGCGTTGTGGGAGACCGCGGGACCGGTGTGGACGCTCCTGCTGTCGGGCGTCGTCCTGCTGGCCGCCGGAGCGGTCGCCGCCGGGGTGTCGACCGCCGCGAAGTGGGCGATCGTCGGCGTCATCCGCGCGGGGGAGCAGCCGCTGTGGTCGAGCTTCGTGTGGCGCACCGAGGTGTCGGACACGTTCACCGAGATGGTCGCGGCCCCCTGGTTTGCCCGCGCGGCGTCGGGGACGCCGGCGCTCGCCGTGTGGTTGCGGACCCTCGGCGCGAAGATCGGACGGGGCGTGTGGTGCGACAGCTACTGGCTGCCCGAACCCGACCTGGTGACGTTGGGCGATGCGTCAACCGTCAATCGCGGATGCGTCGTTCAGACGCATCTGTTCCATGATCGAATCATGAGCATGGACACCGTCGAGCTGGAACCCGGGGCCACCCTGGGCCCGCACAGCGTGGTGCTGCCGGCATCCACGCTCGGGGCGCACGCCACCGTGGGCCCCGCCTCGCTCGTCATGCGCGGCGAGACCGTTCCGGTCGGTTCGCGCTGGAGTGGCAACCCCATCGGACCCTGGCGCGCGGTGAAGGTTCGCGCCTACCAGTCGACGACGTGAGTACGACCGACTCGTACGCCCCGCAGAGCGGTGACGCGTCGTACGACGTGCGGTCCTACGACCTCGCGCTCGGCTATCGCGTGCGCAC
This sequence comes from uncultured Microbacterium sp., assembly GCF_963521695.1. Classification (GTDB taxonomy): domain Bacteria; phylum Actinomycetota; class Actinomycetes; order Actinomycetales; family Microbacteriaceae; genus Microbacterium. Next base: position 18,142 of record NZ_CAUQWC010000036.1, on the reverse strand, counting down.
CAACCGTCTCGAGGGGACGGCGACCATCGTGGCCGTCGCGCGTGCGCCGCTGACCTCGTTCGCGCTCGACCTCGTAGGGCTGCGCACCTCTCGCGTCCGCGTCGACGGGACGGTGGCCCGATTCGCGGCCGGTCCGCGCGTGGTGCGCGTGACGCCCGCGCAGCCGATCTCGGCGGGCTCCGTGTTCGAGGTCGAGGTGGTGTACGCGGGTGCTCCGGCCCCGCGGCGCTCGCGCTGGGGCGCGGTGGGGTGGGAGGAGCTGACCGACGGCGCGCTCGTGGCGGGCCAGCCGATCGGTGCGCCGACCTGGTTCCCGTGCAACGACCGTCCCGACGATCGTGCGCGCATGCGCATGGAGATCACCGTCGACGACGGCTACACGGTGGCGGCGACGGGGGTGCCAGGTCCCACGACCCGGCGCGGCGGACGTGTGACATCGACGTTCACCTCCGACGTGCCCACCGCGACGTACCTCGCAGCCGTCCACGTGGGCCGTTACCGCACCCGACCGCTCGTCGGTGGGGGAGTGGATGCCGTCCCGTCGATCAGCGTCACCGCGCCTCCGTCTCTGAGCGCGGCGGTCGATCGTGCGTTCGCGGCGGTGCCCGAGATGCTGCGCGTGTTCGATCGGCTCTTCGGGCCCTATCCGCAGGACACCTGCTCGCTGGTCGTCACGGCCGACGAGCTCGAGATCCCGCTCGAGGCGCAGGGACTCGCCGTCTTCGGCATGAACCATCTCGTACCGGCCGCTCAGCGTCTGGTGGCGCACGAGCTGGCACACCAGTGGTTCGGCAACAGCGTCGGCATCGCGCGCTGGCGCGACATCTGGCTCAACGAGGGCTTCGCCTGCTACGCCGAGTGGCTGTGGTCGGATGCCTCGGGTGGCACGCCCGTCGAGACCTGTGTCGCCGAGCACTACGCGCGCCTCGCCGCCAAGCCACGTGATCTGCTCCTGGCCGACCCCGGCCCCGACGACATGTTCGACGACCGCGTCTACAAGCGTGGAGCGCTGACACTGCACGCTCTTCGTCGGACGCTGGGCGACCAGGCGTTCTTCGACCTGGTGCGGGGTTGGACGGCGCAGCACCGGCACGCACTCGTCACGACCGAGGACTTCCGTGCCGCGGTCGAGAGCGCGGGCGGACCGGATGCCGTGGCGGTGCTGTCGCGCTGGATCGACGGCGAAGCTCTTCCCCCGCACCCCTGACCCGCGCGGGGTCCGGGGCGGGTCACCCGCTCCAGCCGCGCACCCGGTGCACGACGAAGGACTTCGGGTACGGGCCCGCGGTGGCATCGACCTCGAAGATGTCGATCATGAGCGCCAGCGGGTAATCGGGAGCCTGCGCGATGCGTCGGACGACGACGCCCTCGCATCCGATGATCGTCTCGCCGTCGCCCCACACGGCCGTCCACGTGCGCGGGCGACCGGCGTCGAAGGGCAGCGAGACCTCGACCATGTCGGTGACCAACCGAGGGTCGTGGTGCGCCTTGACCCCGCTGCGGGCGCGGGTTCCGGTATCGGTGACGGCGTCGGCGTCGATCTCGAACAGGCAGATCTCGCCGGCATCGCGCGGTGACAGGTGCTCCGTCCCGACGAGCCACGCGGCGACCATGCATCCGCTGTCCCGGGTGGCCGACAGGGTGACGTCGACGCGACCCCGGGTGGGGGCGAAGAGAAGCGACGTCGGCACCTCGGTGCGTACCGTCAGGTCGTCGCGGTGACGGTGCATGCCGCGAGGCGATCCCTTGTCTCCCGCGAACAGCGCCGTCTGCAGGTTGGATACGCGCAGGGGAGCGTCCTCGACACGCCAGTCTCGCTGATCTTCGTCGATCCGGAGCCGGATGCCGTCGGCCTCGGCATTCCACCGTGCCGCTGCCCGCTCGGCGTCGGTCCAGTGCGGCAGGTACGAGCTGATCCAGCGGGAGGGATCGGGGAACCCCCCTGAGAAGTCGTCGTCGAGGTCGGCGACACGCGGAGGAAGAGGTGGGAGCATGCCGTCGGGGTGGCGCATGCACCATTTGTACCGCCTCCTCGGTCAGGAGGTACGCGCTCGACGATGGGCCTCGGCGCGCGCGTCGACGGCGAGCGCCGCCACCACTCCGTCGGGGCCGTCGAGGTCCCACCCACGCCACCCGGTCGTCGAGTGACGGGCGTCCGGATGCTCGACGATCCACGCCCGCCACCCGTCCGCGCTCTCTTCGACGACGACCCGCGCCGGGTCGACGGCCAGACCCCGTCCGTCGGCCTTGAGCACGGCTTCCGCCCGCGCCCAGTCCCGCGCGTCCGTCTCACCGGGCAGCACGCGTTCGAGTCCCGCGGCATCCGCAGGAACCGCGTCGACGCCGATGCGGCCGTATCCCCCTGTCACGACGACAACGGCCCACCCGGGGAGATACGACACCGACACCTCGGCATCCGCGCCCTCCACCCGTATCCGACCGTGGTCGCCACCGCACAGCGGGCATCGCGAGACGAACCGGGCGCCCGGGAGCAGCTCCGCGAGGAGCGCCCGCGACGTGTCCCTCCGCGACGCCCGCGGGGGAACCGCCCGCCACGCGATGCCGATGCCCGGCGGGAGGGTCACGCGCGAGGTTCGTGCGTCTCGATCGCCACGATGCCCGCGCCGGGGTGCTCCACCGGCACGTGGGCGACCGAGAACGCACCCGGCTCGAGGGTGGACGCGCTGCCGAGATAGGAGCCGCTCATCGTGCCGGTCGCGAGGGCGAGTTCGTGCAGAAGGGCGGGCAGAACGGGGCCGTGACTGGTCAGGACCACTGGTTTGCGCGCGCGCACGCGCTGCCCGATGACGGCTCGGGCATCGGCCCGGCCGTGCTCCCACGCGTCCTGACTGATGTCGGCTGTCAGCTGCACCCGCTGACCGACCGCCTGGGCGATCGGGGTGGCGGTACGCACGCAGCGCTCGGCCGGGCTCGACACCACCCGACGCACCCCGAAGGCCAGCAGCGGTCCGACGATGGCCTCGGCCTGTTTACGGCCGCGCGCGGTGAGCGGGCGATCCGTGTCGTCACCGTCCCACTCGTCGCGCGAGCGCGCCTTGCCGTGGCGCAGCACCACGATCGGGAAGGTCGGCAGGGCCTGCTCGTCGACGATGCGGGCGAACTCGTCGAGGATCTCGATGTCGACGGGATAGCTGAGGTGCTTTCGCGCCTTCTTCATGCTCACCCACTCGATCGCCGCGACCTCTTTGTTGGGCACGAACGACGACGTGCGCACGGCCGCATCGGTGGCCTCGGCCGCCCAATAGTGCACGATCTTCGTGCGCGAGTTCGGCATCCGATACCGCGAGACGCCCACGGGGACCCCGAGTGCGACACGGATGCCGGTCTCTTCGCGGATCTCGCGGACCGCCGTCTCGGCGAGCGTCTCGCCGGGGTCGACCTTGCCCTTGGGCAGGGTGAGGTCGCGGTACTTGGTGCGGTGGATGAGCAGGATGCGCAGTTTGCCCTCGACCCGGCGCCACACGACGCCGCCGGCGGCATAGACGGCGGTCTCGGTCATCGGGCCGTCCGGGCGCGCCGTTTGCGCTGGACGCGCGACATCGTGTGCTCCTGCAGGTCGATGAGGGCCGTGCCGTCAGCAGCGACGCTGCGACGCGTCCACTCGCCCTCCGACCCGAGGTGCCACGAGCTCGTGCCGTCGTCCATCGCGAGGTCGAACAACGAGGTGAGCTCGCGCAACTGGTTCTCGTCGACGACGCGCACGAGCGCCTCGACGCGGCGGTCGAGGTTGCGGTGCATCATGTCGGCGCTGCCGATGAAGATCTGCGGATCGCCGTCGTTCGCGAACGAGAAGATGCGCGAGTGCTCGAGGTAGCGGCCGAGGATGGAGCGCACGATGATGTTCTCGCTCATGCCCGGGACTCCCGGCCTGATCGAGCAGATGCCGCGCACCCACACCTCGACGGGGACCCCCGCCTGGCTGGCGCGGTACAGCGCGTCGATGATCTCCTCGTCGACCATCGAGTTCACCTTGATGCGCACGCCGGAGGGTTTGCCCTCCAGCGCGTTGCGGCGCTCCTTGTCGATGTGGCGCAGCAGGCCCTTGCGCAGGTGCAGGGGTGCGACGAGTAGGCGCTTGAACTTCTTCTCGATCGCGTAACCGCTGAGCTCGTTGAAGAGGCGGGTGAGGTCTCGACCCACCTGATCGTCGACGGTGAAGAGGCCGAAGTCTTCGTAGATGCGGCTCGTCTTGGGGTTGTAGTTGCCGGTGCCGACGTGGCTGTAGTGGCGCAGTCGCCCCTCTTCTTCGCGGATGACGAGGGCGAGCTTGCAGTGCGTCTTGAGGCCCACGAGGCCGTAGACGACGTGGACGCCGGCCTTCTCGAGCTTGCGAGCCCAAACGATGTTGTTGGCCTCGTCGAAGCGCGCCTTGACCTCGACGAGCGCCAGCACCTGCTTGCCCGCCTCGGCGGCGTCGATGAGGGCCTGCACGATGGGGCTGTCGCCCGAGGTGCGGTAGAGGGTCTGCTTGATGGCGAGCACGTGCGGGTCGCGGGCGGCCTGCTCGAGGAAGGCCTGCACGCTCGTCGCGAACGACTCGTACGGGTGGTGCACGAGCACGTCGCTCTTGCGGATCGCGCGGAACAGGTCGGCGCGGCCGTTCTGCTCCGGGGGCTGGAACGCCAAAGCGGTCTTGGGCACGTGAGGCGGGTACCTCAGGTCGGGGCGGTCGATACGCGAGAGATCGAACAGCCCCCGCAGGTCGAGGGCGCCGGGAAGCCGGTAGACCTCCTGCTCGGTGATGTCGAGCTCGCTCAGCAGCAGCGATCGGGTGACGTCATCCATGTCCTCGGTGATCTCGAGGCGGATCGGCGGGCCGAAACGGCGGCGCAGGAGCTCGGCTTCGAGGGCCTGGATGAGGTTCTCGGTCTCGTCCTCCTCGATCGTCATGTCTTCGTTGCGGGTGAGGCGGAACGCGTGGTGGTCGAGAACCTCCATGCCGGGGAAGAGGTCTCCCAAGTGGTTGGAGATGAGCTCCTCGAGCGGGAGGTAGCGCACGCCCGGGCCGTCTCCCGGCACCTCGACGAAGCGCGGAAGCATGGGCGGCACCTTCAGGCGCGCGAACTCTTGACGACCGGTGCGGGCGTTGCGGATGCGGATGGCGAGGTTGAGCGAGAGCCCGGAGATGTAGGGGAACGGGTGCGCCGGGTCGACGGCGAGCGGCATGAGCACCGGGAAGACGTTGCGCTGGAAGTACTCGGTCAATCGAGCCGCGGTGTCCTCGTCGAGGGAGTCCCACGAGACGACCTTGATGCCGGCCTCGGCCAGCGCGGGGCGGACCTTCTCGGTCCAGGCGGCCGCGTGGCGCTCCTGCAGACGGTGCGCTTCGGCCGAGATGTCGGCGAGCACGTCGAGCGGTGCTCGGCCCACGTTCGTGGGTACGGCGAGTCCGGTGACGATGCGGCGCTTCAGCCCCGCGACGCGCACCATGAAGAACTCGTCGAGGTTGCTGGCGAAGATGGCGAGGAAGTTCGCGCGCTCCAGCACGGGGACGGCCGGGTCTTCCGCCAGTTCGAGGACGCGCTGGTTGAACGCCAACCAGCTCACCTCGCGGTCGAGGTACCGGTGATCGGGCAACTGGTCGTCCTCGGCCTCGACGGCCTCGTCGAAGTCGTCGTCGTCGGCGTCGCCGAGCCCCGTGTCCAGCACGTCGTGTTCCATCATCCCCACATCATTGCAGTGGTCGGTGACACGGGAGTGAACGGGCGGTACGCGTCGGGTCAGACGGGGGCGGATGCCGCGACGGGGGCGTCGTCTTCGTAGACGTTGAAGCGGTAGCCGACGTTGCGCACGGTGCCGATGAGCTGCTCGAGATCACCGAGCTTGGCGCGCAAGCGCCGCACGTGCACGTCGACCGTGCGGGTGCCGCCGAAGTAGTCGTATCCCCACACCTCGCTCAGCAGCTGTTCGCGCGTGAAGACCCGCGAGGGGTGCGTGGCGAAGAAGTGAAGGAGCTGGAACTCCTTGTAGGTGAGGTCGAGGGGCTTGCCGTGCACCTTCGCCGAGTACGACGACTCGTCGATCGTGATGCCCGAGGTCTGGATGCGCGTCGACACCTGGTCGGCCGTCTGCCGGCCCATGGCCAGCCGGATGCGGGCGTCGATCTCGGCGGGACCGGCGCCGACGAGCACGACGTCGTCGATGCCCCAGTCGGTGGAGACCGCGGTGAGGCCTCCCTCGGTGATGATGAGCACCAGGGGAGCCTCGATGCCGGTGGTCGACATGATCTTGCACAGCGACTTGGCGCCGACGAGGTCGAAGCGGGCGTCGACGAAGATGACATCGGCGCTGGGGGCGTTCACCAACTGCGCGGCCTCGGCCGGAATCTGCCGCACGCGGTGGCTCAGCAATTCGAGCGCGGGCAGGGCAGCGCCGCCGCCCGGGGCGGAGCTGAGTACCAGAAGCTGTGCCAAGAGGACCTCCCGTGCGGCGTGTCGCGCACCCGATCATCTTAGGGCGACGAGGCCGCGGCCTCATCACCGGCGCTGCGCGTGCGCGCGACGGGGGTCCTGAGTGATGATGGGGTCATGTCGACTCCCGACCTCGCCCCGCGCCGCACCTACGCCGGTGTCGTGGCGGTATGGGTGCTGGCGGCGGTCGCGGGCGTCCTCATCGGGATCTTCGCCCCCGAGCACTGGCGTGCGCAGTGGATCGCGGTCGCCCTCGGCGGGTGCGTGATCGTGTCGTTCGCCGTGCAGCTCTGGTACGGCCGGTCGCAGGCGTTCATCCAGCGGATGGCGCTGAGCTCGCTCGGCGCGCTCGTCGTGCTCGGGGTGATCACGATCGGTTTCGGTCTGGCGTCCCTGGTCTCGGGCTAGAGTTGACGCATGGACCTCCTCGCGCTCGAACTGTTCTTCGTGGGACTTCTGGGCCTCGCCTCGCTGGCGATCGCCTTCGTGTCCGGAACGGTCATCTGGAACCTCTATCGCGGCCAGCGCTGAGCGCGTCGTGATCGAGATCCCGACCGACCTTCCGGCCGACCTCGTCCCTCTCTCGTGGCTCGTCGGCGTCTGGGAAGGCACCGGAGTCATCGACTACGAGGCGGACGGCCGTGCCTTCTCCGGTGAGTTCGCGCACCGCGTGAGCTTCAGTCACGACGGCGGAGGCTTTCTCAACTACTCCGCCGACGCGTGGCTGCTCGACGGCGAAGAGCGACGTCCGCTCGTCTCCGAGATCGGCTACTGGCGTCTGGCGCGACCGGTCGGCGATGCCGACGCCGGACCCGGGCTCCTTCCGGCCACGGGGTCGCCCGTCGTCCGCACGGCGGACGACGTCGAGGCGCTGCGCAATGCCGACGGCGGCTTCGACATCGAGGTGAGCCTGGCGCACGCCGACGGCATCCTGGAGCTCTACGTCGGTCAGGTCAAGGGTCCCCGCATCGATCTGGCGACGGATGCCGTGGTTCGCACAGCCGGGGCGAAGCCCTATGCCGCCGCGACGCGTCTGTACGGACTGGTCGACAACCACCTGCTGTGGGCGTGGGACATCGCCGCCCTGGGCCGCGAACTCGGTTCGCACGCCTCGGCGCGTCTCGCGCGGGCGGAGTGATCGTGGTCTCCCTCACCGACGTCCCCGGCGCCGTGATCGACCACCGCGGACTCCGCCACGTCGGTTCGCCCGTGGCCGAGCAGCGACGGCTGTCATCCGGATCCGCGCTCGCGCCTCTCGGCGACCGGCGCGTGATCTCGGTCGGTGGCGAGGACCGCCGCAGCTGGCTCGACTCGCTGTCATCGCAGGCTCTGACGCACCTGGCGCCCGGGGTGTCCACCGAGCTGCTGATCCTCGACCCCCAGGGGCGGGTCGAGCATGCGGCCGCGGTGGTCGACGACGGTGAGACGACGTGGCTTCTCGTCGACGCGTCCGATGCCGAGGCCCTCGCGACGTGGCTCACCCGCATGCGCTTCCGTCTGCGGGTCGAGGTGCAGGACCGCTCAGGCGAACTCGTCGTGGTGGGCGGCACCCGCGCCGCCGTCGAGGCCCTGCGCACGGTGGCCCCCGTCTGGGTCGACCCCTGGCCCGCCGTCTCACCCGGCGGTTGGGCGTACGCCCGTGTCGAACCGCACCCCGGTGCCGAGCGCGACTGGGCCGAGGCGATCGTGGACGCCGAAGAGTTCGGTCGCGTGCTCGACGGCGCCGTCCGCGGCGAGATCGCCCTCGCGGGTCTCGACGCCGTCGAGGCGCTGCGTGTCGCCGCCTGGCGTCCGCGCGTCGGTGTCGACGCCGACGAACGCCTGCTGCCGCACGAGATGGACTGGCTGCGCACGGCGGTGCACCTGTCGAAGGGCTGCTACCGCGGCCAGGAGACGGTGGCCAAAGTCCACAACCTCGGACACCCGCCTCGTCGCGTCGTGGCCCTGCAGCTCGACGGAAGCGACAACGTCCTTCCCGCCCGCGGCGACGCCGTGCGCGCGGGTGACACCGTGATCGGCGCCATCACCTCGGTCGCCGTGCACCACGAGGAGGGGCCGATCGCCCTCGCCCTCGTCAAGCGCACCGCACCCGAGGGAGTGCCGCTCGTCGTCGACACCGCCGACGGTCCGCTGGCCGCCGCGGCCGAGACGGTCGTACCCGCCGACGCGGGGGCAACCGCGTCCATTCCGCGGATGCCCCGCCTCGGACGCCGCCGCGCGGCGGAATGATCGCCGACGATCCCTCGACGACCGTCGGGGTCGTCGTTCCCCGCTCGCGCTTGCGCTCCACACTCCGGCGGCGCGTCGCGCGGGTGCGCGAGTCGCTCCCGGCGATCCTGCAGATCGTCGTCGCAGCGACCGCGGCGTACGCCTTCGCCCACTTCGTGCTCGGGCATCCGGTCCCGCTCCTGGCGGCGACCGTGACGGTGTCGAGTCTCGGTCTCGTGCGAGACGCGCGTCCGTGGCGCGTCGCCGAGACCGTCATGGGCATGCTGGTGGGCATCCTCATCGCTGAGATCGTGCTGGTGACCACGGGCAGCGGCTGGTGGCAGATCGCCGTGGCGATGACGACGACACTGCTGGTCGCCCGCTTCCTCTCGCCTCAGCCGGGTTTCGCCCTGGCGGCGGTGGTGCAGTCGCTGATCGCCCTGGTCATCGTCACGGGAGCGCCGTTCTTGCGTCTCGTCGACGGCGCGATCGGCGGGGTCGCGGCGCTGATCGTCACGGCGCTGATCCCGCGGACGCTGCGGCGCACCGAACTGCGCGACGCCGACGAGCTGTTCGACGCGCTCGAGATCGCGATGGCGACCATCGTGCGAGCGCTGCGCCGGGGCGATCGCGTCCGGGCCGAGCGGGGCCTCGAGCGCGCCCGGTCGCTGCAGACCTACGTCGATGCGTGGAGCGGGTCTCTGGAGTCGGGGCGCGAGGTGGCGCGTATCTCGCCGTTCCTCCGGCGCCAGCGCACGGAGCTGCAGCGCCATGAGCGGGTGCGGCAGTCGCTGGACCTGGCCACGCGCAACCTCCGGGTCGTGGCCCGGCGCGCCGCCTACCTGTGCGCGGACGGAGAGACGCGACCGATACCGGCCGACCTGTTGGCCGAGCTCGCCCGGGGCGCGTCGCTGGTGCGCGACAGCCTCGACGACATCTCGCTCGAGCCGGCGGCGCGCTCGGCGGTGGTCGCCGTCATCCGTCGCTTCGATCCGGCGGCGCTGCTGCCCGACGGCGGAGTCGGCGAACTCAACCTCGTCGCAGCGATGCGACCGCTGGCCGTCGATCTGCTGACCGCGGCCGGAATGCCCTCCGCCGAGGCGCGGGCGTTGCTCCCACGCATTTGAGCGGGCGCGCCGCATGAGGGTCTCCGCCCCGATCACCGCGGCGCAATGGCCTCCCACGCGACGCCGACCTCTCCCAGCCGCCAGCGCTCCGGACGCACGAGCGGCCAGCCGGCATCCTGCATCCCCTTCATGGCGGTGCGCCAGCGATGCACGGCGCCGAACGGCGCGACCGCCGCCGCGCGCGTCCACTCGCGGTCGAGGGATGCCACGAACGCGTGCACGCGTTCGCCCTCGACGTTGCGGTGGATCAGGGCCTTGGGCAGGCGCTCGGCCGCGATAGCAGGGGTGTCGAGCTCGGCGAGCCTGAGCGAGACCGTCAGACTCCGGGGTACCGCATCGGCCCCCACCTCCGCCCACGTGACGACCCGGCCGATCTCGTCGCACGTTCCCTCGACCAGGATGCCGCCCGGTTGGAGGCGCGCACACATCCGCGCCCATGCGCCGGCGACGTCGGGCTCGTCGTACTGACGCAGGACGTTCATCGCGCGGATGATCGCCGGGCGTCGGCCCGGGGCGGTGGGCACCTCGAACCCTCCGCGGGCGAAGGAGACCCCGGCGACGCCCACCGCCTGTTGCCGCGCGCGTGCCACGCGGTCGGCGTCGATCTCGAGGCCCAGCACCGTGGCATCCGGTCGCTCGCGGATCAGGCGGGCGTGCAACTCGAGGGGGGTGACCGCGCTCGCCCCGAAGCCGAGATCGATCACGAGCGGGTCGTCACTACGGCGCAGCGCCGGATGCCGGGCGATCCAGCGGTCGACCCGGCGCAGGCGGTTGACCCCGGTCGTGCCGCGGGTGGGACGGCCGACGGGGGAGGAGGTCACGTCCGACATGATGCCAGCCGCAGCTCCTGGTCGACGCCCGCGCGTCGATAGCATGGAGTCATGCCTCACACGCTGATCCTCCTCCGCCACGGGCAGAGCGAGTGGAACAAGACCAACCAGTTCACCGGCTGGGTCGACGTGCGACTCACCGACCAGGGCAAGGCCGAGGCGAAGCGCGGCGGCGAACTGCTCGCCGAGTCGGGCGTGCTGCCCGACGTGCTGCACACCTCCGTGCTCAGCCGTGCCATCCAGACGGCGAACATCGCCCTCGACGCGGCCGACCGTCTCTGGATCCCCGTCAAGCGCTCGTGGCGCCTCAACGAGCGCCACTACGGCGCTCTGCAGGGCAAGGACAAGGCGCAGACCCTCGAGGAATTCGGCAACGACCAGTTCATGCTGTGGCGCCGCTCGTTCGACGTGCCGCCGCCGGCCCTGCCCGCCGACGACCAGTACAGCCAGGTCGGAGACCCCCGCTACGACGGCATCGACGGCGAGGTGCCCGACACCGAGTCGCTGAAGATCGTCATCGACCGCATGCTGCCCTACTGGCACAGCGACATCGTGCCCGACCTGCAGGCCGGCAAGACGGTGCTCGTCACCGCGCACGGCAACTCGCTGCGCGGTCTCGTGAAGCACCTCGAGGGGATCAGCGACGCCGACATCGCCGAGCTGAACATCCCCACGGGCATCCCGCTCGTCTACCGTCTGAACGACGACCTCACTCCGGTCGGACCGGGCGAGTACCTCGACCCCGAGGCCGCCGCTGCCGGCGCCGCCGCCGTAGCCGCCCAGGGCAACAAGCACTGACACCGCACGACGAAGGGGGTGGATGCCGATCGGCATCCACCCCCTTTTCGGTTCGACCTCAGATGGCCGGGCTGGGCTCGTAGGAGATGTCTTCGTCGGCACCGGCCCAGTCGCCGGTCGCGAGGTAGACGACCTTCTTCGCGACAGAGACGGCGTGGTCGGCGAAGCGCTCGTGATAACGGCTCGCGAGGGTGGCATCGACCGTTGCAGTCGGTTCGCCCTTCCAGGAGTCGCCGAGAACCTTCTCGAAGACACTCACGTGCAGCTCGTCGATGTCGTCGTCGGTGTCGCGGATCGACTCGGCAATCCGCAGGTCTTGCGTACGCAGAAGTTCGGCGAGCTTACGCGCGACCTCGACGTCGAGTTCGCCCATGCGGGTGAACGTGGTCTTCAGCCCCTTGGGGATCGCGCGCTCGGGGAAGCGCGAGCGGGCGAGCTGGGCGATGTGCTCGGCCATGTCGCCCATGCGCTCCAGCGACGCGCTCACGCGCAGGGCGGTGACGACGATGCGCAGATCGCGGGCGACCGGTTGCTGGCGGGCCAGGATCTCGATGGCCAGCTCGTCGAGCGCGACGGCCTTCTCGTCGATGATCGCGTCGGCTTCGATGACTTCTTCGGCGAGGGCGACGTCACTCGTGCCGAACGCGCGCGTGGCACGGTCGATCGCGATGGTCACGAGGTCGGCGATCTCGACCAGGCGGTTCTGAACGTCCTCGAGGGACTGGTGGAATACTTCGCGCATGGCGGGTACCTTCCTCGTTGGCGGCACGGCACATAGGTGTCCCGCAACCCTCCGGGATTCTGTCCAGCGAAGGTTAACGAGTGGTGCTGTGACAGTGAATAGTAGCGTCCGCGTGAGTGCGCGCAGGGGTGAACGGCGGGTGAAGCCGCATCGTCACGTTTACGCTGGGGGCATGCAACAACCGCAGCTCGCGCTGCTCTCGCTCTTCGCAGGTCTGTTGATCGGAGCCGCGGTGGTCGGTCTGGTGGTCGCAGCGCTGCGGGCTCGTGACCGTTCTCGGGCCGAGACGAACGTCGAGGTGCCGGAGGGCGTGGACGCCATGCTCGAGGCGATGGACGACCCCGCTTTCGTATGCGACATGTCGTCGACCGTCTTGGCGCTCTCGCCCGCCGCCGAGGTGTTCGGCGTGCACACGGGGGAGGTCATCGCCAGCGACGAACTGAAGCGGGTGGCACGGGTCGCCCGCGACACGGGTGGCGCCGTCGCCGAGAACCTCCGCCTGCGACGCGGCGCCGCCCCCGCGGAGGCCCGGCTCGTCGCCGTGCGGGCGACGCCGATCTCGAACCGGCTCACCCTCGTCGTGCTGCGCGACATCACCGAGCGCGAGCGGGTGGAGGAGATGCGGCGCGATTTCGTGGCCAACACCTCTCACGAGCTGAAGACGCCGGTCGGCGCCGTCAGCCTGCTCGCCGAGGCCATCGAGTCGGCGGCCGACGACCCCGACCAGGTGCGCCACTTCGCCGCGCGCATGCAGGCCGAAGTGGCGCGGCTGAGCGCCCTGGTCAATCGCATCCTGAGCTTGTCGCGTCTGCAGGCGTCCGAAGAGCTGCGTGATGTGCGCGACGTGTCGATCGACGAGGTCGTCACCGCCGCCGTCGAGTCGCACACGGTTCAGGCCGACTCGGCGCAGGTGGTCGTCGTGCGCGGCGGCACGAAGGGCCTGTGGGTGCGCGGCGAGCCCCAGATCCTCACCGAGGCCGTGGGCAACCTCATCGCCAACGCCATCGCCTACTCGCCGCAGGGTTCGAAAGTCGGAGTCGGCATCAAGCTCGACGTCGACGTCGTCGAGATCGCCGTCACCGACCGCGGCATCGGCATCCCCGAGAGCGACCAGCACCGGGTGTTCGAGCGGTTCTACCGCGCCGACCAGGCGCGCTCGCGCCGCACGGGCGGCACCGGACTCGGTCTCTCGATCGTCAAGCACGCCGTCCAGCGCCACGGCGGCGAGGTGCGGCTGTGGTCGCGGCCCGACCGCGGCTCGACCTTCACCATCCGCCTCCCGCTGTCGGAGACCCCGGATCTCGACATCGTCCGTCCGAAGCAGCGTCGCAAGGGCCGTAAGGCCTCTGCCGCGGCTTCCGCTCCCGTGAAAGAGGAAACCGCATGACTCGCGTTCTGATCGTCGAGGACGAGCCCGATCTCGCCGACCCGCTGGCCTACCTGCTGCGCCGTGAAGGCTACGAGGTCGAGATCGCCGAAGACGGTGCCCTCGCTCTGGCCGCTTTCCGCGAGCGCGGTGCCGACATCCTGCTGCTGGATCTCATGCTCCCCGGGATGCCGGGAACCGAGGTCTGCCGCCAGCTGCGGCTGACGTCGCAGGTGCCCATCATCATGCTGACGGCCAAGGACTCCGAGGTCGACATCGTCGTGGGGCTCGAACTCGGCGCCGACGACTACGTCACCAAGCCGTATTCGACGAGGGAGCTGTTGGCGCGCATGCGCGCGGTACTCCGACGACGCACACCCGACGACGCCGACCTCGACGATCGCGTCCTGGCGGGCGGGCGCGTGGTGCTCGACATCGACCGCCACACCGTCGCGGTCGACGGCGGCGAGATCAACATGCCGCTGAAGGAGTTCGAGCTGCTCGAGGTGCTGATGCGCAACGCGGGCCGGGTCCTGACGCGCGGTCAGCTCATCGACCGTGTGTGGGGGACCGATTACTTCGGCGACACCAAGACGCTCGACGTGCACATCAAGCGGATCCGTTCGCGCATCGAGCAGAATCCGAGCGAGCCCAGCATGCTGGTCACCGTCCGCGGCCTGGGGTATCGCTTCGAGGCGTGAGTGCGAGAACGACGAAGGCGCCGACGCGATGCGTCGGCGCCTTCGTCGTCGAAAGGAGAGGGGCGTCGTCCTCAGGTAGAGGGCGTCGGTGTCGCGGTCGGCGTCGGCGTCGCCGTGTTCGTGGGGATCGGCGCGATCGTCACGGTCGCCTCGGGCGTCGGGGCGAGGGGCGCGAGGTACTCGAGGGCGCCGTCGAGCACGGGCACCTGCATGAGCGATCCCTGGCCGTCTCCGGACTGGAAGTAGACCGGAACGGTGGAGCCGGGGACGGCGTCGATGTCGTCGAGACGCAACGGCTCGACGTCGTCCGTCAGGTCGCCGAGGCTGAGCGTGCGGCCGGCCGGCACGTTCACGGCGGCGCGGACGGCGGAGGAGCCCTCGCCGACCTCGATGCGCAGCACTAGCTGGTCGGTGGTGTCGTTGACGATCGCGGCGACGAGGTTGCCGGTCGTGCCGTCGTCGTTGGCGACGATCAGGGCGTTGCGCACGGACAGCGGGCCGGCGTCGGCGGGGACGTTCACGCCGTCCGAAGCCGAGTAGTCGATGGTGGTCGCCTGCGGAGCGATGAGGTTGCACCCCGTCGTGCCCAGCAGAACAGCGGCACCCAGGGCGACGGACGCGATCAGGCGCGTTTTCACGGATCCTCCAAGATCGACAGACGGCATCCCCCTCATCCTACGGGGTCCCTGGCGCGCGTCCGCCTCGCGCGGTGGGCTCGCCGCGCCGTCCCGCGCACGTGGGGGCATGCGGGGCCCGCGCGCGAGGGGGAGGGGCGCAGGGTGGGCGGAACAATAGCGTATGCGGGCCTGTGGTATCCTGGATGTTGCCGAAAGGACATAACTCCATGCTTTTTGAGGTTGGCGAGACCGTCGTTTATCCGCACCATGGTGCGGCCACGATCATCGAGGTCAAAGAACGCGTCATCAAGGGCGAGACGAAGAAGTATCTGAAGCTCAACGTCACGCAAGGTGACCTCGTCATCGAGGTTCCCGCTGACAACGTCGACCTGGTCGGCGTTCGTGACGTCATCGGCAAAGAGGGTCTCGACCGCGTCTTCGAGGTGCTGCGCGCACCGTTCACCGAGGAGCCGACCAACTGGTCGCGCCGCTACAAGGCGAACCTCGAGAAGCTCGCCTCGGGCGACGTGATCAAGGTGAGCGAGGTCGTCCGCGACCTGTGGCGCCGCGATCAGGATCGTGGCCTCTCCGCGGGAGAGAAGCGCATGCTGGCGAAGGCGCGTCAGATCCTTGTCTCCGAGCTCGCGCTGGCCGAGAAGACCGACGAAGACCGCGCGGGCGTCGTCCTCGACGAGGTCCTCGCGTCCTGACGCCGCTCGGCGTGCGACTCCTCAGGGTGTCGTCGCGCTAGCGTTACCGGGTGACTCACGCCCCGGATCCGCGCTTTGCGGTCGTCGTCGTGGCCGCCGGCTCCGGTACCCGTCTTCGCGGCGGGGCACCGAAGGCGTTCGTGGCTGTCGACGATCGATCCATCCTCCACCATGCCCTTCGCGTCGTCTTCCTAGCGCGACCGGCGCAGGTGGTGATAGTCGTTCCCGAGGGCCATGAGGCGACCGCTCTAGAGGTTGCGCGCGACGCCGCTGATGGCGATCCCCGCGCGGTCGACATCGTCTCGGGCGGGGCCACCCGTCAGCAATCCGTCGCTGCCGGGCTGGCCGTGCTGCGCGACGACATCGGTACGGTGCTCATTCACGACGCGGCCCGGGCCCTCGCCCCGGTCTCGGTGTTCGAGCGCGTGGTCGCGCGCATCAAGGCGGGTGCCGTCGCGGTCATCCCCGCTGTGCCGGTCGTCGACACGATGAAACGGGTGGATGCGAACGGCCGCGTGGTGGCAGCGGTCGACCGCAGCGAGTTGGTGGCCGCGCAGACCCCGCAGGCCTTCCGCGTGTCGGTCCTGCGTGCGGCTCTGAACGCGGTCGAGGCGGACCACACCGACGACGCGGCCTTGGTGGCCGCGGCCGGACACGACGTCGTCGTCGTCGACGGCGACGAGGTCGCCTTCAAGATCACCACCACCCCCGATCTCGAGCGTGCGCGTGCGCTGCTCGCCGCCACCCCCCTGGCATCCGTCCCCTCTCCGTCGGCATCGGTGCCCCGGGTGGGCATCGGCACCGACGTGCACGGTTTCGGCGGCGAGGGCACGCTGTGGCTGGCGGGCCTCGAATGGCCGGGGGAGCAGGCCCTGTCGGGGCACTCCGACGGCGATGCGGTGGCGCACGCCATCGTCGACGCCCTGCTGGCGGCGGCGGGACTGGGCGACATCGGCACGCACTTCGGCACCGATCGTCCCGAGTTCGCCGGTGCCCACGCCGAGGCATTCCTCGCGCACACGGTCGAGCTGCTGCGCGCGGCGGGGTGGCGGGTCGGGAACGTCTCGGTGCAGGTGCAGGCCAACCGCCCCCGGTTCGCGGCGCGTCGCGTCGAGGCCGAGCGAGTGCTGTCGGCGGCACTGGGGGGAGCGGCGGTGTCGGTCAGCGCGACGACCACCGACGGTCTCGGCTTCACCGGGCGCACCGAGGGGGTCGCGGCCTTCGCCACGGCCCTGGTCGTGCCGCTCTAGAGTTCGCGGGTCATGAACGTCGACAGCGGGTCCGGCTGGTAAGGCGCGAACGCGTCGCACTCGCGGAACCCCTCGCTCGCGTAGAGCCCGCGCGCGGCCGCGAAGTCGTCGGTGCTGCCGGTCTCGAGCCACAGGCTCCGGATGCCGCGCTCCGCGGCATCCTCCATGATGTGCCGCAGCATCGCCCGGCCGATCCCCTGACCGAGGAAGCGCTCGACGACACGCATCGACTTCAGTTCGGCTCGGTCACGGCCGAGATCCTTGCAGGCGCCGATTCCGGCCAGTTCGTCGTCGACCCACGCCGACCAGACCGTGACGCCGTCGGCGCTCAGACGGTCGGCATCGAGGGCGTGCATGCTCTCGGTCGGGGTGTTCTCGAGCATCCCCGCCAGGTGCGCGGCGACCAGTGCGCGGGTCTCGGCGCCGGTGAGGTCGTCGGGGCGGATGAGCAGGGGCATACCCCGCACCGTAGCCGCTGCGTGTTTCCCCCAGGTGTCGCGCACGGGGTGGCCGGTAGGCTTGTGCGGTGACTGTTCGGCTGTACGACTCGAGGGCGCAAGACCTGCGCGACTTCGTCCCTCTCGACCCCTCGAACGTCACCGTCTACGTCTGCGGCCCGACCGTGCAGTCCGGGCCCCACATCGGCCACGTGCGCGCAGCCCTCGCCTTCGACCTGTTGCGCCGGTGGCTCACCCACCGCTTCGGGCGCGTCACGTTCGTCCGCAACGTCACCGACATCGACGACAAGGTGCTCGCGAACGCCACCGACGCCGAGCCCTGGTGGGCGCTCGCGTACCGCATGGAGCTCGAATTCTCGCGGGCCTACGCCGCCATCGGCATCCTGCCCCCCACGTACGAACCGCGCGCCACCGCGTCGGTCACGCAGATGCAGGAGCTCATCGCCGAGCTCATCGAGCGCGGCCACGCCTACTCCGCCGCCGGAGACGTGTACTTCGACGTGCGTTCGTGGCCCGCCTACGGCGAGCTCACCCGCCAGAGCCTGGATGCCATGGAGCCCGCGGCCGACGCCGACCCGCGCGGCAAGCGTGACCCGCGCGACTTCGCCCTGTGGAAGGGCAGCAAGCCGGGGGAGCCCGCATCGGCCACCTGGGCCTCGCCCTGGGGCGACGGTCGTCCCGGCTGGCACATCGAGTGCTCGGCGATGTCGCGTCGCTACCTCGGTGCGGAGTTCGACATCCACGGCGGCGGGCTCGACCTGCGATTCCCGCATCACGAGAACGAGATCGCGCAGTCGACCGCCGCGGGCGACGCCTTCGCCCGCTACTGGGTGCACAACGGCCTCGTCACCGTCGACGGGCAGAAGATGTCGAAGTCGCTCGGCAATTTCACCCTCGCCGCCGA